>CAYFMZ010000006.1:38779-40755 GCA_964344275.1 uncultured Proteiniphilum sp.
CCTCTGCTGCCTTCGCCTCTTTGGCTGCTTTCTTCTTCAGTGCTTCCACCTTCTGGTTATCCAGCTTCTCTTTCAGGGCGGCCAATTCTTCGATATCGCCTAACGTGGTACGTTCCACTACTGTTGCAGCAGCCACAGTTTCCACACCGCTCTCTTTTCTTCCTCCTCGTCTTCCTCCTCTTCTTCTGGAGTCCTCGCCGGAGATATCTTCATGGATGCGGCTATGAGAAACGATGATTCGTTTAGCGTCTTTGTTGAACTCGATCACTTTGAATTCCAGTTTCTCTTCTACTTGTGCCTGTGAATTGTCTTCTTTAACCAGGTGTTTTGGTGTGGCAAATCCTTCCACACCATATGGTAGAGAGATAACGGCACCTTTGTCAAGCAGTTCCACGATGGTTCCCTCGTGGATAGAGCCAACGGTAAAGATGGTTTCGAACACGTCCCACGGGTTCTCTTCCAGTTGCTTGTGTCCCAAGCTCAGGCGACGATTTTCTTTATCTATATCCAATACCTGCACGTCGATAGGTGCTCCGATCTCGGTTACTTCACTCGGGTGCTTGATTTTCTTGGTCCACGACAGGTCGGAGATATGGATTAATCCCTCCACTCCCTCTTCGATTTCCACGAAGGCTCCAAAGTTGGTGAAGTTACGTACTTTAGCCGTGTGAGTACTTCCCACCGGGTACTTGATCTCGATGCTTTCCCATGGATCTGGCTTCAGTTGTTTCACTCCTAGGGACATTTTACGGTCGTCGCGGTCGAGTGTAAGGATCATTGCATCCACCTCTTCGCCCACGGTCATAAAGTCTTGTGCACTGTGCAGGTGCTGTGTCCAGCTCATTTCGGAAACGTGGATTAGTCCCTCTACTCCCGGTGCGATTTCCACGAAAGCACCATAGTCGGCGATCACCACCACTTTTCCTTTCACGATATCGCCAACTTGCATGTTCTCGCTCAGCGCATCCCACGGGTGCGGTGTTAGCTGCTTCAGTCCAAGGGCAATTCGTTTCTTTTCATTATCGAAGTCGAGGATCACCACGTTGATCTTATCGTCCAGTTTCACCACCTCTTCCGGGTGCTGTACGCGTCCCCACGAAAGGTCGGTAATGTGAACCAGTCCGTCTACACCGCCAAGGTCTACAAACACCCCGTAGGAAGTGATGTTTTTCACCACACCTTCGAGTACCTGTCCCTTTTCGAGTTTCGAGATGATCTCCTTCTTCTGTTGTTCTAGTTCTTCTTCAATGAGTGCTTTGTGTGAAACCACCACGTTCTTATATTCAGGGTTTATTTTCACCACCTTGAATTCCATGGTTTTATCCACGAATACGTCATAGTCGCGGATAGGCTTCACGTCGATCTGCGATCCCGGGAGGAACGCTTCGATACCGAATACGTCCACGATCATACCGCCTTTGGTACGGCACTTGATATATCCCTTGATGATCTCGTTGTTTTCAAGCGCGGCGTTCACTCGATCCCACGAGCGAGAAGCACGTGCCTTCTTATGTGAAAGGACCAGCTGTCCTTTTTTATCTTCTTGGCTTTCGATATATACTTCAATCTCGTCGCCAACTTTCAAGTCAGGATTGTAGCGGAACTCGTTCATAGAGACCACGCCATCGGATTTATACCCGATATTTACAACCACTTCGCGTTTGTTCATGGAGGTAACGATACCATTCACTACTTCCTTGTCGCTAATCTTGCTTAGGGTACTGTCGTAGCTCTCGGTAAGTTTTTCCCTGCTTTCTTCGCTGTAGGCATCGCCTTCAGCATAAGCTGCCCAGTCGAAGTCTTCGATAGGGACTGGTTGTGTTAGGTTGTCAGTCATTTGTTGTTGAATAATTGTTTAATTAAATAAGTGAGACATTATATTGCTATAAAAAAAACGCTGCAAAGATAGCTGGTTTTTTGCTAATTACCAACTATTTCGATAAGTAATACGAACAAAAGTTCAAATTTATTTGAAC
>CAYFMZ010000007.1:0-13320 GCA_964344275.1 uncultured Proteiniphilum sp.
TGCGAGTCAAAACGGTTGCTAACAAGTCGAAACTGAAAGTTTCCATCGTACAAGCAATCGACAGGAAAGTAGCACTCGACGACTTGGCGGAATCTAAAGGGATAGACTTCAATGAGATGTTGACGGAAGTTGAAGCAATTGTTTACTCGGGAACCAAGATAAATATCGATTATTTCCTTAACGAAGTGATGGCTTTAGATGTTATTCAGGATATCTACGCCTATTTTAAAGAGTCAGAGAGTGATAACTTAGAAGCAGCATTAGAGGAACTTTCCGAATACACGGAAACGGAGATCCGACTGGTGCGCATTAAGTTTTTCTCCGACATGGCGAATTAAACTATTTGCATCGCTACTCGTTAATATGAGAGGATGGGTGAATTTACATCATGAGATATTTGCAAAAAATAAATAGCCCCGACGATCTGAAGGGACTTACCATAGAGCAACTGGAAACAGTCAGCACCGAATTGAGGGAGTATATCATCGAGCAACTCTCTAATAACCCGGGTCACTTTGGTTCGAGTTTGGGAACCGTGGAGCTCACCGTAGCTCTTCATTACCTTTACAATACACCTTACGACCGCCTAGTTTGGGACGTGGGGCATCAAGCTTATGGACATAAGATTCTCACGGGACGGCGTAACCGCTTTCCCACTAACCGGAAATTAGGAGGTCTTTCGGGCTTTACCAATCCCGAAGAGAGCGAATACGATACCTTTGCCGCCGGACACGCGTCAACTTCTATCTCCGCGGCGTTGGGGATGGCTGTATCGGCCTCGCTTAATAATGAAACCGAACGCCGTATCGTGGCTATTATCGGGGATGGATCGATGACGGGAGGGCTTGCCTACGAGGGGTTGAACAACGTTTGCTCGCATCCCAATAACCTCTTGATTGTATTGAACGACAACAATATGTCGATTGACAATAACGTGGGAGCCATGCAGGACTACCTGGTGAAACTTACCACCTCGTATAAATACAACCGGATGCGAAACCATATTTACCAGGGGTTCAAGAAGCGAAAATTGATTACCGAAAAAGAAAAAAACCTTGTACTACGATTTAATAACAGCGTTAAATCGCTTATAACAAAGGAGCAGAACCTTTTTGAAGGGTTTAACATCCGATATTTCGGTCCGGTCGACGGACACGACCTGCCGGGACTGATCCGTATCCTGAGAAACATAAAAGATATGGAGGGACCCAAGTTGCTTCATATTAAAACGATAAAAGGAAAGGGTTACAGCCCGGCAGAAAAAGCTGCCACTATATGGCACGCCCCAGGGCTTTTCAATAAAGAGACGGGTGAACGAATCATAAAAAACAAAAAAAACCAACCTCAGCTCTATCAAGATGTATTTGGGCATACCCTTGTGGAGATGGCCGAAAAAGACGAACGTATCGTGGGAATAACTCCCGCCATGCCTACCGGATGCTCAATGACCTATATGATGCAACGGTTCCCCAATCGTGCCTTCGACGTGGGAATAGCCGAAGCGCACGCGGTAACCTTTTCGGCAGGAATGGCTAAGGAAGGGCTGCTTCCGTTTTGTAACATCTACTCTTCATTCATGCAAAGGGCGTATGATCAGGTTATCCACGATGTGGCACTGCAGAAATTGAAAGTTATTTTCTGTTTAGACCGAGCGGGACTGGTTGGGCCGGACGGGCCCACCCATCATGGCGTGTTTGACTTGGCGTATATGCGCCCCATTCCCAACCTGGTGATATCGGCTCCATACAACGAACATGAACTTCGTAACTTAATGCACACAGCGGCCTACGGGAATGATGCCCCCTTCGTGATTCGTTACCCAAGAGGTCAAGGTGAGATACCGGAATGGCAAAACGAACCGAAGATACTCCCCATCGGAAAGGGAAGAAAACTAAAAAAGGGAAAAGAGATCGCTCTCCTCTCCCTCGGAACCATTGGCAACAACGCCGCTAAAGCTATCGCTGAGGCAGAAAAAACCGGCATCAGCATTGCCCATTATGATATGATCTTCTTGAAACCAATTGATGAGGAATTACTCACGAAAGTGGCGAAAAAATTCAAGTACATAATCACCGTGGAAGAAGGAGTGAAGAAAGGAGGATTGGGAAGTACCGTTCTCGAGTTCTTGGCTGAAAATGGCTACTATGATCGACGTGTGTTTCGAGTTGCTATCGATGACCAATTCGTCACACATGGCTCTATTAAAGAGTTGCAACAGATTACCGGAATTGATGAACCGGGTATTCTGAAGATGATTAAGCGTGTAGAAAACATCATAAAACAAGAGGGTCGTGAGCTGGAGAAACAACCTCGGCCCGTAGATTCCATCGAACTGATCCGATGAAAATAGTCATTGCCGGAGCGGGGGCCGTGGGAACTCACCTCGCGAAACTTCTAGGGCAGGAAAACCATGATATTACCCTCATGGACGACGATAAAGAGAGGTTATCTCTTGTTCGAGACGACTCGGAAGTGTTTACTTTCATAGGGAATTGTACGTCGCTCAAGGATCTCACCGAGGCGGGTGCATCGCAAGCAGATCTTTTTATCGGTGTTACTCCTGAAGAGTCAAAAAATATGACCTCGTGCATGCTCGCTTCCAACTTGGGAGCTAAAAAGACTCTTGCTCGTATCGACAACTATGAGTACCTGCTTCCCAAAAACAGTGAATTTTTCGAGAAGCTCGGGATCCACTCCATGATCTATCCCGAACTCATCGCGGCAAAAGAGATAGCCATGGCATTGAAAACTCCATGGACGCGTTTTTCATGGGAGCTATGCAGCGGAAAAATCATTCTCGCGGGAGCGAAGGTGAGAGAAAATGCACCCATCGTTAATCACTACTTAAGTGATCTCATGCAAGAGACCAAGCAGTTTCATTTGGTGGCCATCAAGCGGGGTTCATACACGCTTATCCCCAAAGGGAGCGATCAGATTCTGACAGACGACATACTCTATTTTACCACCTTACGAAAAAACATGGAAGCATTGCCGGAGCTCCTCGGCAAAAAATCCTTCGAAACCAAACGAATCATCTGCATGGGAGGTAGCAGGATCACTGCACGTACCATACAACAACTACCACAAAATATTCAAATTAAGATAATAGAACAGGATAGAGAAAGAGCAGAACAGCTCGTGGAAGTGGTTCCGTCCAACGTGACCGTCTACGTGGAAGATGGGCGCAACATCGAATTTCTTTTACGTGAAGGTATCTCCGAATCAGACGCGTTCCTCGCTCTCACGGGAAACTCAGAAGCTAATATTCTTGGATGCATCATGGCCAAACAATATGGTGTGAAAAAGACGGTGGCCGAGGTGGAAAACATCGATTACCTTTCGATGGCTGAACAGTTCAATATAGGAACTGTAATCAACAAAAAACTGATTGCGGCCAGCAAAATTTACGAGTTGTTATTGAGAGCAGACGCTTCGAATATTAAAAGTCTTACTTTCGCGGATGCGAATGTAGGTGAAGTGATCGCGAAACCTAATTCAAAAGTAACAAAGAAGTTGGTGAAAAATTTGGATCTACCACGTGATATCACGTTCGGAGCGTTGATACGTAACGGAGAACCTATGCTGGTGGAAGGAGATACGCTTATTGAACCGTACGATCAAGTGGTGGTATTTTTTCTTAACAGGTCACTAAAACATATAGAGGCATTGTTTAATTGAACCGCGTAAGTCCCACGCCCGACTTATCAGACATTACGTAACGATTTTTATATTCATGCGGAAACTAAACTATCGATTCGTACTTAGTAGTATTGGTCTTCTTCTCATGGTGGAAGCCCTCTTCATGCTGCTTTCGGGTATCGTGGGGACTTATTATCGTGAAGACGCTACCCCGAGCCTTTTTCTCTCTTCGGGGATAACCCTGCTCGTGGGTGCTGCTCTCGCTTTCGCTGGTAGAAAGCAATATCGCCGGGGGGGGCACATCACTAAGCGTGAGGTGTTTTTGACGGTCACCCTCGCGTGGATATCCCTCGCCCTCTACGGCACCCTCCCCTATTTACTTAGCGGAGCCATTCCTTCTTTTACAGACGCCTTTTTCGAAAGCATGTGTGGCTTTACAACAACCGGCAGCTCCACGCTAGATGACCTGGATGCTTTTCCCCGTTCTCTTCATTTTTGGCGGTCTTTCACGCAATGGATTGGTGGGATTGGTATCATCATCTTCGCGATGTCGCTAGTGCCTATCTTTGGAGGAGGTATCTCGGGGCAGTTTTTCGACGCGGAAGCCACCGGCATCGCGGTAGATCAAGTGCGTCCGCGTGTAAAAGAGGTGGTGCGCAACATGTTTATCACCTATTTCAGCCTCACGCTGATCGGCTTCCTCTTTCTTTTGGCTGGCCCCATGAACGCGTTCGATGCCGCGTGCCACGCGCTTTCTTCTATCTCTACGGGCGGTTTTTCTACTCAACAGGCAGGAATTGCCGCGTACCACTCTCCTTATACCGAATACGTGATCACGGTGTTAATGTTCTTGGGGGCAACGAACTTTATGCTCCTGTTCGCGTTCATTACCAAATTTTCAGGGACTATTTTCAAGGACGAAGAGTTCCGATGGTACGCGAGCATCTTGTTGTTATTTACCGTGGGAATCGCCGTGTCGTTGTTCGTCACGCATCGTACAGAAGGAGTCGAAAGCAGCTTTCGAACATCCCTGTTTCAAGTGGTCTCCACGGTGAGTACCACGGGGTATACCACGGCAGATTACCCGTCATGGGGAGCGTCGTTCCGATTGCTATTTTTAGGTTTGATGTTGTTCTGCGGCAGCCAAGGATCTACCTCTGGCGGCATGAAGATCTCGCGGCTCGTGGTACTGGCAAAAAACACGTTGCTGGTCTTTAAGCGGCAGGTACACCCCGATGCGCTTTACCGGGTAAAGATCAACGGGAGGGTGATATCCGACGACACCTCGTCGCGGGTGCTGGCATTTGCCTTCTTATATATAACCCTCGCGGCGTTCAGTGCCTTGGTGTTGAGTTTGACCGGGATGAC
Source organism: uncultured Proteiniphilum sp. (assembly GCA_964344275.1). Taxonomy (GTDB): domain Bacteria; phylum Bacteroidota; class Bacteroidia; order Bacteroidales; family Dysgonomonadaceae; genus Proteiniphilum. The sequence continues at coordinate 5,008 of CAYFMZ010000007.1, forward strand.
ATTCGAGGAGTCCATCGGGGTCTCGTTCTCCTCGATCAGTAGCCTTGGCACCGGTTTCGGCGCGTACGGCCCCGGTGGAACATACGAATCGGCCACCGTTTTCGCCAAGTATTACCTCTGCTTCTTGATGCTGGTGGGGCGGCTTGAGATCTTTACCGTGCTCTCCCTCTTGGTTCCCGACTTCTGGAAAAGATGAAACTAATTATTCAAGTTTCGCAATTGAACTTTATGCAACTAAATTTTCGTCTGACGATGTTTTGTGACCCATAATAGCTCTCGTTCACTAAAGTTAGATATTTGCTCGCCATGGTATAACTCAAGCAAGCTTGGCTCTACTCATATGGCTTATCGCAAATATTCACTAAAAGAGTAGAACTCACTTCGTTCAGACAACTACTCTTTTTACGTTCATTTCGAGCTATGGGTCCCCACAAAACATCTAAAGGACTCCACTTTAGTTGCACACGTTTCAGAATGACATACGAAACTTGAATGACATAATTAGTTAATTCCGGAAAAAGACCGTCTCGTCGATCGCGTCCACAATGATTGGTTTGGTCTTGTCGACCGTCCCGGCCAATAAGTCCTTCGATAGCTGATTCAACACCTTACGTTGGATAACCCGCTTCACGGGCCTTGCACCGAACTCGGGATCAAAACCCGCTTCGGCAATGCTGTGCAACCCCTCTTCGGTATATTTCAACGTGATGCCGCTTTCGGCCAGCAAACGCCCCACCCCCTCAAGCTGAAGGCGTACGATCTGCTCGATCTCATGTTCCTTGAGCGGAGAGAAGACCACGATCTCGTCGATCCGGTTCAGGAACTCGGGACGGATGCTCTGCTTAAGCATTGAGAGCACCAGGTTCTTGGTATTTTCTATCACCTCCTCGCGGTTGGAAGGCGTGATCTTCTCGAAGTTCTCTCGGATCACGTTCGATCCTAGGTTGGATGTCATGATGATAATGGTGTTCTTGAAATTCACCACCCTGCCCTTATTGTCGGTGAGCCTCCCGTCATCCAGCACCTGCAGAAGAATATTGAATACATCGGGGTGCGCCTTCTCGATCTCGTCGAACAGCACCACCGAGTACGGCTTGCGGCGAATCGCCTCGGTGAGTTGCCCTCCCTCGTCGTACCCCACGTAACCTGGAGGCGCACCGATAAGCCGTGCCGCGCTGAACTTCTCCTGGTACTCGCTCATGTCGATGCGGGTCATCATGTTCTCATCATCGAACAGGTACTCCGCCAACGCCTTCGCCAATTCGGTCTTCCCCACCCCGGTAGTCCCTAAAAAGATAAACGATCCGATCGGCCGTTTGGGATCACTCAATCCCGCCCGGGTACGCCGAACCGCGTCGGCCACGGCCGTGATCGCCTCCTCTTGGCCCACCACCCGCTTGTGCAATTCCTCTTCGAGGTGAAGCAACTTCTCCCGCTCGCTCTGCAACATGCGATTCACCGGAATACCGGTCCACCGCGACACCACGTCGGCAATATCCTCGGCATCCACCTCCTCCTTAATCATCGCCCGGCCCCCTTGCCTCTCGTGCAGTTGGCTCTGCAGCTCCTCGATCTCGTTCTCCTTCTCCTTGATACGGCCGTAGCGCAATTCCGCCACCTTTCCGTAATCCCCTTCCCGCTCGGCACGGTCCGCCTCGAACTTGGCGTTCTCTATATCGATTTTATCCTGTTGGATCTGGTTGATCAGCTCCTTCTCTGCCTGCCACTTTGCCTTGTAGAGTGACTCTTCGGATCTAAGGTCCTCTATCTGGCGTGTCAGCAGTTCCTCCTTCTGGGTATCATTCTCTCGCCGGATCGCCTCTCGTTCGATCTCCAGTTGTTTGATTTTCCGCATGATCTCGTCCAGTTCCTCCGGCACCGAGTCCACCTCCATACGCAGCTTCGCGGCCGCCTCGTCCATCAAGTCGATCGCCTTGTCGGGCAAGAAACGATCCGTAATGTAACGGCTCGACAGTTGCACCGCGGCAATGATCGCCTCGTCCTTTATCCGCACCTTGTGGTGGTTCTCGTACCGCTCTTTCAATCCCCGTAGAATGGAGATACTGTCCGACTCGTTCGGCTCGTCCACCATCACCGTTTGGAAGCGCCGCTCGAGCGCTTTATCCTTCTCGAAATATTTCTGGTACTCGTCCAGCGTGGTCGCCCCTATCGCGCGCAGTTCACCCCGTGCCAGTGCCGGCTTCAAGATGTTGGCCGCGTCCATGGCCCCCTCGCCTTTTCCCGCCCCCACCAGCGTGTGGATCTCGTCGATAAAGAGGATGATCTCACCGTCCGATCCGGTCACCTCGTTGATCACCGACTTCAGTCGCTCCTCGAACTCCCCCTTATATTTGGCCCCAGCGATAAGTGCCCCCATATCGAGCGAGTAAATCTGCTTGCTCTTGAGGTTCTCCGGCACGTCTCCCCGAATTACCCGGTGCGCCAGTCCCTCGGCAATCGCTGTTTTCCCGGTACCGGGCTCCCCGATCAGGATGGGGTTGTTCTTGGTGCGCCGGCTCAAGATCTGCAATACGCGGCGGATCTCTTCGTCCCGACCGATCACCGGGTCGAGTTTCCCGTTGCGAGCCATCTCGATCAGGTTCACCGCGTACTTGCTTAGCGCTTGATACGTCTCTTCCGCGGTCTGGCTCGTCACGTTCTTCCCTTGTCGAAGCTCCTCCACCGCCGCTTGCAAATGTTTCAATGTGATCCCCGCGTCGTTCATAATGCGCGCGGCACTGTTTTTTTCATCCAAGATAGCCAACAGCAAGTGTTCGAGCGACACGAACCGGTCGCCCATCTTACTCGTGAAGTCGAGTGCTTTCTGGAACACGGCATTCGTCTCCCGGCTCAACATGGGATCGCCCCCCGATACTTTCGGGTACGATTCGATCTCGTTATCGAGCACCCTCTCCAGGTTGTGGCTGTTCACCCCCAGTTTCTGGAACAAGAAGCTAGTCACCTCCTCGCCGACCACCATGACCCCTTTAAGCAAGTGAGCCGGTTCGATCATCTGCTGGTTGTTGGCTTGAGCCACCTCGATTGCCTTCTGCACTGCTTCCTGCGCTTTTATCGTAAAATTATTCAAGTTCATATCGTTCTTTTATATTTCATTCCTATTAGTATATTCAAAACAAGAGAGATCGAAACATTGTTTTTTCATTTAAATCGTAAAATCGCTCTATTTCCAGAGTCGTAATAACAAAATGTTTCCCCTGAATGTAAGATATACAACAAGATAAGGTCAAAATCTTTGCCAAAGGAGTATATATGACGTTTTGGCAGTTCAACTCGAAAGCGTACCTTTGCAGGTAAATGCTTATGCCTTTATCCACTGGTATGAATTGGCGGCACACTAATTCTCGCGTTTACGGGAAAAACTCATCATTAATGCTTGGACTCAATATGCCTGAAGAAAAATTTTATAGCAATCGGGAAGAGAAAGCCAATTGGCTGACCCACGGTTTGGGACTATTGATGAGCGTGGCCGCCACGCTCCTCCTTCTTCATAAAGCGATCGTGGCAAACGTTGGATGGGCGTTGCTCGCGTATGCCCTTTTCGGGTTGGGGATGATAGTTTGCATGGCCTCTTCCACTTTGTATCATTACGTACGGGAACCCGCGTTGAAAGCACGGCTACGCCATTTCGACCACGCGAGCATCTACTTGTTGATCGCGGCTAGCTACTCACCCTTCACCTTGATCCTATTACGAGAAGAACGATACTGGGGGTGGTTACTCTTCGGGCTGGTATGGATCATCGCCTTGTTAGGAATCATTATCAGCTTCAGGCCCCTCAAACGGAACAGCCACTTGAAAACATTCTCCTACGTGGCGATGGGATTGATCGTCTTGATCGCGTTTAAACCTTTACTTGATGCTGCTCATGCAACGAATTCAATTCGTGCAATTTACTGGCTGATAACAGGAGGAGTTTTTTATATCGTGGGGGCTATTATCTACGCGAAAGCCAAACGAGAGTTCGTTCACGCCATCTTTCACCTCTTCGTCCTATTCGGCCTCGCCAGCCATATTTACGCGGCTTGGCTTATCCCAATTTAAAAAGATATTCCGGAAACATACACATTCCGGAAAAATTAATTATCTTTACAAAATAATATCTGATAACCAACAACATAAAGGCCCTTATCATACACGATTATCTCTTAAGACAAAACGAGAACACGACATCAAACTAACATTAATATTATGAAGACAATTATTACTATCAGTTTACTTATCGGATGCACCTTCTTATACTCCCAAACTGCCGAGGAGTGGAAAAAGCAAGGCAATACTGCACTGGAAAATGGTGATTACGACCAAGCGATCGGGTACTATCAAAAGTCCATCGAGGCGGATAGCAACTATTTCGACGCGTTCTTCAACTTGGGATTGACCCACTCTTACAAGAAAGAATGGGATAAAGCAATCGATTATTACACCAAAGCCATTTCAAAAGACGAGACTAACATTGATCCTTACTTGGCATTAGGTGATATACACACCCAAAATGAAGCTTTCGACAACGCGATTTTGATTTTTAAGCAAGCTTTAAGGTTAAGGCCCGAGTCGCCTGAAATACACGCCAATTTGGGTTTTTTATACGAACAACAAGGCAAGCCTGTATACGCAACGAGGTACACGAAAAAAGCCGCGCAATTAGGAGATACCTTGCTTCGTCAATTTTTTATTGACAGTGAGATATCATGGGAAGACAACTTCATGGTCCCTGATTATACGCTTATAAAGCAAAATATTGAAAACGAACAATCCGATCTCCATTACACCAAGTTGTGGAATAAATATGAACGAGGCGACACCCTTATGACGTTGGACGAAAAGCACCATCTTTATTACGGCTACGTTTTTAATGAAAGCTATTCCCCCTATGCCGTGTCTCCTTTTGGCGAAGAGATTAAAATGCTATTGAACAAGGAGGCTCCAACCACGGAGGAATGGGAGAGGTTAGTTTCGCTGCTTCAATCTTCATTAATTCAACAACCCTTTAATTGTCGCCATTTGTACTATCTAGCCGTCGCGTTTGATGCACTTAGTAAGCCCCATGAATCGGAAGCAAGCATCGGTAAAATCCGATGTATCCTTGACGCCCTCACCTCTTCGGGCGATGGGCTATTGAAAGAGACGGCGATCCATGTCATCGACGTCTCCAATGAATACGATTATCTTTTCATGAACAAATTCTTGATGAGGAGCCAATCGCTGGTGGGTGGAGGATTTGATGTGCTCACCTTGGAACCGAATATGGTGGGAATTGAAGAGTTATGGTTTAATGTAAATCAATCGCTTAATTTCCTTAACTCCTCTTTTGATGAGTAATCACTTCTTCATCTGCTCCACCGCTTCCACAAGGCGGATAAACTCGCGACGGTAGCCTTGAGGGTCGTTCTCCAACCCCTCCCGGGCCATCTCCACCACTTTTGAGTAGGTAGCGTCGCCCTTGTAATCGGAATCGCTCAAAAGCTGCCCGAATTGGGCGACCGCCATGATGAACTTCATTTCGCGGGACGCGCTCGATGATATCGAACTCGCCAAGACCGGCACTTCCAATAGGTTGCTTATCTCCTTGTCGGGGTTTTTATAACGCAGTTTCACGGTCAACAGTTCCTTGCTGTTCCTGAGCTTGGGCGCGGGTGCGACCTTCTCCGTCGATTGATACTTTAACGGATCGATAGAGCCTACCGGAGCCTCCACGTCGATGGGTACGATCTCGTACAACGCCGTTACGGTATGTCCCGGTCCCAGCTCCCCCGCGTCCTTTAGATCGTCGTTAAAATCCTCGTCCTCAAGCAATCGGCTTTCATAACCGACCAATCGGTACGCGTTCACGAACGCGGGGTTGAACTCCACCTGTATCTTCACGTCCTTCGCCACGGCATACATCGTGCTGCCGAACTCGTTCACCAGCACCTTATTTGCCTCCTGGAGGTTGTCGATATAGGCATGATTGCCGTTGCCTGTCTGTGCAAGGGTTTGCAGCTTATCGTCCTTGTAATTGCCCATCCCGTATCCCAGCACGGTCAAGAAAACACCACTCTTTCGCTTGGCCTCGATCAGCGACTCCAACTCATCGGTTCTTGAAACCCCCACGTTGAAATCGCCGTCGGTACACAAGATGACTCGGTTATTCCCCTCTTTCACGAAGTTCTTTTCGGCTATCTTGTATGCCAGTTCGATGCCCGCTCCTCCCGCGGTGGAACCTCCCGCCTGCAAACTCTCCAGCGCGTCTAAGATCTTCTGCTTGTCATCACCGCCGGTCGACGGCAACGCTTCGCCCGCCGCACCGGCATAGGTAACGATCGCCACACGGTCCGTGGCACGTAAATTGTTCACGAGGAGCTTCAGCGACGATTTCACGAGCGGCAACTTGTTTGCATCGTACATCGAGCCCGACACGTCGATAAGGAAAACGAAATTGCTCGACGGCAATGTTTCCGAAGGGATCTCTTTTGCTTTCACTCCGATACGCATCAATTGGTGCTGTTTATTCCACGGGCAAATGGTCGTCTCGGCCACAATCTTTACCGGATGGCCATCCGTGGGTTGGGGGTAGTTATAACTGAAATAATTGATCATCTCTTCCACCCTTATCGCATCCTTGGGAGGCAGTTGCCCTTGATTGATCATCCGGCGAATGTTCCCGTACGAGGCCGCGTCTACATCGAGCGAAAACGTGGAAAGCGGTTGTTTTGCCACCGAAAGAAAACGGTTCTCTTTCATCGCCTCATACTCCTCCGTGTTCGCCTCCTGACTGAAAAAGGGAGGCATGGGAGATTTATACGTGCGGGGAGAACGGCCCAAAAATGCAGATTGAACGGCACCTACTAAATTGGTAGATTTATGGGTACCGTAGCCGGTAACAACCATCTCCTCCAGCAGCGCAGTATCTTGCACCAAGAAAACTTCGATCCATTCGCTTTTTACATCGACCTCCTGCTGTTTATACCCAACATAATTGAATTGCAGCGTTTTCCCTTTCTCGGTACGGATGCGGAACTCCCCATTCACGTCGCTTACCGTGCCCTTCTCGCTTCCCTTTTCTGAGATCATGGCACCGATCAGCGGCTGTTTATCACGCGAATCCATCACTCTTCCTTTCACCTCTATCACCTGCGCGCATACCGATATCGATACCACGATCGCCAGTAGCATCAAACCCATTTTCTTACTGATTGTCCTCATAATACTTCTTTTTTTTAATGAATACATGTTGAATGTTTGCTTAATGGATACAATCGAGTGCCGAATTCCATAATCCATCGAATATTTTTTTACTTTTGTACAATATTGACAATCTAACTTTTCATGATCGATCATTCAACGAATTGAAAAACAGGCCGGACATATCGAAACTTTCGAACGACGAATTGGTTGAACTTAGCAAGAAGGAAGAACAACCGGTCTGTTTCACCGAATTGTACCGTCGCTATATCCCGATGGTATACGGGCTTTGCCTGAAGTACCTCGCGAACGAAGCCGACGCGCAAGACGCCGTGATGGATTTGTTTGAAGAGGTGAGCCGGAAGATCAAGGAATACGATATAAAAAACTTCCACACCTGGCTTTACAGCGTGGCCAAGAACCACTGCCTGTTGCGTTTGCGGAAAGCAAAAGGGTCGTTTTTGGTTCCTATCGACGAAGAGTTTATGGAAAATGGCGACTTTTTCACTCTATTGGATAAGGAGAAGTCGAACGAAGAGGAGTCGGCCCTCCTACTCTGCATGAATGAATTGGGGGAAGAGCAGCGGAGGAGCATCGAATATTTTTATTACGAGAACAGGTCGTACGCCGATATCGTCGCCCTCACTGGATACCCGCTGAAGAAAGTAAAAAGTTACATCCAGAACGGGAAACGGAATTTGAAAAATTGCATCACGAGGGTGTTAAATCGAATATAAGCTAAAGAGTACCAAAAAAGTGCACGATAAGAGAATCATTGCATGAGAATAATAAAAAAGAGGAGAAAAGGAATAAAAACAGCGTGAAATTAAAGGATTACATACGGGGAAAGAGGCGCGGGAAGGAGGCAAACCGGCTGGAACGGAAAGCGATGGAAGATCCTTTCCTGCAAGACGCCATCGATGGGTATGATGCGGTGGGGGGGGATCATGCATCGGCTATCGAGAAGTTGGAGAAGCAACTCATCCAGTCGAGAAAACGCGTTAACAAGTCCGAGAAGCAACTCACCCGTTCAATGAAGCGAATTAATAAAGCCAAGAAGCACATCGACAAGCCCAAGAAGCTCATCGACAAGCCCAAGAAGCGCGTTAACAAGCGGGTGTGGATCGGTGC
>CAYFMZ010000007.1:13420-20556 GCA_964344275.1 uncultured Proteiniphilum sp.
AGAAGCTCATCGACAAGCCCAAGAAGCGCGTTAACAAGCGGGTGTGGATCGGTGCCGCTGCCGCCCTACTCCTCTTGTTGATCGGCATCCCCTACCTGCTCTTTCAACCCGACCGGTCGGCAGAACAGATGATCGCTTCGTCCGACCGAATAATGGAAGAGGAACCCGCGAAGCGTCCATCGCTTGATGCTGAAATTCCCGAGGGTGAAATAGCAGCCCCCTTACTTACAGAAGATTCACTTCTGGTGGCGGACCATAGTGTACTCGAAACAGAAGCATTACCTCACGAGCCAGCACCAAGGCAAATCATACAATCAGAGCAGGTTCACAAGCATGACATCACGGGAGAAGTGGATCGGTCTATCCCCCAGCCCCCAGTTTCGAGAGCATTGACGGGGCGGGTTTCAGGAACCGCGGTTTCTGAGTCGACACGAGAAAGCAGTTCAAGAATCGCAAGATTATCCGCGAGCGAACGGGACCACCTACTGGTTTCGGGACGTGTTGTGGATGAAACCGGTGAGCCGCTGATAGGAGCTACTGTTTCGTTAGAAGACAGCGAGAGCGTAATAAGCACCGTGACCGATATAGAGGGTAAGTTCCGGTTAATTGTCCCAAAAGATGAAGAGGGAAAGCTGGTCGCCTCGTTCATCGGCATGAATGATGCAGCGATCCCGCTAAAGGACAACGCGGGGGATATCATGTTGAAAGCCGATGATCTGGCGTTGAACGAGGTGGTGGTCACGGGATACGGTACACAAAAGAGAAGCATTACCACGGGTGCTGCCATGGCCGTGAAGAAAAAATTCGATGAAAAGGAGTTCAAGGAGTACTTCATCGAACATTACGACACCACCCTTTGCGAAGGTCAGCCCATCTCCTTTGTCGTGGAGTTTTTCATTGACAGGCAAGGGCGACCGACCGGCATCCACATTAAGGAGAACAGTTGCCCCGATTTAGAGACTGAAATCAAACGGTTGCTGTTGGGTTCTCCATTATGGTCGTCCATCAATAAAAAAGTGGAATTGAAAATTGAGACTCCATAAATACCTAACGAATCACAAAACATTGTCAGCCGAACTATTTCGATCGGTGAAAATAGATTTATTACGATAGGTGTATATAAATGTATGTCGCGATGAATGAGATTATTCTTCTTGACGAACCACCTCCACGATATTGGGTTGTTCCAGCCCGTACCCTTTCCGCTTGTCTTCGGCCTTTAACATGAAGGCCACGATCAATGCCAAAACGCCAAACAGGGTGAATATCATCATCGGCAACGTGTAGTCGTAGGTGTTCACGGTTATGCCGTCGCGAATGGTCTGCCCGGTGATGCAATATTTTTCCAATACCCACCCGATCAGCAAAGGCACACCCATCAATCCCCAGTTCTGCACCCAGAAGATCAGCGAGTAGGCGGTACCCAAGCGCTGCTCAGGGATAATCTTGGGTACCGAGGGCCACATGGCCGAGGGCACCAGCGAAAAAGCGACTCCCAGTAACACGACGAGCACCATCGCGAAAATCCAGTTGTTCAAGCCAGGCAGCGAGAAGAGCGCGTGAACGATGATTAACAGAACAGAACCAATGATCATGATGGTCGCCCCTTTCCCTTTTCTATCATACACTCCTCCAAAGAGCGGGGTAAGCAAGATATTACCAAACGGGAGCAACATGGGAATCATCCCTGCCAAGTTTTCATCCACGCCGAACTTATTCACCATCAGGTCGGTCGCGTACTTCAAGAAGGGGAAAACGGCGGAATAGAAAAGCACGCACAACAGCGCGATCAACCACCATCCGCGGTTACCCAATATTTTACCAATGTCGGAGAGTTTGAATTCATCTTCCGGGATCGTCTCTTCTTCCATCGCGTTGGTTTCAGATTCGTCCAGTTTTTTATCCATTACCACGTACGCGAAAAATGCAATTAACCCGATGCAAAGGCCGATTAAAGCCACTAAAAGGGGACGGGAAACATCGACCAATCCGGTCGCTCTCGCGATGGGAATGGAGAACCCGAGTGCCATGGCTGTACCTATCCGTGCCATCGCTACCTGCATGCCCATCGCCATGGCCAGCTCCTTCCCTTTGAACCATTTCACGATGATTTTCGACGCGGTGATACCGGTCACCTCCACCCCGACGGCAAACGTGGCAAAACCGATACAGGCCCAGAACAGCCGCGCATCCAGGCCAAAGAGCGTTACCCCTTCGAGTGCTGGGCTTGAAATCCCCCAGTATTTTATAGCGGTTCCCAATACCATCAATGCCGCGGAACCCACCCCTGTAATTCGAATACCTAACTTATCAAGGATAATTCCTCCTAAAATCAACATCAACAGGAACACGTTGAACCAACCGTAAGAACTGGTATAAGTTCCATAATCCGCACGAGTCCAACCGAGCTGACTTTCGAGCATGCCGGCCAAAGGGGACATTACATCCGATAAAAAATACCCGCACATCATCGTGAATGAAACAATGACAAGCGCGGTCCACCTTGCCGCCGCGGAATCTCGAAGCGTCTTCCTGACTTTTTCCACCATTTTAAATTGTTTTATCTATCCATTATTATTTGGGCCGACGATCGCCGGCCTTGTAGTTTGTTCCAAAAAGCTGTAAAGATAGTAAGAAACGGGTGATTTCACTTCACACATTCCAAAAAAACCATTCCAAAAAGGCCTTAACGTTATAGATTCGATTTCACCCAGTCGATCATCGATCGTTCCCGGGCAATGGTATCTCGTTCTACTCGATCACACTTCTCCGTTAACGAAGAAACGAACGCGCTTTCTCGTATAGTTGAAATGTTGATACGGACATTCAGCAACGCTCCCATTACCGCGCCACGACATGCCAAAAGCCCAACCATACCATCGGTCGCCGCGTTGCGGTTACCCTTTTGTACCGTTTCAATGATGGTGTCCATGATACTGAAAGCGTGCTCGGCGATCTCCATCTGCACGAGCGATGCTTTTTTCATGGCCTCTTTGATCTTTTCCGTTCGGATCGCCTCCTCCTCATCGGTCTCTTTCGGCAACGTATAAGCTTCCATCACCTTACTGTATGTTTCGGCGTCACGATCGATATAGTTCACGAAAAAGGTTCGTTTCTCCTCCATCTCCCGCACGATCTCTTTCATTCGGTTTTCCACGCCTGCATGGCTTTTCCTCCCAATGGTAAGATTCGCTACCATAGAGGTTAATGATGCGGCCACTGCCGCGTTCAGCGCGGAAGAACTCCCTCCACCGGGAACCGCGGCACCTGAAGCAGTCTTTTCCAGAAATTCTTTTATAGTTAAGTCCTGTAGTCTCATATGCTTTTATATAATTCGTATGAATCTTTGCTTTATTCCATTAATTTTGTTTCCAATACTTGGTCCATCGAAAAATTCTCGATCCCCAGGTAGTAGGCAGCGGTGTCTGCCAAAGCCTCCATCGGTATGAGCCCAATCACTTCGGCACCTACTACCGGTACCCCGTATCGCTTCGCCTCCATTCGCACCATTTCTTGTGCTTGATAGATAGCTGTGCGGGTGTAATCGGTTAGGTTCATGGATACCTGAGTGATGCCTCGTTCTTTCAAAGCCACTCCCATGGCCTTGCAATAGCGTAATCCCCCTCCAATATGCCGAACTTTTTTAGCGATGGCTTGAGCAATTGCCACGTCTCCGGTTCCAATATTCACGTTATAGGCGATGAGCGGGGCACGAGCACCGATGGCCACTGCCCCGGCCGTTGGGTGAGGCGTCTCCGGCCCAAAATCGGGTTTCCACCCCACTTGAAGCATTTTTCCGGGTAACCCTTCAAATTGCCCTGAACGCACGTTGGCCAAGTTCTCACGATGAGAAGCAGAAGCCGATTTTTCGTACAAGAAGACCGGGAGGTTAAACCGTTTTCCCACCTCGCTTGCCACCGATTTCGATAACGTGATAGCCTCCTCCATCGTGGCATTCTTTAACGGGATAAAAGGCACCACGTCAACTGCTCCCATACGGGGGTGTTGTCCCCGGTGCACCGTGAGATCGATCAATTCCACCGCGATCCCGATCGCTTCAATCACCGCGCTTTTCAATGCTATCGCTTCTCCGGCCGCGGTGATCACCGATCGATTATGATCAGGATCGCTGCTATAGTCCAATAGTTTCACACCTTTCTTGCCACGAAAGGCATCCGCGATGTTTTCCACCTTCGCGACATCTCGCCCTTCGCTAAAATTGGGTACGCACTCTATTATCTTGTTCATATTACCACGTTGATCTGATCTTCCAGCCCATGTTATTCGGCCTCTTGTCCCACGGGGGCATTAACAACTTGCCACACCTCTACCGGGTAGTCCGACTCGATGATATCGGGCACCACCTCGATGGCACGCCGGTAAGCTGAAGCCCGCTCTTCGGCTGTCTTCAACCGATCAAGCGATGGGGCATATGACACCATGCAACGTACCCCGTTGGCTCGTAACTGTTCCACGATGTGCCGGTTGGAATCATTAATGGTCTGCCCCACGTAAGCAATCATGTTTTCCCAAGGGACTCCCGAGATAGCGATGTCTTCAAACTCCGCGTCGTTCCGCGCGAATACCGATAACATGATTCCCGGTAAATGGTCGGAATAATACCTCGCCTGCGCCCCCGTGTGCACGGTGAGCATCACATGCTTTTCCGCCTTCAACCTCTTAACCAGTTCCACGATCATGGAAAGCGGCACATCTTTTTTATCTAAGTTGATCACGGTCTTTCCTTCGCTCCACTTGATTACCTCCTCGAGCGTGGGTATTTTGGCGGTGGTAACATTCCCCTCGTGGTCTTTTAACCGTACCGATTGTAACTCGGCATAGGTGTAATCAGAAAGGCTCCCGCTCGCGTCAGTGGTCCTATCTAACGTGGCATCATGCATGAGCACGATCACGCTGTCCTTGGTAAGGCGAGGATCTACTTCAAAAAAAACAGGCATCTGGGCCAACACGAACTGGAATCCCTCCAGGCTGTTTTCTGGAAATCCGGCCACACGCGCACCCCTGTGACCACTTATCAATAGGGAACCATCGCCGGTATAGGCAAAATATTGACGCGTATCCTTGAGCTTTTTAAATTTAATGTAATTTTCTTCTCCCTCCTTGGCTTTGCAACCATGCAAAAAAAACAGCACAACCAGTAAAAAAGAGAGAACTGAAAGCGACGAGCGATCGTTGAATTTTTTAATTGACATGCAAGAGATCATCTTAAAGAACTGTTTATTCACCAAAAGTATAACATAATGACTAAAAAAACGATTTTTCACGTTAAATTTTATTGCTTTCTCTCTCGTTTCCCTCGCTTCACCGTCTCCAAGCAGGGGGTTTCTTGCTAATTTCGTATCTTTGGGGGTATCTTGATTGGCATCAATAATTAATCAGCCAATCCCGCGGAAACGGAATGACATCATTGAAATATGAACTACAAATTAGAAATATGTGCTAACTCGGTCGATAGTTGCATGGAGGCCCAGAAAGGGGGAGCCTACCGAGTAGAGTTGTGCGCCGGTATCCCGGAGGGGGGAACCACACCATCGTACGGTGATACAGCCCTTGCGCGAGGACTACTTGATATCAAGCTCCACGTGATTATCCGCCCCCGCGGGGGAGATTTTCTATATTCCGATTTAGAGCACCGGATCATGCTGAAAGATATCGAGATAGCGCGTGAGTTGGGGGTAGACGGGGTCGTGATCGGCTGCCTCACCGCGGATGGCGAAGTAGATATGGACCGAAACAGAGAGTTAATGGAAGCTGCCGGCAACATGAGCGTGACCTTTCATCGCGCGTTCGACATGTGCCGCGACCCGTTTGAAAGCTTAGAGAGGATCATCTCGCTGGGTTGCGAACGGATCCTCACCTCTGGGCAAATGCCAAAGGCGGAACAGGGTATTTCTCTTCTCAGGAGGCTGGTAGAAAAAGCGGGGGAACGGATCATTATTATGCCCGGGAGCGGTATTAATGCGGGAAATATAGCTGCTATCGCTGAAAAAACGGGTGCCAATGAGTTTCATCTTTCGGCACGAGCACCGGTAGAAAGCAAAATGGCGTACCGCAACCCCCGGGTGAAAATGGGGGGTGAGGTAATCGTGATCAACGAATACGAACAGATGGTTACTAAAGCCGAATTGGTAAAAAACAGCTTGCGGGCGTTGGAACAAAAAATTCTATAGCAGGCTGGATAAACTTTCTTTTAGTAATACCAAACGGACACAGAATTAAATTGAATGAGTATGAAACATTATTTTACATTGATTTTATTATTGGTTGCCGGGATATGCTTGATACCCTCGTGCAAACCCAACAACAGTGGAAGCACGATGGTATCCGATTACAACACAATACCCCTTCCACACGATATTACTGTCGGTGAGGGCAGTCCGTTTGTACTTTCAGGAACGACGACCATCGTCTACCCGGAAGGGAACGAAAAAATGCAACGAAACGCGGAATTTCTGGCCGAGTTTATAGAGATGTCAACCGGCATTAAACCTTCCCTTGAGGTAAATACAACCAATGGCGCGGATCAGGACGCCCCAGAGAATATAATTATCTTGTCCACTGGCCTCTCCCACGATAATAAAGAAGCGTACCGCATCGAAATAGACACGCGTTTCGCCCGGATAAATGGAGCCTCGGAAGCCGCTGTTTTTCATGGGATACAGACCTTGCGTAAAGCAATACCGGTGGGGAACTATGGTTCAATCGCGCTCGCGCCCGTCACCATCAACGATTTCCCTCGCTTCGGACACCGGGGGATGATGCTCGACGTGGCGCACCATTTCCAGCCGGTGTCGTTCGTGAAGAAATTCATCGACCTACTCGCTCTGCATAACCTGAACCGCTTTCATTGGCATTGAACGGACGACCAAGGATGGAGGATCGAGATAGACGCGTATCCAAAGCTCACCGAAATTGGAGCATACCGCGATGCCACTGTGATAGGTCGTAACACGGGAGAGTACGATGGGATCCGCCACGGGGGGTATTACACCAAAGAAGAACTGAAGGAAGTGGTGGCCTATGCCGCGGAACGACACATTACCGTGATCCCCGAGGTGGACCTGCCGGGACATATGCTGGCAGCATTAGCCGCGTACCCGGAGTTGGGCTGCACG
>CAYFMZ010000007.1:20656-23844 GCA_964344275.1 uncultured Proteiniphilum sp.
CGATCGCGATGGACACACCGCGGAACACTACTTGCAGAGCTACGTGACCGCGAGAGTTGAGAATTTCCTGAATGACCATGGCCGCAGGATCATCGGCTGGGACGAGATACTGGAAGGGGAACTTGCCCCGAACGCCACCGTGATGTCGTGGCGAGGTATGGGAGGCGGCATCGAGGCGGCACGAATGGGACACGACGTGATCATGACGCCCACCACCCACAGTTATTTTGATTACTATCAGTCAGAGAATATTGATGATGAACCGTTCGGTATAGGAGGATATGTACCACTGGCACAAGTGTACAGCTTGGAGCCGGTTCCGGATGTCCTCACACCGGAACAACAAGCGCACATCCTTGGCTCCCAAGCGAACCTGTGGACCGAGTACATCAAGGAGCCCGAGCACGTGGAGTACATGACATTGCCTCGACTGGCTGCCATGAGCGAGGTACAGTGGTCGCAACCCGCGAAAAAAAATTACAACCGGTTCTTGGAAAGACTCCCTCGCCTCATCGCGTTGTACGATAAGTTAGGATACAATTACGCTACCCACGTGTTTGATGTCCAAGCCGACTTCACGCCTAATTTTGACACCAATGCCCTCGACGTGGAGTTCTCCACCATCGACGACGCGCCGGTATATTACACGTTGGACGGGAGTGAGCCCGACGAATCGTCGCTTCGATACGAGCAAAGATTCTCTATACGTGAAGACGCGAATTTAAAAGCAATTGCCATTCGCGAAGGAGTAAAAAGCAAGCTGTTCAGTGAAGAAATAAAGAGAAGCAAATCTAGTTTTCAGCCGGTAGAACTGCTTACAACACCTGCTCCCAACTACGGGTACTCGGGAGCGGAAATGCTGGTGGACGGGCTTCATGGCATGAATACCAACTACCGTACCGGCCGATGGATGGGTTTCCAGAAAGAGGACCTGGTAGCCGTAATCGATATGCTGCAGGCCGAGGAGGTATCGGCGCTGGAGGTTCGCAACGCGGTGGTGACAGGCGACTGGATCTTTGATGCTTCGGAGATCGTGTTGGAAGCATCGGACAACGGTACCGACTTCCGCCCGGTGACGGTGGAGAAGATTAGCGACGAGCACGGAGACCACTGGGCGGATATCTCCACCCACGCGTTATCGTTCGAGCCGGTGACCGCCCGTTACTTTAAAGTCACCGTACGTCCTTCCCTCATGCCCTCGTGGCATCCCGGAAAAGGAGACAGGGCCTTTATCTTCGTGGACGAGATCCGGCTGGATTAAAAAATTATTTTACAAGAGAATAGAGCAGTTGTATCTCTTCGGCCCAAATCGACTCGTCGGGCGTTTCAAGGATCAGCGGCATGTTGTCGAAACGGGGATCGTTCATGATAAACGAGAAGAGATCCATGTTCATTACTCCCTTCCCGAGGCTGTCGTGCCGGTCCACCCTGCTTCCTACCTCCTTTTTGGAGTCATTGATATGCATCCCTTTCAGGTAGGAGATCCCCACCACCTCGTGAAACGCCTTCATGGTTGCCTCAAACGCTTCTCTGGTGCGAATCTCATACCCCGCGGCTAGCGTGTGCGCGGTATCGAGGCAGACCCCCACCCGGCTTTTATCGTCAACCTTATCGATGATATGGGCTAACTGCTCGAAGGTGTGCCCTAAGTTGGTTCCTTGTCCCGCCGTATTCTCGATCACCGCGGTCACCCCGTTCGTTCTGTCTAACGCCATGTTGATCGATTCCGCTATCCGGTCGAGGCACTCGTCGATCGGCACTTGATTGAGGTGGCTTCCTGGGTGAAAATTAAGGCGGTTCAACCCCAGTTGCTCGCACCGCGACATCTCGTCGAAAAAGGCTTGGCGCGACTTTTTAATCCCCTCCTCTGTGGGATGTCCCAGGTTGATCAGGTAGCTGTCGTGCGGCAGGATATGATCGGGATCAAAGCCCAGCTCGTCGACTCGCTGTTTGAACCGTTCAATGGTCTCTTCCTTATAGGCAGCGGCAAACCATTGCCGTTGATTTTTGGTAAAAAGGGCGAAAGCTTTCGCGCCGATGGCGTGCGCGTTCAGTGGGGCGTTATCTACTCCACCGGAAGCGCTCACATGTGCTCCTACGTATTTCATATCGCTTAATTATCGTTTTTAATCCTTCTTAAGGCTCTTTTTTTTAGGCAGCGTGATCAAGAAGCAGAGTCCCCCTTCCGAGCGGTTTTTAGCCACGATGCTCCCCTTATGGAATAACACGGCATTCTTCACGATGGAGAGCCCGAGGCCCGATCCACCGGTAATACGCGTACGCCCCTCGTTGACCCTGTAAAAGCGTTCGAAGATACGCACCAGGTGCTTCTCCTCCACCCCTACTCCATTATCACAGAACTCTATAAAATAAGCATCTTGATTTTCGTCGTAACAACGGATTTTTATCTCTATCCCATCACCGGCATAGGCGATGGAGTTCTCCGTGAGATTACGAAAAATAGAGTAAAGCAACGTACGGCTTCCCTGTATCACCACGTTATCGGCTACCTCGATCAGCAAACGATCGCCTTTCTCTTCCAGCTTATCGGCCATATCCGTCTGTAGTTCCGCGAGCAGCTCCCTCAACCCCACCGGTTCCAGTTCGAATCGATCGGCTGCTTCCTCAATTTTGGTAAGCATGCTGATATCTTGTATCAATTCTGAAAGGCGAATGGTTTGCGCGTAGGCCCTATCCAAAAAGTTGTTGATGCGCGGATTCAGTTGGTTATCGTGTTGATCCAGAATGGTCTCTAAATAGCCACGAATGCTTGTGACCGGTGTTCGTAGTTCGTGCGCGATGTTATTGGTCATCTCCTGTTTGAGCAGGCGTGTTTTCTCCGATTTGGTGATATCACCGATATAGAGCTCGAAACTCTCATCGTCGAAAACAATCACTCGCACGATAAACTGCCGCCCGCTTTTATCCATTCGGGTGGTATAAATGTTATTCTCTTTATGCTGTTGATTCAAGAAAGCCGTTACCGTGGCAAATTCAGGTTCGGTAAAAAGCTGCTCCACTTCCAGCGTGGGTTTATCCAGGATCACGTTTAAGAACTGAAGGAAGTAAGAGTTGGTGTACACCTTCTTTCGGTCTTCCGAAAAGATAGCAATCCCCTCTTCCGAGTATTGAAAATGCTGTAGCAGCTTCTCGCGTTCTGCCGCTAATTGGCGTCGATTATCCTGTAA
>CAYFMZ010000007.1:23944-25736 GCA_964344275.1 uncultured Proteiniphilum sp.
AAATACCCCTCGTCGTATTTTTTAGCAAAATAGAGATATTCCACGTTGTTGCTGGTGGATCGACGAATATGCGCGCCCTGCCCGAAACCAATGGTTTTTTGAATCTCCCGGCGTTGCAAATGATTCTCCATTTCAGATCCATCCATCAAGTTGTCATACAACACCTTGCCCTGCCATTCGATAATCGTGAGCCGAAGGTCCGGATCCATGTACTTGAGCTGCTCCTCTACCTTTATTACATTTTCATTTAGAGGAATATTATTTTCACGTATGTAAGCATGAATAATATCTGCATTCGCCTCGAGTGTCCTTTCCAGGCTATTGGTCCGTTCATTTTTCCATTGTTGTTGTTCAAACAAGATGATGCCTACCGTGAACGCGGCAATAATTGCCGTAAAAAACAGCATGATACGTGTTCTATAAGAGATCTTTTTAATCATATATTGTTTCGCGACGTTCGTGAGACTTCTTTAATGAACTAAATTTAATGAACTAAATTACTCCTTTACATCAAGGTTGAGGTAATACCCGAATCCCGATCGGTTCACGATAATACCGGCATATTTCCCCAACTTTTTTCTCAATCGTGTGATATGTACATCCACCGTTCGATCGAGCACGTATTCGTTCTCTCCCCACACGCTGTTCAAAATATCGGCCCTTGCAAGCACGTTAGGCGAAGCTTGTGCCATCAACGAGAGTATTTCAAACTCTTTTTTGGTGAGCGAAACCTCCTCATCGTCCACCGTCACCCGGTTAGCAGGAATATCAATTTCCAGCCCTTTGTAACTCCATTTAGTTTCCAGCGGGGGAGTGACCAATTTAGCTCTTTTCAACAGCAACTTCACCCGTGCTAATACCTCTTTCACAGAGAAAGGTTTTGAGATATAGTCATCCCCTCCCAATGAAAAACCGGTAAGCACATCATTTTCAGTATTTTTTGCTGTAAGAAAAATAATGGGGATAAAATTCTCTTTCTTTCTCAACTTTTCGGCCAATTTAAAGCCTGAAATGCCTCCCATCATCACATCCAATATAATAAGCTGATGGATATCGGTGAGTTTCTCTTCAGCTTCCTCCCCCGAGGTGGCCACATCTACGATATATCCCTCCTTTTCTAAATTGAACTGAAGAATATCGCAGATATCCTTCTCATCATCCACCACTAAAATTCTCTCTTCCATACTTCCTCGTAGTTCACGCTAAATGATCGGTTATTCCGGCAGTTTCACGTGCCGTATATCCTTCCCTTCGATCAGGTAAACAGCAGACTCGGCCATATCTACCGCCTTATCTCCAATCCGCTCGAGATAGTAGGAGATACTATTCAGGTTCATCATATTAACCAGTGACTGTGTATTTTGGGCTTGGCCGTTGAAATCCGAAGCCAGCTGATTCTCGATCTTACGCTCCAGTTTATCCACCTTATCGTCCATCTGAATGGTGTCGTAAGCCATCTCGTTGCTCACCCCTGTAAAGGCAAAAAGGGCACTCTTCAGCATCTTATCGGTCTGAACGAACATCTTGTCGATCGGCTTCTTGTATTTTTCGAATCCTGGCATCGACAAATCCATCTCTTCTAACGCCATAGTGATGTTCTCAATCAGATCTCCTACCCGCTCCATGGAGATCGTCATATCGTGATACGACATTAAACGCCTCAAGTCCAACGCCCTTGGTGTAAAAAGAATAATCGCGTTTATCACCTTCTCTTTGATGGTAACGTCCAGCGAATTGATGATTTTCTCATTCCGCCGTAATTCACTCACGACCTCTTCGTTGTGATTATCAT
>CAYFMZ010000007.1:25836-31304 GCA_964344275.1 uncultured Proteiniphilum sp.
GCTGCCTGCGACATGTTATGCGTGACGACAATGATAGTGAAATCTTTTTTTAATTCCAACAATAATTCCTCTATTTTGTTCGTCGATATAGGATCGAGTGCCGAAGTGGGTTCATCCATCAGCAATACCTCCGGTTTGAGTGCCAACGTACGGGCAATGCAAAGGCGCTGCTGTTGTCCTCCCGAAAGGAAGGAGCCCCGTTTGGTCATCACATCTTTCACCTCTTCCCAAAGTGCCACGCTTTTGAGACTATGCTGCACGATTTCATCCTTTTCACGTTTCTTAAGGCGAATCCCGTTGAGTGTGTAACCGGCCAATACATTGTCGTATATACTCATGGTGGGAAAAGGATTCGGTTGTTGAAACACCATTCCCACGAGCCTTCGCACCTTCATCGCATCCATCTCCAGCACGTTTTTATCTTTCAGAAGAATCTCGCCGGTCGTTTTTATATGCGGGTAGAGGTCGTGCATCCGGTTTATTGCACGCAAAAGCGTGCTCTTGCCACAGCCCGAAGGTCCCATGATGGCCGTAATGGTGTTGGGATATATCTCGGTAGTAACGTTATCCACCGCGTTTTTACCGGGGGTATACGATACCGAAACCTCTTTTAGTTCAAGGATGGGGCTCATCCCATTGGTTATTTTTACACTTTCCATTTACGTGCTACAATTTTAGCAGTCCAATTTAACAAGAATATAACAATCAGGAGCAGGAGAGATGAAGACCAAATCAGGTCCACCAAGTTGGGATCATTATAAAAATCCCATATCAAAAGTGGAATGGCACTGGTCGGTTCCATCACGTTCCAGTTAACGACAGATGCGCCCAACGCGGTAAGCATCAGGGGGGCCGTCTCTCCCATCACCCTTGAGATAGCCAAGAGTATGCCCGTGAAAATCCCTCCAAATCCCGAGGGGAGCAGTATCTTAAATACTACATTCGTATAGGATGCGCCTAATGCTAAGCCCGCCTCCTTGTATGCATACGGCAACATCTTTAACGTCTCTTCCGTGGAACGCACGATCATGGGGAGCATCATGATTGTCAACGCCACGCTACCGGCCAAGGCCGAGTAACCACCTAAAGGTTTAACTACCCAAGCGTACGCGATGATCCCGATCACAATGGAGGGCATCCCTTGTAGAAGATCGGTCAGGTAACTCACCACTTTCGCGAATCGCTTACCGTGATTATCCGCGAGGTAAATACCGATGGAGAGGCCCAACGGAACAGAAAAGAGGATGGCCAACCCCACGATAAGGATGGTACCGGTGATACCGTTAAGTATCCCACCCGGGATAGGCTCGTCGTTCATATTCGCGAGCAACGCGTCCATCGAGGAAGGGGTTACCTCGGTGAATAGCCGGATATTGAAATTCTTATACCCTTTCGATACTACATCCCACAAGATCAAAAACAGAGGGATCATGGCCAAGAAAGAGAAAAAACAGACCAAGAAATAAATAATTTTATCTTTCCCTTTTCGTAACCGGTTCGATGCCGTGATATTACCCATCATACCGCTGATAATTTTTTCATTGCCAACTTGGCAATCAGGTTAATAATGGCCGTGATAATAAACAACAGGAGACCGATCGCGATTAAAGCACTTAGCTTCAATCCATCCGCCTCCCCGAATTGATTCGCGATCACGCTCGCCATGGTATTTCCGGTATCTCGTAAGCCGCTAGGTATGCGATCAGTATTCCCAATCAACATGGTCACCGCCATGGTTTCCCCCAACGCGCGCCCCAGTGCCAGAATATAGGATGCCACGATGCCCGAGGCTGCAGTAGGCAGGCTGATCCGCTGTATCACCTCCATCCGGGTAGCACCCAAGCTATACGCGCCCTCTTTCATTCTGTTGGGCACCATCGATATAAACTCCGCGCTCAACGATGAAGCGTAGGGTATGATCATGATGGCCAGCACGATGGAAGAGAGAAATATACCAAAACCTTGCGCGTTGACTCCCAATTCGATCACGATCGGGCGCACGCTGTAAAATCCCCAAAGGCCGTAGACGATAGAGGGGATACCCGCCAGCAGGTCGACGACAGAACTCACTGCCGACGATATTTTTGTCCCTTTGAAATACTCGCCATTGAACAGTGCTACCGATAGCGAGAAGGGAATACAAATAAACAGCGCGAAAAAAGCGGTATAGAGGGTACCCATGATAAAAGAGAGTGCTCCATACTCTTCCATGGCCGAGCGAGGATCCCATTCAGGGTTAGAGATAAACCCCCAGATTCCATACTCCGCGAAAGTATCCAGTGACCGGCTCACCAACGCGTAAATGATACCTGCTGTTAGCAGCAAGATCGTCAGCGCCGCGATGAAAAGGGCCAACCGAAATATTCTATCCTTCATTCTCTATATTATTACTGAACAGGGGTTCACCCCCGTAATTTATTTGTTGGATAAGCTGATGATTTTTTTCTATTCCCTGTTCCGGTAGGGGCGCGTAGTTTATCTGTGCAGCCACTTTTTGCCCCGCGGGGCTCAACATGTAGTTAAGCAGCTCTATTAGATCTCGTGCATCCGTCTCTGTACGATTACCGTACTGTTGATCCTTGTAAACCAGTACCCAAGTGAAGAGGCTGATGGGGTACGCGTCCGGATCGTTGGAGTTGGTTATGGTTGCACGCATATCGTCCGGCAGATCCACGTTTGCCGCGGCCGATATGGATTCGAGGGTAGCATCCACGAAATTGCCGGCTTTATTTTGTAGCTTGGCCGTCTTCAGCTTCAACGTGAGCGCGTACTCAGAACCTATATAACCGATAGCTCCCTCGGTTTGTTGCACGATGCCAGCTACCCCGGGATTTCCTTTAGCCGCGATACCGGCTTCCCACTTGAGCGCTTTCCCTTTTCCCATAATCCGGTCCCATTCGGGACTAACCACGGAAAGATATTCCGAAAAATTAAACGTTGTTCCACTACCATCGGAGCGATAGACAGGAGTAATATCCAAGTCGGGTAGAGTCAAGCCGGGATTGATCGTCTTGATCCGGGGATCGTTCCATTTCTTTATTTTCCCCAAGTAGATATCCGAGATAAGCGGGCCCGTCAGTCGCAGGTTATCCACTCCTTCTAACGTGTATGCCATCACTACCCCTCCCAAACAGGTAGCAATATGGATCACTTCGCCGTTCATCGATTCCAACTCTTTCTCGGTGAGAAAAGCATCGCTTGCTCCGAAGTCCACGGAGCGGTCGCGTAAACTGCGAATTCCTCCTCCACTACCAATAGCTCCATAATTAACGGTTACCCCATCGTGGAGACGCATGTAATCACGAAAAACAATATTATAGTAGGGATAAGGAAAAGTAGCACCCGCACCCGAAATGGTGCTTCGTGAAGTGCCGTCGAGGGAATTCGTTGTACTGTTATTGCAAGAAAACACGAAAAACAAAAGCGAGGAAAACAGAAAAAATCTTCTCATTAAATATTTTGAATAAACCAACTTATGGCCCTGTTTTGATTTCAGTGCAAAAATACAATTTGTATGTTACAACCCTGTTACAAATTTGTTACAAATTTGTTAAGTTTTTCAGGTTGTCACACTCAATCGCGTACTCTTCTTGTGCCCGTGCTCTTCTCGTGCCATTGAAGTCATTCAAACCGATCGACCCGTTTTCTTGATGCTATTCATCCATTCACCGTTCGGCTTTGGTTTTTAGTAAGCGGTCTACTTTTTCATGGAAATCAACACGTACAGTGGGATCCCACTTCCACATCTCGTCAGTAAGCATTTTTACCACGTGATCTACCTGTTCGGTTCGCGGGAGATCAGCCAGTTGATCGGCATGGATTAATACAGTAATCTTCTCCTTCGATTTTTCAGAACTTTTCACCTTCAAGTCGTACTGCGTTTCAGCCCTACCACCGTAACGTAGTCTTACAAAAGTGCGATACTTCTCGTGATCGTCCCATTTCCACCGCACCAAAACTGCTTCTGCCACGCTATTTCGCTTGGATTTACTCGCGATGTTATCTTTCATCATATTGTCGTCCATACCTGTGCATTTTTACTTAAAATCGATAATTTCTGCAATATTCTATAATTAATCTTTAGATTTTTGCATGTTTAATTCAAATAATTATGTACATTTGCAGGACTGTCATTTTTATATGACACCTTAATTGTGAAGCCGTTCGGATTGTGAAATTTGGGCGGCTTATTTATTCATATCTATCATCGTTGCGGCTCGCACTTTTAGTATAACAACCATCAGGATAACATGTTCATGTGTTAATGTTAATTCCCCTCCAGCGGAGTTTCGCGGATTATTGTTACTTTTGTATTGGGAAATCAAACTTCCCAAGTGTAGCTTAGGAAACCACGTAAAAAACAAAGAACAATGAACAACGATTATAACCGTCACGCGCTTGTACTTTTCTCAGGCGGGCAGGACTCCACCACATGCTTATACTGGGCGAAATCGCGTTTCCAGCATATTCACGCCCTCTGCTTCGAATACGGACAACGTCATTCACAAGAGGTGGAAAATGCCCGGCGTTTGGCAGAGAAAGCCGGCACCACTTTCCAACTCGTGGAGGCAAACGTGATTGCAAAACTCTCGCTCAATTCGCTTACCGACCCCTCCATGGAAATGGATGAAACGTACCCCGATAAATCTCATCCCAACACGTTCGTGCCCGGTAGAAATCTACTTTTCCTCACTTTCGCCGCCGCAATCGCGTACGGCAGAGGAATACGACATATCGTGACAGGAGTATCAGAAGCCGATTACAGCGGATATCCCGATTGTCGCGATACGTTTGTCCACTCTGCTAACGCTACCCTCAACCTGGCAATGGATAGACAGTTCGAGATACATACACCTTTAATGTGGCGAAATAAAAAAGAGGTATGGCAATTAGCGGAAGAACTGGGAGTATTCGAGCTCGTGCAAAACGAAACACTCACCTGCTACAATGGCATCCTCGCACAAGGGTGTGGCCACTGTCCCGCGTGCCGATTGCGCAACGAGGGCTTGAAAGAATATCTCGCCGACAAGATTAGTAAATGATGAATTCGCGGCCGATAAATAAAGAACATCTTTCCAGCCGCGACAACCAATGCTGATTAAAACTTGAATAATATGAAAATAGAAGGATTGAGCCACTTGGGTGGTAAAACAGTATACAAAAAAGAATACGATCCAGGGCTGCTTGAAGCGTTCGATAACAAGCATCCTGAAAATGATTACTGGGTTACATTCGATTGTCCCGAATTCACTAGTCTCTGTCCCATCACCGGGCAGCCCGACTTCGCTACAATACGGATCGACTACATCCCGGGAGATAAAATGGTAGAGAGCAAGAGTTTAAAGCTCTACCTTTTCAGTTATAGGGATCACGGTTCCTTTCATGAAGATTGTGTAAATATTATTATGAAAGATTTGATTCGACTGATGAACCCTAAATATATCGAGGTAACCGGCATCTTCACGCCA
>CAYFMZ010000007.1:31404-34817 GCA_964344275.1 uncultured Proteiniphilum sp.
CCCGGTATATCTGTTAGTATTCGAGGATATTTTCTTGTACGGGTTTCATCCACGTAAAAAACCAGGCTGTCCGGATATTTCTCAATCCCGTACACGTGAAATTGATTCGGATTTACACCCACCAACGCGCTAGAAGGGGGATTGTCAGGCATCCCCTCGGTGGTGGTGTACTCCGATGTGATGGATTGATACACGAAATCATCCATGCCATACGCTTCCATCAGGTCTATCGTTATATTTTCTGTACCACTGGTAGGAACTAGCGAAATGTAAGGTATAGCTCCCGCGGCAGGATTCACGCGGGCCCGCACCTCAATTCTTCGTACCGATCCCGGGCTCACGCCTTCTCTTGAAATTCCTCCGGTGAGAAAAGGAAGCTCCCCGTTATTTGCTGAATTTTCGACCCCGCGTAATATAAGGTTGCCTTCTTGTGGGACGTAAAGTGCCTCATTATCGCTCATGTAGCGGTTCGCGGCGAGATCTCCACGGGATATTGTCGACCATACGGTCCTATCCAGGGGGGTGTCCATGTTGTCTTCCCATACCAAGGACCAACCTTTTCGGTATTTTTCAGCATCTTCTTTTGCTGTTCCCGTACATGCAGCCAGCCCTATTATTAAAAAGGTGGTAATCGCGATAATAGTGTTACGTTTGTTCATTGTTCATTTTAGTTTAACGGCGACTTGTTACTACAATGGACCAACACGTAGTTGCCCGGCATGCTGAGTCATCCGTTCAGATTCCGAATACAAACATACGCGTAATCCTTTTTCGAACTTAAAAACTCCGCACAATTAGTGTTAATCCTTCGAAATTCCTGTGAAGCAACTTTCATTCGGCACTCTTTGGTGCCTTTTGCTTTTTTCATCCGTTTGTTTACGTGTAAAACACCGAAAATCGGATAAAAAGTCAACTTTTTTATTACCTTTGCCTCCTTACATGATTAAAATGATTTTTTCATCCTATTCATTATGCCAACAATTTCGCAGCGAGGCATACAAATGCCCGCGTCACCCATACGAAAATTAGCCCCGCTTTCCGATGCTGCTAAAGCAGAAGGAGTACGGGTATATCACCTTAATATAGGTCAGCCTGATTTGCCCTCACCTGCTTCAGCACTCGAGGCGATCCGCAATATCGATCGCACCACGCTGGAATATAGTCCCAGTGATGGATACCGCTTCTACAGGGAGAACCTGGTAGCGTATTACCAGGAGTTTGGTATCGATTTAACGGCGGACGAAATTATCATTACCGCGGGCGGATCGGAAGCAGTGCTTTACGCATTCTTGGCATGCTTGAACCCAGGAGATGAGATTATCGTTCCGGAACCGGCCTACGCCAACTACATGGCCTTTGCCATCTCGGCCGGTGCGATTATTCGTACCATCCCCTCAACCATGGAGACCGGTTTCGCGCTGCCCCCGATTGAGGAGTTCGAGAAGCTGATCAACGAGCGGACCAAGGGAATTCTAATCTGCAACCCCAACAACCCAACGGGATACGTCTACACGCCACACGAAATGGAGCAAATTCGGGACTTGGTGCAGCGAAATAACCTCTACCTCTTCTCCGATGAAGTGTATCGCGAGTTTATTTATAACGATACACCCTACGTGTCGGCATGCCACCTAAAAGGCATCGAAGAGAATGTGGTACTGATCGACTCGGTATCGAAGCGATACAGCGAGTGCGGTATCCGAATCGGGGCACTGATCACGAAAAACCGAGCCGTGCATCAAACAGTTATGAAATTTTGTCAAGCACGACTGAGCCCACCCCTGATTGGACAAATCGCTGCCAACGCATCGCTCAAAGAAAACGGAGCCTACATGCAGCATAACTTCGACGAATACAAGAGCCGACGCGACTTTATCATTGAACGGCTCAACCAAATACCCGGGGTCTACTCCCCCATGCCGCAAGGAGCCTTTTACACGTTGGCACGGTTGCCCGTGGAGGATGCCGACGCGTTCTGCGCATGGTGCCTGTCCGACTTCCGGTACGAGGGACAAACCCTCTTCATGGCACCGGCATCGGGCTTTTACGTGACACCGGGTTTGGGCAAAAATGAAGTGCGGCTCGCGTACGTGCTCAACAAGGAAGACTTAAACAACGCGCTCATGGTGTTAGAGAAGGCACTGGAAGCATATCCTCATACCCTGCATGAACACTGAGCTTTTCATAGCAAGACGAATTTATAAAGGCGATAAGAAAAACGACAAGCGGGTCTCTTCGCCCGCCATCAAGATAGCTATCGCGGGCATCGCGCTAGGGTTAGCAGTGATGATCGCGGCGGTATGCATCATCGTGGGATTCAAAAACGAGGTACGGGCCAAAGTGGTCGGCTTCGGCTCCCACATCCAAATCACGGCCTTCGAGAGCAATAGCTCCTACGAACATACACCGATCGCGCTCTCCGATACGCTGGCTAACATCTTGGCGAGTAACCCGGAGATTCGCTATTTTCAATCGTACATCACCAAACCGGGAATCATCAAAACGGACGAAGATTTCATGGGAGTGGTGCTCAAAGGAGTTTCCGAACGATACGATTGGGATTTTTTTGAAACGAACCTGCTGGAAGGCGATATTATTCATCCCGACGATACCACAAGCAGTAACCGGGCCATTATATCGAAAGAGATAGCCGATAAGCTGCAGCTGAAAAAGGGCGACAGCTTTACCTGTTACTTCGTGCAGGAGCCGGTCCGTGCCCGCCGTTTCTATATCTCGGGCATCTACCAGACCAACTTTGAGGATTACGACAAGCTGTTCGTGGTGACCGAAAAACAAGTACTGGCCTCCCTCAACGGGTGGGACGACGATATGGTGAGCGGCATCGAGGTGTTGGTGAACGACTACAACCGACTCGACCGGACCGCGCAAGACCTTTTCTTCGAGATGGCATCGCGTACCGACCGGCTTGGAAACGCGCTCTATACCCGCTCCATCAAAGAGATTAACCCGATGATCTTTAACTGGCTCAACCTGCTGGATATGAACGTGTGGGTCATCATCATCCTGATGTTGATAGTCTCCGGTTTCACCATGATCTCGGGGCTGCTGATCATCATCCTGGAACGCACCAACATGATCGGCATGCTTAAATCGATGGGAGCTCCGGATATCAGCATCCGTAGGGTGTTTCTCTATCTTTCTGCTTTTCTGATTGGACAGGGTATGCTATGGGGCAATCTCATCGCGCTGCTCTTCTGTTTTATCCAAGACCGCTTCCAGATCCTGAAGCTGGACCCGGCGACCTACTACCTTACAGCGGTTCCGATCGATATGAATCTGCTTCATATTCTCCTGCTCAACGCGGGCACACTATTGGTTTCTTTGTTAATGATGATTGGCCCCTCCTACTTGGTTGCCCGAATCACTCCCGCTAAATCGATCCGGTTCGAGTA
>CAYFMZ010000007.1:34917-39279 GCA_964344275.1 uncultured Proteiniphilum sp.
CCCGAGGAACCGGAAGATGAAAAACCGATCTTGCACGTGGGCGGCGCGCAAGCCATCTACACCGAGAACATCCCTTCGGGGATACAGTACACCGCGTTGGGCCACCTGCACCGTATGCACCAAGTAGATCACCAACCCTGCCCCATCTGTTACAGCGGCAGTCCCCTTTCTTACAGCTTTTCCGAAGCCAACCAAAAGAAGTACGTGTTGATCGTGGAAGCCGAACCGGGCGAATCGGCCACCGTCCGCCCGGTAGAACTAACCCGCGTTAAACGGCTGCTGCGTGCACGAGCCGAGGGGATTGAGCACGCGCTAAAGTGGTTGTCCGACAACCAAGACGCGCTGGTCGAACTAACGCTGGTCACCAACACGTTCCTTACCGCGGCCGACCGCCGGAAGCTGAACGCGGCCCACCCGGGCATCGTGGCCATCATCCCGGAGGTAACCAACGCCCGGGGACTATTTGTGAACCGGCAAAAGCAGATCGACCTAAACCAGAGCATGGAGGCACTTTTTCGTGATTACTTCTTGCACGAGAAAGGGCAAGAGCCCAACGACGAGATCATGGATTTGTTTCACGAAATAATCGCGGAGGAGGAAGAATGATACCCGTGCAACTCACCATCCAAGGACTCTACTCCTACCAAGAGAGACAGACCATCGACTTTACCCGCCTCACCGGCGCCAACCTGTTCGGCATCTTCGGACCTGTGGGCAGCGGCAAATCGTCCGTCTTGGAAGCAATCACCTTCGCGATCTACGGTCGCACCGACCGGCTCAACCTCTCCGGCGACAACCGCTATTACAACATGATGAACCTGAAATCGGACGAGATGCTCATCGATTTCATTTTCGAGACCGGCGAGGATCAATCTCTTTACCGTGCCACGGTGAAGAGCCGCCGCAACAGCAAGAAGTTCGACGACGTGAAGACACCCGACCGGGCTGCTTACCAAAAAAAGGGCGGGGAATGGATTCCCGTCCCGCTGGAAGCACTGGAAGAGGCCGTGGGACTCAATTACGAGAACTTCAAGCGCACCATCATCATTCCGCAAGGCCGGTTTCAGGAGTTCCTGCAACTGGGCACGAGCGACCGTACCCGGATGATGAAAGAGCTGTTCAACCTGGGCAAGTACGAGTTTTACTACCAGGTGGCCTCGTTGGAGAAAAAGAACGACGCCCTCCTGCACGGCATCGAGGGGCAATTGCAGGGCTTGCAAGAGATTAGCCCGGAACAACTAAAGGCACACGAGGAGAGACTCGCGCAGCTGAAAAAAGAGAGTGAAACGTTACACCGTGTATTAGCCGAACACCGGCTCAAAGAGGAGAAACTGCGGGCATTGCAGAAACTGATCCAACAAAAAGAAGAGACCGAGAAAGAGCGGACATCCCTCCGTGAATCCGCGCCTATTTTTGAAGAGTTAGAGAAGAAGATTGTCCGGTACGAACAGGGGGTCAATCAATTTAAACACTTCCTGGAGCTTCAACAGCAAACCCTTAACAAAAAGAAGCAACGGGAAGAAGCCATCCGGTTAGCGAACGAAAAACTAACAGCCGAAAAAGAGGGAATTACCCGGGAGGAGGAGATTTTAAAAGAGACACAACCGGCATACGAGAAACGGGAAGAGCTCAAAAGAAAAAGTGAAGAATTGCTTCGTTTAGTACAAGTTAAGATGCTCGAAAGTAGCTTGGAAACAGAGCGTGGCCGCTTTAAAAATGGGAGCAATATTTGGCAGGAGACGACCAAGGAATTCGAGGATTTAAAAGAGAAAAAAGCCAAACAGGAAGAAGAGCTTGACAAGGAGCGTCGGTCGATGCCCGACCTCGCGCTGCTCGCTACCGTCCGCGCGTGGTACACCCGGAAGCAGGGGCTTGACCAGAACCTCGCCGAGGCAGCTAAAGAGGTAGAGCAGCAGCAGGGTATAGAAAAAGAGAACCGGGATAAAAGAGAGGAGCTCCTCTCCCACTCCCTTTTCGAGGGGCTCTTGGGGAGTAGCAGCTTCGAAGAGCAACAACACTACTTGGGTGATATTGCCCGGACAATTCAAGCCCAACAACAAACCTTGGCCGAACAAGAGAAGCACCTGCTGGTGCGGGAACGATTAGTAGCTTACTCCCAAGAACTCGAAGAGGGAAAACCGTGTCCTCTCTGCGGTTCGGTGCATCACCCCGAACGGTACGGGAGCGACAATAGCGGCAAAGAGCTGCAAGCGATACAAGAACAGAAGGCAGTACTCGACAAACAAACCGCCCGGGTTAACGAGCTTGAACGACAGCTTCTCCTTCTTGAAAATCGCCACCTTGATACCCTCCGGCAGCTAAAAGAGCGTGAAGCCAAGCTGCAAGAGCGGAGGCAGCAAGTTGACATGCACCAACAGCAATTCGCGTGGGCCGAGTACCAAGAGGAGAACGTGCTGAACGAAGCGTTTAAACATGCCGAAGAGGTTCAAGCATCCATCAAGCAAAAAGAGACAGTGCTGCGTGAAACCACCACGCGATGGGAGAAAAAAGAGAAAGAGAAAGATCGCTTCCGGGAGGCCCTTGATAAAATAAAAGAGACCATCACGCGGCAAGAAGCAGAACTTCAAACACTCTATTCGCAGTTGCGGTCGGTACGTGTTGATGACTACCGGGAGATATCCCCCGTCGCCATTGAAGAAGAGAGCAAACAACTCTTGTCCGAACATGATCGCCTCGAAAAAACAGTCAACCACGCCACCACCCGTTTGCAAGAACACCGGCAACGATTCGAGGGGTTAAAGAGCAGCCTGTCTATCAACCAACAAGAGCTACAACAGGAGGAAACCGTCCTCTTCGGCCTGCAGCAGCAATTGGACGAACGGCTCGGGTCCTCCCCGTTCGAGACCCTTCAAGAGGTGAAAGAGATGCTTGCCACTCCTTTCGACATAGAAACAGAAAAGCAACGGTTACAGCAGTTCAGGGATCAGTTACTGCGCAACAAAAACACCATGGAGCGGATTGAAAAAGAGATTGGGAGCAATATCTATAACAGCGAAGAGCACCAACAGTTACAGGCAGAAATCAACCGGTTATCGGATCAGGTCACGGAGAACAGCCGGGAACAGGGCAACTTGGAGGGCATTATCAAAAAATTGGCAAGCGATTTAGCAACCCAATCCCGACTACATGAGGAAAAAGAGAAACTGACCCTTCGTGCCGAAAACCTCCGTACCATGAAATCGCTTTTTAAAGCGAGTGGTTTCGTTGAGTATATCTCGTCGGTTTACCTGCAAAACCTTTGCAACGCGGCCAACGACCGCTTTTATCGACTCACCCGGCAACAGTTGAGCCTCGAGCTCACCGGCGACAACAACTTCCAGGTACGCGACTTCCTGAACGGCGGCAAGGTACGGAGCGTGAAAACCCTATCGGGCGGGCAGACCTTCCAAGCCTCCCTATCCCTCGCGTTGGCATTGGCCGACAACATCCAAAAAATCACCCGTTCGCACCAGAACTTCTTTTTCTTGGACGAGGGATTCGGCTCGTTGGACAAAGAATCGCTGGACATCGTCTTCGACACCCTCAAATCGCTTCGCTCCGAGAACCGGGTCGTTGGCGTTATCTCGCACGTGGAAGAGATGCAGCAAGAGATCGACGTTCACCTCCGGGTAGAGAACCACCTCGAGTGCGGCAGCCTCATCCACCGTAGTTGGGAGGAATAATGAAAAGAAAAACAACTGGAACCACCAACCGCGAATCTCCACGAAACCTGAATATGGAAATCTTAGTTTTCATTCAAATACGGATTGTCGTTTCTGTCATGCTTTACCCAAATTAGTTTGGAGGTATCATAGCCAATCTCGTTGGCTATTTTCAGATACTCTGTTTTGATATTTTCGGGAATAGTTTTGGTTCTTGACAATATCCATAGATAGTCCAAATTCTTTCCGGCAACTAAGGCATAATGGTAGTTTTCGTCCAATGCCACGACGTTATAACCTGAATAAAAAGGTCCGAAAAAACTGACTTTCAATTCTGCCACGTCTTTTTTGCCTCTGAATTTTGCCACACCGTTGGCTTTTTTCCATTCTTCTTTCTTATAATTGTATCCACTGTTCAGCACGGCAACATTGCCTTTTTCATTTAGACTGTATTGAGCAGAAACATTGTTCATGTTTTTCTCGAACCGGAAATCAAAACGGGCAATTTCATACCAAGTTCCTAAATATTTATTCACATCAAAATTCTCAACCGCTTTCGCGTTTTTGGGAATTGAAGCACAAGAATTAAAAAGAGTAAGGACTCCAACTGAAAGAGCAGCTACTAAAATTTTATTTTTCGTTTTCATTATAAATATGTTTGAATTATTAAAAAAAACAAAGTACTAAAAAGGAATCGTGT
>CAYFMZ010000008.1:0-34181 GCA_964344275.1 uncultured Proteiniphilum sp.
GGCTATTGAGCTCGTGATCCTTTTTTTCATGTTGATCAGCAGCATGCACTTCGGGTTAATCTACGCGACCATGACCTTGAAAAAAAACCATCTCTTTGCTTCCCGTCCCACCCGGATGTACGTGTGTGTCATGGCAATCGGAATCCTCTTTATCGCTTTTCTACTTGCGCACGAGAATCTCTACGAGTGGGGAGAGTCATTCAGGCACGCCGCGTTTCAAGTGGTTTCTCTCGCGAGCACCACCGGATATGCCACGGTGGATACCGCCGGCTGGCCCCTCTTCTCCATTATACTGCTCCTCTATTTTTCGATCCAGTGTGGGATGATTGGATCCACGGCAGGAGGGATAAAGTTCGACCGGGTTTATCTTTTCTTCGTGTCGCTACGCAACCAACTCCGGCTCATTCTCCATCCCAATGGAGTGTATGCCGTGAAAATGAATGGAAAGAGCGTCGATCACGCCATTGAACTGCAAGTAATGGTCTTTATCATCTTATACCTTCTTACCTTGTCGGTTACAGCACTTTTGCTCACCGGGATGGGAATGGACGGAATGACCTCCTTTTCTGCATCCATCGCCACCATCGGAAACGTGGGCCCGGGCTTTGGAAGCGTGAGTTCACTGGGCAACTTCGGCCATTTACCGGATGCAACCAAGTACATTCTCTCGGCAAACATGCTACTCGGGCGATTGGAAATCATGAACGTGTTTGCCCTCATCGGATTACTTTTAAGGAAAAGATGACGTTACAGATTCTTTCGCCTTGTCACTTCTTTTTCAGAGCGTTCACACCAAGGATGCCGATAAGCACCATCGCGCCGCCGATGATATGGTAGCCGCGCAGGGTTTCACCTAAAATCAATATACCCGCGAAGACGGTGATCACGGGGCTCAGGTTGTTGAAGATCGATACACGGGAAGCGGGGATCACCGTGAGCGCGGTGTTGGTGAGGAACGACGTGAGGAACGAAGAGAGGACGCCCAGATAGAGAATGGACCACAGGAATTCGCTGTGTTGAAACGGGACAAAGAACTGCGGTAGCGTGCCCGAGCCGGCATGGCGTGCAACGGCAATCACGTTAAATACCACGCACGCGACGAAGGTCATGAAAAAAGTGATATCCATGGCGTTGAAGTGCCGCGTGGCCTTCCGAGCGAGAACAAAGTAGATCGACATGGAGAGTACCGAGAGCAATATAAAGAGGTCGCCCTTCAACGTATCACTGCTGATGGTTCCCACCCCGTTCATGTACATGATGTAAACCACGCCTCCCACCGATAGAAGGACAGAGAGAAGTTGCCACACCGTGTTTTTTTCTTTCAAGAACAGGAAGGCTAATATCAACGTGAAGATGGGAGCCGTGGCCGATATGATTCCCGCCTCGGAAGCGGTGGTGAATTGAAGGCCGATGGTCTGCAGTGAGAACAACAGGATGGGGTAAAAAAGGGATAAAGGAAGTAGGGAAGCTAAGCTCTTCCAGTTAAAGACGGGCCACTTTTTTCTACGAAGAAAATAAAAAAGAAACATCCCGAGGGCGGCGGCCGTGAAACGATGCGCCAAGAGATCTACAGGCAATGCGTGCCGCAAGGCGATCTTCACGAAAATAAACGAGAAGCCGATGATCGCGGTCATCAACAGGAGGCACAGGTAGGCCACGCCTTCTTTTTTCAGTTGCTTCATCCTTCTTTTTTTAGTTGTTTCATAGAGTTATTTCACCTGTAACAATTATGCCATGAACCATGCATCGCCGGCATTCCAAGGGTAAAGGTACAAAAATGGTGATAATTTGCAATAGGGATTCTTTTTGTTACCTTCATAGTGCTTTTTTTTGTACTTTTGCACTACATGCATTTCATTTTGAAATCGTATCTTGATCACGATTGGAAAACGAGGCACAGAAAGCTAGTTAACGAATATTTCGCTAAATGAGCAATATGGCCAAAAAGAGATTTCGTGCAGGTTAGTCGAACATACAACAGTGGAATAGCATTCAATGGCAAACGTTACTGAAAAATACTGTATAAAAATGAACTTACTAAACAATATGATCGCGCGGGCAAAAGCGGACAAGCAACGCATAGTTTTGCCCGAAGGAAGCGATGAGCGGACGCTGCAAGCGGCCGATAAATTAATAGCCGACGGGGTAGCCGAGATCATCCTTTTAGGGGATCCCGCCGAGATTAATCGCCAAATCGATCGCTTAAAACTCACGGACGCGGGGAAAGCGAAGATGATCGACCCAAAGGCGCACGACAAGAAAGAGGCCTATACGCACCTCCTTGTTGAATTGAGAAAAAAGAGAGGGATGACATGGGATGAGGCGGCCCGATTGGTGGAGGATCCGCTCTACTTGGCTTGCCTGATGATCAAGAACGGGGATGCCGATGGAGAGGTTGCCGGAGCACAAAACACCACGGGCAATGTGCTGCGTCCGGCCTTGCAGATTATCAAGACATCCCCCGGTGTGAAGGTGGTCTCGGGAGCGTTTATCATGCTTACACGAACTCCTCAGTATGGAGAAAATGGAACATTGCTGTTCGCGGATTGCGCCGTGATGCCCGATCCTACCGCGGAGGAACTGGCCTCGATCGCTATCGCTTCCGCTCAAACGATGAAGAGCTTAGTGGGGGTTGAGCCGAAGGTGGCCATGCTTAGTTTCTCCACCAAGGGAAGCGCCGAACATGAGATGATTGATAAAGTTCGGGAAGCCACCCGCATCGCCAATGAACTGGAACCAAACCTGCCTATCGACGGAGAGCTACAAGCCGATGCGGCGCTGGTTCCAAGCGTAGGTTCCAGCAAAGCACCGGACAGCCTTATCGCGGGCAACGCGAACGTGCTGGTTTTCCCTAGCCTCGAAGCAGGGAATATCGGGTATAAGCTGGTGCAACGGCTGGGTAACGCGGAGGCTGTCGGCCCGGTCTTGCAAGGCATGGCCGCTCCTGTGAACGATCTCTCAAGGGGTTGTTCGATAGAGGATATTTATAACATGGTGGCCATCACAGCGAATCAAGCCATAGGACTAAAACAATAATAGACAACAGGATATGCATGAAATGATAGTAGAGCCTATTGAGAAGTATGGACTTACCATCTCCAATAGCAAGAATAAACCCCTCTTCTCAAAAATCGGCGTGGTTGGTGCCGGAAAAGAGGGTAGAACCATTATTAACATGGCGGCGACGGCCGGTATGGAAGTGGTTTTTTTAGATGAGTCGCCGGAACGGATCGATTACGTGACGCGTGAGTTAGAGAAGGTGATGGATCAAAAAATAAGCAGCTGGGGGTTGACAACGGCCGAGAAAAGAATCATCCTAAACCGGATCACACCCACGCTGGTTTACGAAGCTTTCGCGGGATGCGACCTGGTAATCGAGTGCAGCCGATACTCCGAAAGTGGACGCAGAAGCACCCCCCTAAGAAAAAATATCTTTAAGAAATTGGAGGAGGTGCTGGACGAAGACGCGATCATCGCCACCAACGGATCCACGGTAATCATTAGTGAGTTAGCGGCCGATCTGGATCACAAGGAGCGTTGCGTGAGCCTCTACTTCCCGGTATCGCACCCGGACGCCCGAATATTGGAGATTTCCAGCGGGATGTACACGTCTAAGGAAGTTTACCAAAAGATGGAAGTATTTGCTCAACTAATTAAATACAAGCCTCACCGAATCAATGAAAGTAACGGGAACGTGAGCTTGCGACTGTTGGTGACCATGCTCAATGAAGCGTGCCAGATGCTGTTAGAGAGGGTCAGTTCCATGGAGAGCATCGAAGAGACCTTCACCATCATCTACGGGCAACGATTTGGAATTTTTCAAATGGCCGATATCGTGGGGATCGAGCGATTGGTAACTTTAATGGAAGCGATGTTTAATGATTTTGGTGAAAAGCACTACAAGCCCAACCCCATTCTTTGGAAACTGTACCGCTCCAATCAGCTAGGGGTTCGTACGGGCAAAGGGTTTTACGTGTACGATGAGGACGGGAACCCCGTGTCAACCAACAAAACAATATTCAATTAGAACGATAGCTCGCTCGAGAAAAAAATAATGAAATGAAAATTCTGGTATTAAATTGCGGCAGTTCTTCCATTAAGTACAAGCTTTTTGAAATGGAGAACAAAGAGGTGATTGCCCAAGGAGGCATTGAAAAAATAGGAATGAAGGGTTCATTCCTCAAGTTCACGTTACCCGATGGACAAAAAGTGATGCTCGAGGGAGAAATCCTGGAGCATCACGCCGGCATTGAATATATTTTGGGTGTACTGCTGAGTGAAAAATACGGTTGCATCCAGTCACTCGATGAGATTGACGCGGTGGGGCACCGGGTAGTGCACGGGGGCGAACGTTTTAATTCGAGCGTGCTCATCACTGAAGAGGTGATTGACATGCTCAACGAGTGTATTGAACTGGCCCCTTTACACAATCCACCCAACTTGAAAGGGATTTACGCTATCCAGGAACTATTGCCCGATACCCCTCAAGTGAGCGTGTTTGACACCGCCTTTCATCAAACGATGCCCGACTACGCGTACATGTACGGGATCCCTTATTCATTGTACGAGAAATACGGCATTCGCCGATACGGTTTCCACGGCACCAGCCACCGGTACGTATCCAAACGCGCTTGTGATTTCTTGGGTGTTCCTTACGAAAAACAACGGATTATCACGGCCCATATCGGAAACGGGGGATCGGTGACCGCTATCAAGAATGGAAAATCGGTCGACACCAGCATGGGGATGACCCCGGTAGAGGGACTCATCATGGGAACCCGATCCGGCGATGTAGACCCAGGGGTAATATCCTACGTCATGGATAAAGAGCATATGGGTACCAGCGGTATCTCTACCCTATTGAATAAATTTTCAGGTGTGCTTGGCATCTCAGGGGTTTCATCCGATATGCGGGAAATTGAAGCAGCCATCAAAAACGGCAACAAACGCGCTCAATTGGCCATGAATACGTACAACTACCGAATTAAGAAGTACGTAGGATCCTACGCCGCCATACTGGGAGGAATCGATATCCTCGTGTTTACCGGAGGGGTTGGAGAGAACCAAGCCGTGACACGCTCCGACGTGTGCAAAAATATGGAGTTCATGGGAATCGAATTAGACGAGGAACTGAACGCATCGGTACGCGCCACGGAGGTGGTGATCAGCAAACCGAGCTCGAAAGTGAAGGTGGTGATAATACCGACCGATGAAGAGTTGACCATTGCGAAAGACACCGTTGAGATTTTGAGGAAAAATTAAAAACCTCACTTAAAATTTCTTAGCAAATAAATCCGCCATTTAAAAGTGAAGATACCACCTTTTATAAGTGGAAAATATTAAGGCAGGTCGATTCACTTGAAACCGAATGACCCAAGTGTTCTTGATCGAGAGCCTTTAAGCCTCGGGATTAAAAATAGACAAAAGCCCTTTGAAGTAGAATTCGCGGGGCTTTCGTCGTCTAAAAAGCAGAGTGTACAATGTATGTCGGAATGAGAAAAATAAAACTGTGATTTATAAAAATCGTATTTCACTTATTTGTCGAGCTTGCCGTAATAGCAAGTAGAAAATTCTGTAGCAAACATAGTACACGCGGAAAAAAAGGGTTAGGATTATTCTGTCAAATATTTGTATATATCTTGCATTAACAGTTGCTCTCATTTGTATAATAATAGCATGGCACCGCACCAACACGCTAATCACCAGCACACAACGAACACAATTAACAAAATACTTTCATCTTCACCGAGGCATTCGTCGGTATTGTGAAGGAGACACCTTAGTAAACCGCTTAAACGTGCGAGAGAAATAGGCGACATCATAAAATCCACACTCCTCAGCGATCTGCCCGATGGGTTTATTCTCAAAGGTCAGCTTTTTCTTGGCTCGCTCGATTTTAAGGCGCATGATAAAACCTGAAGGAGTGTGACCGGAAATAGCATTCAATTTCCGATTGAGTTGTGAACTACTGATGCAAAGGCGCTCCGCCAAAGAAACTACTGAGAAATGAGGGCTATGCATCTCGCTATACACGATATCCGTCGCCTTTTGCAGAAATTCCATGTTGACATCTTTCTTTGGAATGGCACTCTCTTTCAACACATAATGCATGTACTTATCCTTAAGTAATCGACGATTCTCAAGAAGAGCATCCATCTGAACCAAAAGTTCGTTTGGGTGGAATGGTTTCATTATATAAGCATCGGCACCGTGCTTCAGCCCCTTTAACCGGTCGTCCAGCGTGCTTTTCGCGGTAAGCAGAATAATGGGAATATGGTTCAACAACTCCGATTCACGTACCTCTTTACAAAGAGCTAATCCATCTTTATTGGGCATCATAATATCCGAAACGATAATATCCGGTATCAATTCACGTGTCAGTTCCATACCTTCCACTCCATCGCGTGCCACCAGCACGTTAAATTCTTCCGGGAGGAATGATTTCAGGTAAAGCAGTACATCATCGTTATCTTCTATCAACAAAACCGTCGCGTTATATTTCGAGTCACTACCATTTCCTGATTTGGACGAAAACAATATATCACCTCGTGAACGGACACCCGATGGAAGTACTTTCATACCCGGAGAGAGTTCGATTTCATTCTGCTCCGGAGCTGGGAGGGATAACTCCTTGCCTTCTTTACTCCTCTGGCGAGGAAGTGTTACCGTGAATAGTGAACCTTTCTGCTCTTCGCTTTCCACCTCTATTTTCCCATTCATCATCTCAATCATTTGACGAGTATAGCTCAACCCGATCCCGCTCCCATTTTTTCCATCGGTTTTTTCACCTTGATAAAAAAGATCGAAGATACGTTCCAGATCACCCGACTTTATTCCATTACCGGTATCAGCAACCTTTAACACGATTTTATTACCCGCGTGAGACAAGGTGATCGAAATATCGCTTTCTTGGGGGCTGAACTTGATAGCGTTCGAGATTAAGTTTTGCAGTATATTATCTATGTAATGTGGAATAAAATCCATCATAATAACATGATGCTCGCAGTAGAACGAGAGATTCAATTGCTTGTTTTTCGCGTAAAGCCGGAACGAATCAACCACCATACGCACATAAACTACGATATTCCCTTTTTGCCACCGTGGATTATCCATACCGGCATTGATCTTGGACATGTTCAGCAATTGGTTTACTAACGACAGTAAATGGGTTCCTTGCCGATCAATGGCCTTCAGGTAAGAGTTTGTTTCAACAAGGGTTACTTCTCTTTCAGCTTGTAGCTGATTACTTAACCCAAGGATAACGGTAAGCGGCGTACGAAATTCATGGGTTACATTCGTGAAAAAATCGGTACGCAAACGGTTCAACCTTCTTAAGACTTTATTACTATTTGTGCGCTGCATGTACGCGTAGAAAAGGGCAATCAAAGAGAGGACAAGTAGACCCAGTGAGACAATCGAAGCGTGGATGATCGTACGTGTTTGCCGGGCTTCCAGCTCGCCTCGCATATGCAGGTTAGAGATATGTTGCCGATGTCTATCACGCTCGTAATCAAGACGCGTATCAATTACTTGATTCATTTTTCTCGCGTTTTGGATCGTATCTTCGTACGCTTTACTAATCTTGTAGTCATCCAATGCGGCGGCATAATTACCCTGCTGCACGTAATAGTCGTGCAAAAGTCCATGTACTCTGGAGAGATGACCGGGAGACTGAATCTCACTTGCTGCCTCTCGGGCCTGGTCGATGTAGTCGAGCAGGCCTCCTAAATTACCATTGAGTAAACGTATGCGAGCAATAGCCAATGTTGCTTCCAAGGCGTGCCATGTATCGGAGAGATTTCTCATCACCTCGTGAGCCCGTGTGTATTCACGTTCTGCCAGATCATATTTACCTTGCAATTCATAGACCTGACCGAAGTAAATATGACATAGCCCTATTCCTAAACGAGAGTCTGCTGCAATATTCCGCTCCATGGAACGTTCGTAATAATAGTACGCGGAGTCATACATCGCTCGCTTCTCAAAAATAGCTCCAATATTGGCATAATTGATTGCCTGCCCCAAATCACTTTCCAAAGCAATTTCCTCTGCCAGCGACTGCCGGAACATGGTTTCAGCTTCAACAAGATTTCCAAACGCCAGATACACGTTCCCTAATCCATTTATGGCTATAACCCGATTTTTACGTCCTATGCCCCCAATCCTTCCAGAGAAATTTTCCGCCATGTATAGAGCTTGATAATGGTATTCGGAGGCTTCAGGTAGTGCACCCATTCTTCGGAAATCAGTGGCAATATTATTAAGGGCTTGGGTAATCCCGATGGTATCATTGATTATATAAGCAGCCTCTAAACCTTGCTGGTGGTATTCAATCGCTTTATCAAAGTCGGAAACAATACGCATCCTGCTCCCAAGCTCTTTACATAATACCGATATAGCCACGTGGTCTTTTGAGGCAATGCATACTGCTAAGAGTGATTCAAGTGAATCAAGAGACAGGTCGGATTGGTAGATTTCGCTCTCCCATTTTTGCTTCTCTTCACCTATAAATTGATTGCTCGCCTCCTTTGGATGACAAGAAAATGTCAAAAAGAGTATCAAAAGGAGCGATCCCGCATCAAAAAACAACCCGTGATCGCCTCTGAAACAAACGATTCTGCGCCTTGATTTCACCACTTCCAAATTCATTGCCATGATTTTCCACACAAATGTAATCAATGAAGAAGAAGTGCAAAATTTTTTTAAGTAAAAAGAGAGATCTATCGGTTAAATATATTTAAATATCAATGATATATCGCGATCAAATAGAAAAAATATCAAAAAACCGCGCTAACTATTGCAGTTTTAGGACACAACTACCATATCAATCTTGCCCCATTGATTACACCGTGCAGCATCGGTAGAGAACGTGATGGAAACCCGTGTCTTTTACAAATGGCTGGCGATTACAAATCCCCATGATGAACTTTCACCACCAAGTGAAGTACCATGCACGGCACACGATAAAAAAAACCGGAATAATTCCGGTTTTTTATTCTATGGCGTGTACACTAACTATTATTCCGCGACAACTTCAAACGGCACTTCCACTGAAATCTCCTTATGAAGTTTAACCAACGCGGTATAATTTCCAACTTCTTTTACTTGATCTTTAATCACGATCAACTTACGATCGACTTCAAATCCTTTTTCTGCCAATCCATCGGCAATCTGGATATTAGTTACCGATCCAAAAATAGTACCTGTAGAACTGGTCTTCGCTCCGATTGTCAACGAAACTCCTTCCATTTTATCGGCAACAGCCTGTGCATCGGCTTTTATCTGTGCAATCTTGTGCGCACGTTGTTTCTGGTTCTCTGCCAATACCTTCTTAGCCGATTCACTTGCTATCACGGCCTTCCCTTGGGGAATAAGAAAATTACGGGCATACCCCTTTTTCACGTTAACTACATCGTCTTTGTAGCCTAAGTTTAAAACATCTTCTTTTAAAATTACTTCCATCTTTTCTTCCTCCAGTTATTTCATTAAATCGGTTACGTATGGAAGCAACGCGATATGACGTGCTCTTTTTACTGCCTGCGCGATACGTCTTTGAAATTTCAGTGATGTACCGGTGATTCTCCGAGGTAATATTTTACCTTGTTCGTTCAGGAATTTTTTCAGGAACTCGGGATCTTTATAATCGATATACTTGATACCGTTCTTTTTAAAACGGCAATATTTTTTCTTTTTCACATCCACCGAAAGGGGGGTCAAGTATCTAATTTCTGTCTGTTTAGCCATCTTTTAATTCTCCTTTTCTTTTAATTTATTCCTATTAAACGACTTCCGCTTTTTCTGATTTTTTAGGTTGCGAAGAGTCATTTGAAGGAGCTGTTTCCTTTTTCCTGCCTCCTTTATTCCTCCTCTTCTCAGCGTACTCCAAGGCAAATTTATCCTGTTTCACTGTCAAGAAACGAATTACTCTTTCATCGCGGCGGAAATTTACTTCCAGTTTGTCGATCACTGATGGCTCAGCTTTGAACTCCAGGAATGTATAGAACCCGGTCGATTTCTTGTCGATAGGGTAGGCCAACTTACGTAGCCCCCAATCCTCTTCGTTCACGATCTCTCCCCCTTCATTAGTGAGAAGAGTCTTGAATTTTTCAACCGCTTCCTTCATCTGAACATCAGACAAAACGGGAGTTAAAATGAAAACGGTTTCGTAATTATTCATACTAACTAAATTAATTATTAATGTATTTTCCGAAAAAACATTTTTCGAGCGGCAAAGATACGATAAAATATCTAATGATCAAATAGACAACCTGTAAATCCTCTTGAGGAAAAGCTGTTTTTTCTCTAATAACGCGCTTTTTCAACTTTTAACTGCTAATTTTGTTAATATAGAATGCCCACGTGCTATAAATTCAATTCAACAGCTTAGTTTATACAAAATGAAAAAAGTACCCAACCAGGCACTTGTAATCTTTGGAGCTTCAGGCGACCTTACGTATCGTAAACTGATTCCGGCAGTATTCGACCTCCACGTGAACGAATCGCTTCCGGAAGGATACGCGGTATTAGGGGTCAGTCGCTCCACTTTCACGGACCATAAATTCCGGAAGAAACTGAAGGA
Organism: uncultured Proteiniphilum sp.; assembly: GCA_964344275.1. GTDB lineage: Bacteria > Bacteroidota > Bacteroidia > Bacteroidales > Dysgonomonadaceae > Proteiniphilum. The sequence goes on from CAYFMZ010000008.1 coordinate 10,580, forward strand.
AGGTATTCGTCAGTTTGCTCACTACAAAGAGGCGAGCTCTGCCGATATAGACCACTTCCTTTCTCGTGTTTTTTACATCAGCATCGACACCGGGAAGGGAGAAGAGTATGCCCGTGTGAAAGAGAAGTTAGATGAGCTAAACAAACTATTTAACCTCGGACAAAATTATATTTATTATCTCTCTACCCCCCCAGCACTGTACACGACCATCCCGAAATTTTTATATGGACAGGGTCTGACATTACAACAAAAAGGGTTCCGCCGAATCATCATCGAAAAACCGTTCGGGCATGACCTCCAAACGGCTATCGATCTGAATCGACAACTATTGGAATTCTTCCAAGAGGAGCAGATATACCGTATTGATCACTACTTGGGCAAGGAAACCGTCCAGAACCTCATGGTGATGCGTTTCGCGAATGGGATTTACGAGCCCTTATGGAACCGGAACTATATCCAACATGTAGAGATCACCGCTGCCGAGAGCATCGGGGTAGAAGACCGGGGAGGTTATTACGACGATGCGGGTGCTCTTCGCGATATGATCCAAAACCATCTGTTGCAAGTACTTTCACTCGTGGCGATGGCACCACCCACCAAGATCACACCAGAGGATATACGGTACGAGAAGATGAAGGTATTTCGCTCCCTCCGTCCCATGAGCAAGGCCGACCTGAGGAAAAACGTGATCCGTGGCCAGTATACCGATGCCACGGTTCGAGGAAAGCATTACAAAGGATATCGTGAGGAACCCAACGTTGACCCTCTCTCCCGGACAGAGACCTATGCTGCCATGAAGGTTTTTATTGATAACTGGCGGTGGCAAGGGGTACCCTTCTATATTCGGACCGGGAAAAGGCTCCCAACACAGGTCTCCGAGGTGGTAATCCACTTCCGGCCATCCCCTCAACGGTTGTTCAAATCGGCCGATGCCTCCGAACAATCCGATAACCAACTTATCCTCCGCATCCAGCCCGACGAAGGCATCCTATTAAAAACGGGCATGAAAGTGCCAGGGAGTGGGTATGAAGTAAAAACAGTGAACATGGATTTCCACTATTCGGAATTGAATGAGCACTATATCCCCAGCGCGTACGAGCGACTAATTCTCGACTGCATGGCGGGAGACAACATGCTTTACATGCAAGGGGAGGCGGCCGAAGAGACATGGCGGTTCGTTCAACCCATTCTCGACTACTGGGAAAACGACGAGGAGGCACCGCTTCACGGCTACCCCTCCGGCTCATGGGGTCCCGACGTGGCCGACGGCCTGATTGAAGGGAAAGAGACTACATGGCGCTATCCCTGTAAGAATTTAGCGGAAGACGGGGTCTATTGCGAGCTGTAACTATTGACACACGAGGAGGCAACGGACATATTCCGTTGCACTCGTGCAACTAAATTTTCATAATTAAACTTCAATGACTGATATAGATATACGCGTATTCGAGACCATGGACGATCTAACCCGATCGTTTACCGATTGGTTCAAGGAACAAGTAGATGAAAAAGGAGAGGTGACGATTGCTCTATCAGGTGGTTCCACGCCAAAATCACTGTTCGCCTACTGGGCATCGCTACCTAAAGGTGAGATCGACTGGACAAAAATAAAATTTTTCTGGGGCGACGAACGGTGTGTGCCGCCCACCCACGAAGAGAGTAATTACAAAATGACGAAGGAGCATCTCTTCAATTTCGTGCAGGTTCCTACAGAGAATATCTTCCGTATTCAAGGGGAGAATGATGTAAAGAGTGAAGCAGAAAGATACGCTAAGGTGCTTGATCGTGAATTGGATATAAAAAATGGAATACCATCCTTTGATATTATGATGTTAGGGATGGGAGACGATGGACATACCGCATCCATTTTCCCACACGAAATCGCGCTATGGGACAACAGCGAGAATTGCGTGGTAGCCACTCACCCGGTAAGCGGACAGAAACGAATCAGTGTAACGGGAAAAATTATTAATGCCTCACACCACGTGGTTTTCTTAGTGACCGGTGACAACAAAGCGAAAAAGGTAGAAGAGATCGTGGCACAGCCTGAAGAAACACAAAAAAAATACCCGGCAGCACTCGTGCAACCGGAGTCAGGGAATCTCACTTGGTTTATGGATCAGCAGGCAGCTCAGAGACTAAACAAATAGGCGGCAAGTACGCGTTTAATAAGTATCTCCACACGAAACCCGCCTCGATTTTCTGAAGGATTATCGATTGGCTCTTATCTTGTATTCACAGGCGACCTTCCCTTTCCCTAAGTTGGAAAGTTTACTCTTGATCATACGCTTGCGGAGAGGAGATACTTTGTCCACAAACAGAATACCGTCCAGGTGGTCGTGCTCATGCTGGATTACCCTTGCCGCGTATCCCGTGTATACTTCATCGCGGAGCTGCAGGTCTTGGTCGAGGTATTTAATCCGGATCTCATCCTCACGAGATACTTTCTCGTGAACGCCGGGAATGCTCAAGCACCCCTCTTCGATCGATACCATCTCCCCGGTACGTTCGGTGATATGCGCGTTGATGAACACTTTTTTGAAATCCTTGAATTCGGGATGCTCGTCGTTGGCAAGCGGCGACAGGTCCACCACGAAGATGCGGTCTTCCCGTCCTACCTGTGGCGCGGCAATCCCCACCCCATCGGCATTGTACATGGTCTCGAACATGTTTTCAATCAACTCGCTCAAACCGGGATAGTTTTCCGGATCGATATCGGCGGTCATTTTACGTAATACCGGTTGTCCGTATATATATATGGGTAGAATCATCTTTTCGATCAATTAGTAATGAACAAAGTACCATCAGCTATTCATTTCCTCGATACATCAGTACTATAACAATATTTATATTGACATATTTCTCCTACTCTCCATGTATCCTTGGAGAAGGATAGTCGCGCTTATCTCGTCTACTAACTCTTTTCTCTGTCGCTCTTTTTTTTTGAGGCCGGCATCGATTATCGCTTGCTGAGCCATTTTGGAAGTAAACCGCTCGTCGTAATACTCCACCGGCATATGGGGGTATAACTTTCTTAGCTGGTTCACGAAGGGTTCGATCCGCTTCATGTTCTCGGATGGCTCGTTGTCCATCTGCCGCGGTAACCCAACAATGACTCGCTCCACCTCCTCTTTTTCAAAGTAATCAGCCAAAAAATCAAATAACCTTGGGGTCTCCACCGTCGTTAACCCGTTCGCGATGAGCTGAAGTGGATCACTTACCGCTAACCCGGTACGTTTTTTCCCGTAATCTATGGAGAGAAGCCGTGCCACCTTGGTTCAATGAGTTTCAAATACCCGTTTCCGCAATTCGAAGTCGTTCCCAAGGTATTTCTCCCTCACGATCGGGTTAGCGGCCAGTTCTTCGGCACTCCCTTGGAACAATACTTTTCCTTCGAAGAGCAGGTAGGCACGATCAGTAATACTTAGGGTCTCGTCCACGTTATGGTCAGTGATGAGAATGCCAATGTTACGGTACTTGAGCCGTGCCACGATAGATTGAATATCCTGCACGGCAATTGGGTCAATACCGGCAAACGGTTCGTCCAGCATGATAAACTTCGGGTCAATCGCTAAACAACGGGCAATTTCAGAACGACGTCTTTCTCCTCCCGAAAGGCGGTCGCCCCGGTTTTTCCTCACTTTTTCAAGACCAAATTCCTCGATCAGGCTCTCTAACTTCTCTTTTTGCTCTTCGGGCGACTTATCGGTAAATTCCAATACCGATCGGATATTATCTTCCACCGTCATTTTACGAAAGATAGAGGCCTCTTGAGCCAAGTAACCAATACCGTGCTGTGCCCGCTTGTAGACCGGAAAACGGGTAATATTCTGGTCCCCGATGAATATCTCACCTTCGTTAGGGACCACCAGGCCTACTGTCATATAAAAAGTAGTGGTCTTTCCCGCTCCATTAGGCCCCAGCAGCCCCACGATCTCGCCCTGTTTCACGTCGATTGAGACATGATTCACTACCGTGCGCTTACCGTACCTTTTCACGAGGTTTTCGGTACGCAACATCAGCGGATTAGAGCCCTGCACCTCATCTCCTGGAAGACCAATCTGCTCTTCCGTATCAATGCCAGACGCTGTATTGTCTATCGTTTCGTCCATTTACTCGAAAAATTTCTACAAATGTAGTGAAAGCCGAGAGAAAAGCCAAGCTTCCGTTATATCGTTTGCAAGATTTATTCCGATACGGTGATCGCCGAATAATCCATCTTCCCCGCGACGGGTGGATTCATTTTTGCCAATTCTACTTCAATCCGGTCGATCTCCGGAAAGGCCTCCTTTACCCTCTGTAAAATACGGTAGGCCACGTTTTCTAACAGTTTTGAAGGAGTCGCCATCTCCTCTTTGACCAAATCATACACCGCGGCATAATTGATGGTATCCATTACATCATCACTCATACAGGCCACCGACAAATCAGCCGAGAACCTCAACGTCACAGAAAAGTTATTCCCGTGGACAGTCTCATGCTCCAAGACGCCATGGTGAGCAAAAAAGTGCATATTTTTTAATTCAATAGAGGTCTTCATCGATTTATTCTTATTTTTAATGGTTCTAATGCAAGAAGATATCGCTATATTTGTTGTTGATAAAACAAAAGTAGAAAAAATACCCGATAATGAAAACAAACGAAATCCCCGAAAGGCTCGCGGCCATGAGGCAGTTCATGGAGACAAAAAATTTGGATGCTTTTATCATCCCCAGTACCGATGCTCATTTAAGCGAGTATCCTCCAAAGTTTTGGGAATCCCGAAAATGGATCAGTGGCTTCACCGGATCAGCCGGCACGGCAGTAGTTACCAAACAACAAGCAGGGGTTTGGACGGACTCCCGTTATTTCCTACAGGCAGCGGACGAACTTAGCGGCACGGGGTTCGACCTGTTTAAGATGGGACAAGCCGATACGCCTGATATGACCGAATGGATCATTGAGCAGGTGGGAAGAGATGGAACGGTGGGGATTGACGGACTGGTCTATGCCGCGTCGGAAGGTAACGCGTTAAAAAGCAAGCTGGATGCCGCGGGAATTGCCTTGAATACCTCGTTCGACCCTTTCGAAGAAATCAGGAAAGAGCGGCCGGAAATACCCAAAAACAAAATCTTCACACTCCCTGTTGAGGTGACCGGAGAAACGGTAAAAAGTAAGATCGAACGGGTGAACGCGGAACTGAAAAAACTGCAAGCCGACGGGGTCATCGTGGTGACGTTAGATACCATCGCTTGGCTATTTAACCTACGGGGGAACGACGTGGATTACAACCCGGTAGCCGTCGCCTACGCGTATGTATCTGAAAAGGAGACGGTGTTGTTTATCGAGCCTGATAAGCTGACCGACGAAATAACCGCCTCGTACAAAGAGCAGGGGATCAAGATCACCGGTTACAACGAAATTTTTGAATACGTGGCCAACCTACCCGAAGGCAGCGCGGTGTGCGTGACCGGCAGCAAGATCAACTACAAACTGATGCATACCATTCCCTCTTCCTGCCGAATCATCGACGTGCCATCGCCCCTCGACCTGATGAAGAGCGTGAAGAACGAGACCGAGTTGAAGGGGTTCCGCAACGCGATGATCAAGGACGGGGTAGCACTCGTGAAGTTTTACATGTGGCTGGAGAAAGCCGTTCCCGCGGGGGAAGTAAACGAGGTGACCGTGGCCGAAAAACTCTACGAATACCGTTCTCAACAAGAGCTGTTCGTCGGTGAAAGCTTCTCTACCATTGCCGGGTACGGCCGTAACGGGGCAGTTATCCACTACAGTGCCATACCGGAAACCGCGCTTAAAGTAGAACCCAAAGGGTTATTATTGATCGACTCCGGTGCTCAATATAAGGACGGCACCACCGATATTACCCGAACAGTAGCTGTAGGTAAATTAACCAAACAGATGAAGAGCGACTACACGTTGGTCTTGAAAGGACACATCGCGCTCGCTACCGCCATCTATCCCAAAGGTACAAGAGGATCGCAGTTAGATATCCTTGCACGAAAAGCCTTATGGGACAACGGGCTTACCTACTGGCACGGCACAGGGCACGGCATCGGCCACTTCCTGAACGTGCACGAGGGACCGCAAAACATCCGCTTAGAGGAGAACCCTACTCAACTTCAACCGGGAATGGTAACATCGAACGAACCGGGTGTCTACCGTGCCAACCAGTACGGCATCCGAATTGAAAACCTGATCGTTACCCAGCCGCACGAAAAGAGCGATGAGTTTGGCGAGTTCTATAATTTCGAAACCATCACGCTCTGCCCTATTGACACCCGGCCGATCTCCAAGAAGTTGCTTACCAAGAAGGAGGTCAAATGGCTCAATAAGTATCACGAATGGGTTTATACTACATTAAAGGAACATCTAAACAAAGAGGAGAAGGATTGGTTAAAAGAAAAAACCAAGCCCATTTAAGGGAGCAACTCTGAACGAACAACAATAGAACTCTGATCAAATAACAACAACACGAGTGCTCCAACGCGTTGTCGTAACGGGTACTCTATTTAAAATAGGACTATGGCATTGGTAAAGTCGGTACGGGGGTTCACTCCTGAAATCGGTGAAAATACATTTCTTGCAGAGAACGCCACCGTCGTGGGAGACGTGATTATTGGCTGCGATTGCAGTATCTGGTTCAACACCGTGCTTCGGGGCGACGTCAACTCGATACGATTGGGCGATCGGGTAAACGTGCAAGACGGCACGGTGATACACACGCTTTACGAAAAATCGGTCTCGGTGATTGGCAACGATGTCTCCATTGGACACAACGCCGTGATTCACGGCGCGGAGATTAAAGACGGAGCCCTCATCGGCATGGGTGCCATCGTGTTAGACCATGCCGTGGTGGGCGAAGGGGCTATCATCGCCGCGGGTGCAGTAGTATTAAGCGGTACTCAGGTGGAGCCCGGCAGCATCTACGCCGGTGTCCCCGCCAAGTTCGTAAAGAAGGTCGATCCCAAGCAATCGAAGGAGATGAACCAGAAGATCGCCAGCAACTACCTGATGTACGCCGGCTGGTTTAAAGCTAACCAATAATCTCTTGCAGGTAAAGCTTGAAGAATGGATCGGTTATAAAATACCCACTGCCAATCTTGTCAATTATCCCATCCTGGGTTAGTCCTTTAACGGCTCGTTGCAAGGTGGCAGAACTCGGCAAGCGGTGTGTTTTTCTATATAATTCAGAGAAAATATTTTCACCGTTTGTGCACAACGCAATTAACAATTGCTTTTTACTTGCCGATTGATTATCAAATAGTTCCATAAAATAATCACTTTTCATAGCGATTATCCGCAACACGCATTCATCTACAATTTTGCGAGTGATTTTGCTATTGTTTTCAATATTTAGCCATATCTCGGAGGCCAATTGTTGAATATAATACGGGATATTGGCAGATACGTTGATAATGTAGGTCGCCATCTCGTCATCAAGCTCTACATTTCTTCGTGAAAAGTTGTTTCGTAAAAACTCTATAGTATCTTTTTTAGGCAGATAACTAATCGTCATTTGTGAGGCGGCATTATAAAAAGGTCTTTTTTTATCATTGAACATTGCTCGCATCATATGAGTTTTACTGCCAAAGAAAAGGTAACTCACCCGTTGTTGATGCTGTATTTTACTACGTAGAAGGCCCTCGAAATTTATTTCTTTCAATTTTTCGACCTCTTGAAACTCATCCATAAAAACCAAAACTCGTTTACTTTTCCCCGCTAAAGATTCAGGGATATCCAGTAACTGAGAGACATCCGCTTCATCAATAGCTTTATTAGCAATATCAATTGATAGTTCCGGATTTCCATCTTGAGAAAATTTTATTACAGGACGAATATTTTTAACTATCGAACTAAAAGTTGCAGCAAATCTTTGTAAGTTCGTTTGTTTTGATATCAAAGATTTAGTATAAAGCCGGACGAAAGATTCGGCCGAAAAAACAGGCATGAAATCGAAGTAGATACAAATGAAGCCCTCTTCCTCAAGTTGTTTTATAGCCTTTAGCACCAATGATGTTTTACCAAATCTCCTTGGAGCGTATAACACCATGTTGTTACCTCCTGCAAGAGTTCTTACAATATGGTCGCACTCCTTCGAACGATCATAAAAACTTTCGCCTGTTGCTACAATACCGTAAGTGAAAGGATTCATATCTTCATTTTTTGACAAAGATAGCATTTTTGCATTATGCAAAAAAGAATAATGCAAAAAAGAATAACTCTCCAGCTCAACTCTCTGTCAACTTAAAACAGCCTTGCATGGAAGCACAACAGCCTTTTTCCATCCGAATAGGAGTCGCTTGGCTACGTGAGCATCCCCCTGGAAGTGGATATCTTAGAGGGCAACTTCACAATTAAACATACCCAGAACCTATACGTGGATAATGTGCTGACACAGGTTGTTTTGTCCGGAATATTCTCGTTCAAGGCGATGATAGTAGAGGACAAACCCACCTCATTTTTAACCGGGCGGTTTGATATGGGGTACGGCGATGAGTTTACCGCTCATGAGCCGTCCCCCGGCGGTTGGCGGCCACCATCTTGTAGAGCTGGTCGTTCGGCCGGATCTTCTCGTCCGTCTTGATGGAGAAATAATCGCCCTTGATCGCTTCGGAGACAGTGTGTAAATCCACTCGAATATCGTCGGCCGTCACGAAAACCGCCCCGGTGGTCGGCCCGGTAATCAGCAGCTCGTCGCCCGACTTCACCGTCTGGGTCTCGATCAGGAACTCGGTCACGCCGATGTTCCCAAAGTGCTTGATCGCTTTGCCCACGTACACCTTTCGTTTGGTCGCCCCTGACCCGTACCGGTGCGTCCATTCGCCCAGTCGTTGCCCCAGGTAGTATCCATCCCAGAAGCCTCGGTTGAACACGGCGGATAACCGCTCGTTCCAATCGGCTATCTTCTCTTCGGTATAGGTGCCGTTACAGTAGGCCCCCACCGCCTCTTTGTAGCAAGAGGTGACCACCCGCACGTACTCGGGACCCCGGGCACGCCCCTCGATCTTAAATACGCGCACTCCGGCATCCATCATCTTATTCATGAAATGGATCGTCTTCAAGTCCTTGGGCGACATGATGTACTCGTTATCGATCTCCAGCTCGATATCGCTGGTCTTATCCTTCACGATATACCCTCTCCGGCAGATTTGATTGCACGCGCCCCGATTGGCCGATAGATCCTTCTCGTGCAAGCTGAGGTAACACTTGCCCGAGACCGCCATGCAGAGGGCACCGTGCGCGAACATCTCGATGCGGATCAATTCACCCGAAGGCCCCTTTATCTGCTGCTCCACGATATCTTTATGGATGGCCGCCACCTGGTCCAGGTTCAATTCCCGGGCAAGCACCACCACGTCGGCATACTGCCCGTAAAACTTCAACGACTCCGTGTTGGTAATATTGAGTTGCGTGGAGAGGTGTACCTCCACCCCGATGCTCCGGGCATACATCAAGACCGCCACATCCGCCGCGATGATGGCCGAGAGGTTGGCCTCTTTCGCGGCATCCACCACCTTACGCATCAGCTCCATGTCCTGTTCGTAGATAATCGTGTTAACGGTGAGGTAGCTCTTTATGTTGTTATCCCGGCAGATCTTTGCTATGGCATGCAGGTCGTCTATCGTGAAGTTATTGGACGACTTCGCTCGCATGTTCAACCCCTCAATACCGAAGTAGATGGAGTCAGCCCCCCCTTGGATGGCCGCCGTGAGCGACTCATAGGAACCAGCGGGAGCCATTATTTCATAATCTCGTGTAGTTTTCGCTTTTTTCGTAGTGTTCATTATGATGCCATGATTTACAGCCGCGAAGGTACAAAAAAACGGATGCATTCTCAAGGAACGCATCCGCCATTTAGTTCAAATACCCGTTCGATAAAAGTAAATTTCTACACCCTCACTTTATCAATAAATTTTTCCGCGTCGGTAAAAGCCATGGACATCACTTCGTGCACCACGCCACCGATTTGAGAGGCCATCAACGCGGCGTTTATCCTTGACACGTAGGTAAGACCATCCCCTTTAACATACACCGAAACGCGGCACGGCATCATGTTCGAGTAGATCCGCTGCTCATCTTCCGACAACAGCCGGTATGCAAGGTTCGGGTTGCATATCTCCATTACTTTCACGGGAGCTACTTGCTTCCCGTTTTTCCGCATGGTCTCCTGCAAATCGTGCAGGTGAATCAGCTTCCATTCGCTTTCCGCGACAACGTCCGTGAGCACCTGTATCGTTTCGTCGAAACCATACTTGCTTTTGCTTTCAAAGAACATCGGTTCCATCTTCCTCGAGATTACGATTTTTTCAAAAGCACCTCATCGATCGCTTGCTTGAACGCATCCTTAGGAAGCGCACCTTGCGCCATCTGCGGGGCCTCGCCCATCGGCACGAAAAGCAAGGACGGAATACTCCGGATACCGAACTCGGCCGCTAATTGTTGCTCCGCCTCGGTATCTACCTTATAGATATATATCTGACCATCGTACTCATCGGCCAGCTCCTCCAGAATGGGGGCTATCATTTTACACGGACCGCACCAGTCGGCATAAAAATCAATAATCGCCGGTTTATCGCCCAAGTAAACCCACTCTTCCGGGCTTTTCTCAAAGTTAGCCACCTTTTCAAGGAATTCGGCTCTCGTTAAATGAATTGTTTTTGTTGCTGTCATATTATCTTCTGTTGTTTTTATGTTACTCTCCAGTGTACTGTCTGTACCCGCGGAAGCTTTTTGCGGTGCGTTGTTGCAACCACTCAATAAGCTAACCATCAAAAGGGTTGATAAAATAATCTTTGCTGTCATACTTCTTTTTTTATATCGTTTTTTGTTGCTGCTTCTGTTGCTTTTGAGGTCCGATTCCCGGAGATAATCTCGGAAAATAGATAACCCATTACGGCCCCGTAAATCATCATCCGGTAAGGATTTGAAGTGATGGGGCAGGTACCGCTCACACACCCCACGTAGTAATAGTAGAGATACCCCCCAGCGGTTCCTACGGCTATGCCCAGCAGTTTAAGCCAATGTTTCATAAAAAAATGTTTTACCATCTTCTTTTATTTTTTTCTCGCGTATCGTATGGTGCTACTTGCATCGTTCCCGTACGAAACTCGATTTATTTTATTTGGTTGACGTTACTCTGATCAACGTTACTTTGTTCTGCAACGTGTTTAATTCAACGATTCGTTTCCCGGATGCAATGGATTCTCCTGTCCGCAATTCAACACACATCGCAACACGTTTATAATCCGCCTGTCGTTGATCGAATAGAGACTGTTTTTTCCACTTCTACGGCATGAAAGGATTCCTTTGGCCCGCATATCGGTAAGGTGATGCGAAAGGAGCGATTGCTCACACCCCGTTTTTTCCTGCAGCTCCGTTACCGACATCTCTTCGTTTTGTGCCAATTGCATAATCACTCGTAAGCGGGTTTCGTTACCCAAAGCCCTTAGCAGGTAGGCTGCTTCCTCGAATCGTGATTCCTCGGCCTCGATATTCTCTAATCCATAGGCTATTTCTTTCATCTCATTTTTTCTTTATCATCCATTAAAACTCACTCTTGAAAAACAGACACATCAATACATGAACATATATTCATTTGTTTTTGTTCATTCCCTTGTTGTTTTTTATTCGAGAAATTATTAAAATTTGGTATGGATTCATTATTTCAACCGCGGTTAAATAGTGTTTGAGTGCGGTGAATTACTTCGTTAAACCAAAATAACGGGGTAAGCAAGAACGGAGTTATTCACCTAATGAGCTGAAACAGGCCCGATTATCGAACGCGTATGTAGTAGGTTAACTTAGCAGCGATCACCCGGTGCGCGGAACGAGAAAAAAAAGCTTCATCGGTCCGGCGGTTGGTAAAAATATCTCCCAATCCAAAATAGTATCGTCCCTCTAAATCAAAATCACCGATTCCCGTCTTCAATTCCATCCCCACTCCACCGATCAAACCGTAATCTACTCGTTTCATTTCGCTCATTGGCTTGTACTGTTCACCTATTCGAGCATCGGGATTAGCGAGTTGCCTCGCTTCGATATCGTCACGCAAGGCTGGGCTCATATCCGATTTTTCTCCTATTAAGAAGCTGATTTGTGGCCCCGCGTTAAGGATAAATCGTGTTTTTTTTCCAAAATAAACATGCGTCATGAAAGGCATATCGATGTACGTAAGTGCTCGCTCGTACGAGAATCCACTTTCCGGGTCAAACTCTTCGCTCCACCCTTTTCTTGTTAAGTTGAGTTCTGTAATTAAACCCAAATGTTTCTCGGAAATATATTTTGCGGCAATTCCACCTTGATAAGAATATATCAGCGCTTGGGGAATAGAGGGCACGAAGCTCACGTTGGATGCGATCCCTCCACCCCCTGCACCTATATAGAACTCTTTTTGAAACTCTTTTACTTGTGCAAGGAGAGAAACAAAGCAAGGCGTGCCGATCAGCAATAAAATAAAAAAACGTTTCATCGGCTTCTATCCATTTTTATAATATTCCCGTTTGGGTCATAGTATACCAAGAACAGACCTGTGTTAATAAATCCTCCCCAGTTATTCATTCGCTCAAATTGGAAAGCAAACTGGAGCGGATTCGCTCTGACCTGATCTATATTATACTCAAACGCGGTTCCAAATCGCTGCAAAGCGGTCAGGAAAAAGAGTCCTGTATCGTATCCCCACATTCCATAATTTGGATAAGTGTCCATAGGAGAGCGGTGGTACCATTTTTGGAAATTCTCATTGAAATTTTTTACTCCCGGACTGTTCTGATCCACGAAAAAAGGAGTGTAGATATAGGTTCCAAACCGGTGGAAATCGCTGACCAAGCTGGAGTAAGTCTGCCATTCGGGATAACCAAACAGACGAATGGTATATGAAGCGTTGGACTCTTGCACCTCTTTCAGCTCATCGATCAATCGACGGAGCGTATTTGAATCACCGCTTGTAGGAATGACGACATTCTCCCTGTTCGTATTCAATAAAGACAGGATCACGGTATCCAACGTACTTGTATTACTGATGGTTTCATATCGAACACCGTTGGTTCGCAGCTCATTTTGCAATTGAGAAACAAACTCCATCTTATCGTTATCCCCTCCACTCACGAAAATAATATTGGCACCTCGGAATGTATTCAAAAACAGTTTTGATGCTTTAGCCTGCATCGCCTGCAAATGAGAGTTTACTTGAAAAATATTCCCATTATTCAGTACTTCTCCATTACTTTGCGAAAAAGGAACCACGTACTTAACACCCCGGGATCTGGAAAAATCGGATAAAACTTTTATCTGGGTGTCAGTCACACCACCCACGATAAGATTCAACGACTGCATCTCCATCGTCTCCAAGAGGCTCTCCAACCTCTTTGTATCGTTCCCTTTCCCGATCTCAAAAACGTAAAGTTCCAAGTCACCCCCGCGACTCTTTAGTTCGTTCACGGCCAATAAAAAACCTTCGTAGTACTCCTGTAGCCGGAGGTGGGCACGTCCCGCCTCATCAAGAAACGGCATGAGTAGACCTACCTTCATCACGTCCACACGTTCCGAAGAAGCAGCTTGAGTCAATAACCTATTGGCCTCACTCTCGTCCTGGCGTGAGACACCTTCGACCATGCTTCTTTTCACTGGAATCATTAGTTCCATGTTCATCTTAAGACCACTTGCCAATGAAGGATTTAATCGCTCTATTTCTGCCACATCCACGTTATATTCACGCGCCAAGCTATAGAGGGTTTCTCCCCTACCTACTTTATGCGTGATGTGCGTTGTCTGCTCCTCAAAGGGAACGATCGTCTCATACGATTCAAAAAAGGGTACTCGGATGGTTTTTCCTATCTGGAACGTTTCGACCGATAAGCCGGGATTAGCTCTCATCACATCTTCCGGTTTCAAGGAGTAGGTTCTGGAAACAGAATAGAGTGTCTCTTTCGGCAAGATAGTATGATAGCGGTAATTCTCTTCCTTCACCTCACTAATTACACGTCGCTGAGGAATCATGAGGAGTTGTCCTTCGACGATACCACCACGAGACGAAGGATTTAAACGATACACTTCCTCAACGGTGGTGTTGTACATCTTAGAAATACTATACACTGTTTCACCGACCACCACCGTATGATTGAACGTGATATTTTGATCGGCCGATGTAGTGGGAGCCGGGGGAATAGGGGCCTGGGAAGAGTGTTGGTTAATCGAGGGAGGTGAAGTGTTAGGAGTAGACGTTGAACCAGCTGAAGCTTGCGTAGAGACAGGAATTAACAGCTCTTGGCCGCTCTGTAAACCAGTTTCAGATCCCGGGTTATGGCGCAAAATTTCAGCAACAGAGACGGAAAACGTACGAGATATCGCGTAGAGTCCCTCACCCGGTTGCACATTATATTTGTAATAGGATTGGCCATTCACCGTGACGGTTTCGTACGGCTGATTTTGAGCATAAAGTAGGTGTAAGCTTATACTTACAAATACAATAATCGCTAACACCCTGCTCAACATAAGCGAGTTATCCATTATCTGTCAATTTAAATTAAAGTCGGTCACACAATTTATAACGGGCAAAAATACGAATAAATTTACAATCGTGTGGCATCGTTTTTCATCCTCGCCGTTTGTTTGACAGTAATTTAAACAATTTAAACACAATTAGGTTTCTATTTGCGTAAATATTAGCGGAATAGTCATATATCGCTTAACACTAAAATTAATCCTTTAAAAGGGTAAAGGTTCCTTCCCAGACATTGTAAAATCATTAGAGGATACAGTCGTATTATAGGACGGATCATCGTTACTAACCTGTTGATTCATACGCGATGGGCGCTCTACATAATTCCTCCCAACCCTGTTATCATCCAGATTTTGAAAACGGGCATACTCGCCGTCAAAACGCATATTGGCAATGCCCGTCGGCCCGTTTCGATGTTTCGCCACGATAATCTCGGCAATACCCACGAGTGAATTACCTTGCTCATCCTCCGTGATTCGATAATACTCGGGACGATGTATAAAGCAAACAATATCCGCGTCCTGCTCAATCGCTCCCGATTCACGCAGGTCGGCCAACTGTGGGCGTTTCCCTTCAGTACCTTGTCGGTTTTCTACACCCCTGTTCAATTGAGAGAGCGCGATAATAGGAATATTCAACTCTTTTGCTAACCCCTTAAGTGATCGAGAGATCATACTTACCTCTTGTTCGCGGTTTCCAAAATTCATTCCACTGGCATTCATCAGCTGTAGGTAGTCAATCATAAGCATCTTCACACCGTGTTCACGTACCAAACGACGGGCTTTGGTACGCAACTCGAATACAGACAAGCTGGGGGTGTCATCTATATAAATAGGAGCGTTATAGAGAAATTTATGGTTCTTGTCCAAACGTTCCCACTCATCCTCTGTTAACCGGCCGCTCTTAATGCTCTCTCCTTTAATTTGGCACACGTTCACGATCAGACGGTTCACCAGCTGAACATTGGCCATTTCAAGTGAAAAAATACCTACAGGCAGTTCATAGTTCAGTGCCATATTTTTGGCCATAGAGAGCACAAACGCGGTCTTTCCCATCGCGGGACGAGCAGCAATAATCACCAGATCGGAGTTCTGCCAACCCGAGGTGAGCTCATCTAGCTCCGTGAAACCGGTGGGCAAACCGCTCATGCCATCTTTTCTATTGGCGGCAACCTGAATATTATGCAATGCCTCTTTGATGACAGGATTAATCTGGATGACATCTTTTTTGACATTGCGTTGCGAAATCTCAAAAAGCCGCCCCTCTGTTTCCTGCATTAGGTCGTCCACATCCACTGTCTCATCAAACGCGTGCTGGGACACTTCCGACGAAAAGGATATTAATTCACGTGCCAGATATTTTTGGGCAATAATCCGTGCATGGTATTCGATATGTGCCGCAGAAGCCACCTTATCTGAAAGCTCCGCGATATAAATGGCTCCACCGGACGTTTCAAGCTCGCCACGACGCTTCAACTCCTCCACCACGGTTAACACGTCAACCGGTTTCTGCTGCATCGCCAGTCCTTGTATGGCCCCATAAATAAGTTGATGAGAGGGATCGTAAAAGCTCTCGGGACGCAGTATCTCGCTAATAATGGAGTAGGCATCTTTCTCCAACATCAAAGCACCCAAGACAGCCTCCTCCAGTTCTCGTGCCTGAGGAGGCAATTTACCAATATCAGGTGCAACTACTGTTTTTTCTACTACTTTTACGGAAGATTTCCGTTTTTGCTTTTCCATTTTCTCAACTATGCTAAAAAGATTGTAAAGGTAGGGAGTTATTTACTCCTTAAGGAATTTTCTGACTGATTTATAGCTCAAAAGTTATGAACATAAGGTGTTGAAAACTTTTCATATAGCGCAATTTACATTTTTATCGTTTTCTAAATCAACTGATTTTATCCTTACTCGCTCAATATACAAAAAATATAACGTTCGATCCTACTCACACCTCATTATTCATAATTCAACCCTGTTAATGTACAAATAAGTGGGGAATAATCCCATAAAATAGATAAATTATTTATATCTTCAAGCCGTGATTACTGGCTTTGTCATAACTATTAAAAAAAAGGAATTATCCTGTACACCATAAATATAAATCGTATGAATGCAGAAGAATTGAAAAAAAAGAAAGACAAGGAGAACCAACAGAAAATGACAACTGTTGCCGGTGCTCCCGTAGGCAACAACCAAGATGCCATGACCGTTGGCCCACGCGGCCCGATGATGCTTCAAGACGTATGGTTTCTTGAGAAGCTGGCCCATTTCGACCGGGAAGTGATCCCCGAGCGGCGCATGCACGCCAAAGGTTCGGGCGCGTTTGGTACCTTCACCGTCACGCACGATATCACGAAATATACTCGCGCGAAAATTTTCTCCGAGATCGGCAAGAAGACCGAGATGTTCGTTCGCTTCTCCACCGTTGCGGGTGAACGAGGCGCGGCCGATGCCGAACGAGATATCCGCGGTTTTGCCATGAAGTTTTATACCGAAGAGGGTAACTGGGACCTGGTAGGAAACAACACCCCGGTATTTTTCTTCCGCGACCCGCTGAAGTTTCCCGACCTGAACCACGCGGTAAAACGCGACCCGCACACCAACCTGCGAAGCCCCAATAACAACTGGGATTTCTGGTCGAGCCTTCCCGAGGCACTGCACCAGGTGACCATCACCATGAGCGATCGCGGCATTCCGCGTAGCTACCGCCATATGCACGGCTTCGGAAGCCACACCTACAGCTTTATCAACGCGAACAACGAACGCCATTGGGTGAAGTTCCACTTCGTCACGCAACAGGGCATCGAGAACCTTACCGACGCCGAGGCGGAAGCTCTGATCGGTAAAGATCGTGAAAGCCACCAACGCGACCTGTTCGAGGCGATCGGGAACGGAAACTTCCCCAAGTGGAAAATGTACGTGCAGATCATGACCGAAGAGCAGGCCAACAAGATGCCTTACAACCCGTTTGACCTCACCAAGGTGTGGTACAAGGGCGACTTCCCCCTGATCCCGGTCGGCGAGTTCGAGCTGAACCGCAACCCGGACAACTACTTCCAAGACGTGGAGCAGGCGGCGTTTAACCCCGCGAACGTGGTGCCGGGTGTGAGCTTCTCGCCCGACAAGATGCTGCAAGGACGTCTCTTCTCCTATGGCGACGCGCAACGCTACCGCCTGGGCGTGAACCACCACCAGATCCCGGTGAACCACCCGAAGGGAGTACAAGGAGGATACAACTCGTATCACCGCGACGGGCAGATGCGAGTAGATGGAAACCAAGGAGCCACGTTGCACTACGAGCCCAACAGCTACAACGTGTTCCAAGAACAACCGGAGTACGATGAGCCGCTGCAAAAGGCAGATGGCGACATCAAACGGTGGGATTTCCGGGCGGACGACGATAACTACTACGAGCAGCCGGGTAAACTGTTCCGCCTTATGACGCCCGATGCGCAGCAACGCCTATTCGACAACACGGCCCGCAACATGGGCGACTCCGACGAGATTATCAAGATCCGCCACATCAACAACTGCTACAAGGCCGACCCGGATTACGGGCGGGGAGTAGCCGACGCGCTGGGTATCTCGTACCAAAAAGCGGGAATCAAGTAACACAACCTGCCGCCTATCCCCACCTTCGTGGTTGGGAGGAGCGAGAAAAATTTTATAAATAGAGGCTGTCTCTTCAGGGAGACGGCCTCTATTTTTTCGTGCCCGGGCCATTAACTTTCACATCCCTTCATCACGCGTTCGTCACCGCTTCTTCCCATGCCGCCCTAATTTTACTTTAATTTAAACTTTCTATTACTCGGGCTTTCTTAGCAGTTAAGTCGTATCTCCCTCGTATTTCGCTCGTATCTTGCTCTAAGCCCCTCCATAATTAACCGAGGGAGACAAGAGGGAGATACAGGTTAAATTTAAGTTAAACGACGGGTTGAATCGGCGTTGGATGGAGAGAACATCACCGTCCATGCTTTAACGCGAAGATCCTTGAAAGGGAGTAACAGGGAGTCGACTTTTTTTGTAATTTCGCGTTTCACTAACCGAAACGAAACTTTAAAATGCTCCCGATAGAAGAGCGATCGCGTATCAAGGCGATCATGCAACAAGAAATTATCCCCGCGGTGGGCTGTACCGAACCCATCGCGGTGTCGCTCTGCACTGCCAAAGCAGCTGAAGTACTGGGCGGCCGCCCCGAATCCATCGAAGTACAGTTGAGTGCCAACGTGCTAAAAAATGCAATGGGCGTGGGCATCCCTGGCACCGGGATGACCGGCTTACCGATTGCCATCGCACTGGGAGCTCTGGTGGGGAGACCGGAAAACGGGTTGGAACTGCTCAAGGAGATCACCCCGGCAGACGTGGAGGCGGGCAAGCGGTATATCGATGAGAAACGAATATCGATTCAACTGAAAGAGGGGCGTACCGACATCCTATATATAGAGGTCCGCTGCCAGCGAGGGAATAGTTATAGCAAGGCGATCATCCAAGGCAACCACACCGCTTTTACCCGCGTGGAGAGAGACGGGGAGGTACTGGAGAACCGCCAGCCGGGTTACGAAGAGGAGATGGACAAGCCGGTGCAACTCTCTTTCGAGATAATTTACCGGTACGCGACCGCATCGCCACTGGAGGAGTTGGAGTTTATCCTCGACGCTGCCGAGATGAACAAACGAGCCGCCGAGGCTTCGCGAGAGGGGTTATTCGGACATAATGTGTCAAAAACCCTCTTAGGGGGACGAGGCAAGGAGCTCTTTGGCGATAACCTACACAGCAAGATGGTGGCGGCCACCGCGGGGGCGTGCGACGTGCGCATGGCGGGCGCGCTGGTGCCGGTGATGAGCAATAGCGGTAGTGGCAACCAAGGCATCGCGGCCACCCTACCCGTGCTGACATACGCCGAGAGCGTGCAGTGCAGCCGGGAGCAACGCGTCCGCGCGCTGGTATTAAGCAATTTGTCCATGATCTATATCAAGCAGTATATCGGCCGCCTCTCCGCCCTGTGTGGCTGCGTGGTGGCTTCCACGGGAGCCAGTTGCGGCATCACCTACCTGATGGGAGGGAGTTACGAACAGGTGACCTACGCCGCCAAAAACATGATCGCGAACATCACCGGCATGATATGCGACGGGGCGAAACCCAGCTGCGCGTTAAAAATAGCCAGTAGCGTCTCCACCGCCACCCTCTCCGCCCTGATGGCGATCGAGGACGGGGTGGTCACCGCGCGAGAAGGGATCATCGACGAGGATATCGACCAGACCATCCGCAACTTGGGGCTGATAGGGACAAGAGGGATGAACGAGACGGACCGGATCGTGCTGGATATACTCACCAACAAGGAGTAACCCTCGTCCAGTTATTAAAAATTTACTATCTTTACGGCTTCATTCAACAGTAAACCACATTTGCTCGCTTATGGCAAAGTCAAGCATTCACACCAATTATATGAGAAAAAGTAGACTCTCCCTTATCGCTTTCTTCCTTCTCGCGGCCCTTCCTATGGCCGCGCAGAGCCCACTGAAATGGGACTTTTCGCTGGAAGATGCAGGGAACGGAGAAGTGGCCATCGTGGCCAAGGCAACCATCGAACAGGGATGGTACATGTACGATACGCACATCCCGGAAGGGGGACCCACCCCGACGATGATCGAGTTCGACCGGATCAGCGGTGCTGAGCTGGTGGGGGACTTCGCGTCGTCCGACAAAAAGGCCACCGTTAAGTTCGACGAGATATTCGAGATGGAGATCGGCACTTTTACCGGTTCCGTCACGTTCAAGCAACGACTCAAGGTAACCGATAAACAAAACTTCGCGATTGAAGGGAACGTGCGCGCGCAGGCGTGTAACGACCAGACCTGTACCCCACCGCTGCCGGTGGACTTCACGTTTGGGTCGTCCGACCTACCGGCCACGCTCGCGGTGACGGCGGCCGCCCAGCCCGAGGGACAAGATACCACACCACCCGTAGCGACCGAAGCTACTCCCTCGTCGCTTGCCGATGGATCAGTGGATAGCGAGGCGCAAGTAGCAACTGTCGCCCAACCCATGGCGACAATGGGGACGCTCGATCGGGAAGCACTATGGTCGCCCGTGATCGAGGAGCTCAACGCGCTGGGCGGCGACGACCACGCCGCCGGATCGCTCTGGAGTATCCTGCTGAAAGGGTTCCTGTGGGGGTTCGCCGCGCTGATTACCCCGTGCGTGTGGCCGATGATCCCCATCACGGTAAGTTTCTTCCTGAACCGCAACAAGAAAAGTCGTGAAAAGGCAGTGAAAGACGCCATGATTTATGGCCTCTCTATTATCGTGATATACGTGACACTGGGGTTGATTATCACGGCGATATTTGGTGCCAGCGCGCTGAACAACATCGCCACCAGCCCGGTGTTTAACCTCATCTTCTTCGCCCTGCTCATCCTGTTCGCGTTCTCCTTCATGGGGGCGTTCGAACTGGTGCTGCCGGCATCGTGGACCAACAAGATGGACAGCAAGGTGGACAGCACTACCGGGTTTATCAGCCTCTTTTTCATGGCATTCACCCTGGCACTGGTCTCCTTCTCCTGCACCGGCCCGATTATTGGCTGGTTGTTGGTAGACGCGGCCACGCATGGCAACTTCCTGGCACCGGCGATCGGCATGTTCGGGTTTGCCTTCTCGCTCGCCATCCCGTTTACTCTATTCGCCATCTTCCCCTCTTGGCTCAAGACGTTGCCGAAGTCGGGCAGCTGGCTCAACTCGGTGAAGGTGGTGCTGGGCTTTATCGTCCTGGCGGTCTCCCTGAAATTCCTTTCGGTGGCCGACCTGTCAAGTGGCTGGGGCCTCCTGAACCGAGATATCTTCCTGTCCCTCTGGATCGTGATCTTCGCGATGATGGGCTTCTACCTGCTGGGAAAAATCAAGCTGAAGGGCGATAGCGACCTGGCGCACGTGTCACTTACGCGGGTCTTCCTCGCGATGCTGTCGTTCGCCTTCGCCATCTACATGGTGCCCGGCTTATGGGGTGCCCCATTGAAGCCGATCAGCTCGATTGTCCCACCGCTCTCTACACAGGACTTCAAGTTGGGACACGATCCGATGAACCAAGTGTTTGACGACTACGAGACCGGGATGGCCTACGCGGCACAGACAGGCAAGCCGGTACTGCTGGAATTTGGCGGGCACGGCTGCGTGAACTGCCACAAGATGGACGCGACGGTACTGTCCGACGAGCGGGTACGCAACCTGATCGAGGAGGATTTCGTCTTCATCGTGTTGATGGTGGACGAGCGGACACGCCTCCCCGAGACGATTGAAGTGGACGAGAACGGGCGCACCTCTCGCCTGCGGACCGTGGGCGATAAATGGAGCTACCTGCAGCGACACAAGTTCGGCACCCAATCGCAACCCTACTACGTGGTGCTCGACCACGAGGGGAAACCACTATCACCGGCGCACGCGTACGACGAGAGCGTGGATAACTACGTGGAGTTCTTGCAGACAGGGCTTCGAAATTTCAACTAATGAGGTTTTCGCGTGTAGTGCGATTACAACTAAATTTCACTGAAGTTAGATTATTTCTACGCTCAACACAGTTAAAACAAGTTTTATCTCTGTGTTCACTTATCGAAATAATTCAACTGACAATGTTTCGTGACCCGTTCATGATTCGGACGCAATTTTAATTAACGATAAGGAACTTTGAGTACAAGAGAACAAAAAATGGAGGCGTTTGGACGGCTGCTCGACATCATGGACGAGCTGCGGGAAAAATGCCCCTGGGACAGGGTGCAAACCAACGAGAGCCTGCGGGCGAACACCATCGAAGAGACCTACGAGCTCTCGGAGGCGATCCTCGCGGACGACAACGACGAAATAAAGAAAGAGCTGGGCGACTTGCTCTTGCACGTGGTGTTTTATTCCAAGATCGGCGAAGAGAAAGAGGCGTTCGACGTGGCGGACGTGTGCCACGCGATCAGCGATAAGCTAGTGTTCCGCCACCCGCACGTGTTCGGGGACACGAAAGCCGACTCGGCAGGGACGGTCGAGAAGTCGTGGGAACAGATCAAGCTGAAAGAGAAAGGGGGAAACAAAACAGTCCTGGAAGGGGTGCCGGCATCGCTCCCCACGCTGGTGAAGGCTTACCGTATACAGGACAAGGCGCGCAACTTCGGGTTCGACTGGGACCAACGGGAACAGGTGTGGGACAAGGTGAAAGAGGAGATCGGTGAACTGGAACAGGAGATCGAATCGATGGATAGCGACCGTACCGAAGCGGAGTTCGGCGACCTGCTTTTCGCCATTATCAACGCCGCGAGGCTATACGACGTGAACCCCGACAACGCGTTGGAACGCACGAATAGGACCTTTATCCGCCGCTTCACCTACATGGAGAAAAAAGCGAAAGAGCAGGGACGCTCCCTGCGGGAGATGACGCTCGATGAAATGGAGGCCATCTGGCAGGAAGCGAAAAAAGGAGAGTAACGCGGGAACTACGTCATTATTTTCCAATCCTCATCCGGGAGAACATGTTCTTCCGCTTCGGGAATATACCGTTCTTTTTCGATCGCACATCCTCCACCACGTAGAAGATATTGCTATCAAATTCGTTTAACGTGCTTATCAGGTTTTTAAATTCTTTCCTGCCTACTACCGTCTCGATGATATCTACTTCGTTAGCCGATCCCACGCCGTGCGTCATCGTGGCACCCACGTCGAGCTTGTTGAGAATCTGCACCAGATCTTTCCCGTTTTTTTGCGTGTAGATACGGCAAAGCACGATACCGAAGGCGATGCGGTCTTCTATCAACATCCCGATATAGTTGCCGGCAGCATATCCCGCGGCGTACGATAAGTAAGAGACCATGTCGTTCGCCCGCACCAGGATCTGCGATATCACCACTACCCAGATAAACACTTCCACGAAGCCAATCAGGGGGGCTATATTTTTCTCTCCTTTCGAGACAAAAATTATGCGTAGCGTACCCAACGCGACATCAACGATACGACCGAAAAAAATGATAAGGGGCAATAACCAGGGATAAACATCTAAAAAATCAAACATATAAGTGTATAATGAAGAATTAATAATGAAGAATTAATAATGAAAAATGAAAAGCAACAGCAA
>CAYFMZ010000008.1:34281-39205 GCA_964344275.1 uncultured Proteiniphilum sp.
AATGAAGAATTAATAATGAAGAATTAATAATGAAAAATGAAAAGCAACAGCAATAAA
Organism: uncultured Proteiniphilum sp.; assembly: GCA_964344275.1. Classification (GTDB taxonomy): domain Bacteria; phylum Bacteroidota; class Bacteroidia; order Bacteroidales; family Dysgonomonadaceae; genus Proteiniphilum. The sequence goes on from CAYFMZ010000008.1 coordinate 34,339, forward strand.
ATGCAAATTGAATCTCAGAGGATTACGGGCAATGTTGCCGTTCGCCTCTTTATTTAATCAGGTGCCTGAAGCCAACACGTGCAGGTAACTTGTGAATTGCTCGATATCATCCATCGAGGTATCCCACGAGCAGACCAACCTTGCCTCGCCGATTGCTTCGTTCCAATCGTAAAAGAAATACCGCTGGCGCAGCTGCTCTCGAATTCCTTCAGGAGCCGTAAAAAACACCGCGTTCGATTGCACCGCTTGGGTAATTTTCACCCCGGGGACCGTTTCCATCCCCTCGAACAGACGTCGCGCCGCCCGATTGGATTCACGGGCGTTCTCCATCCAGATGTCCTCTTTCAGGTAGGGAATAAATTGCGCGGCGATATAGCGCATCTTCGAGTAGAGTTGCGTGGCCTGCTTGCGGTAATATTTCAGGTTCTCAGACAATTCAGGGCGAAGAGCGACGAGTGCCTCCCCGAACATCAATCCGTTTTTAGTACCCCCCAGCGTGAAGATGTCCACGCCACAATCGGTCGTGACCTCTTTCAGCGTGGTGCCCAAGTAGGCGCACGCGTTCGCGACACGGGTACCGTCCATGAACAGATACATGTCATGCTGATGTGCCAGGTCGGCCAACGCTTTCAGCTCATCGGGGGTGTACGCGGTACCCAACTCGGTTGTCTGGGAGATCGCGATCACCTTCGGCTGGGAATGATGTTCAAACCCGAAGCCATGAAGATGAGGCTTCACAAGCGCGGGGGTGAGCTTACCATCGGGAGTCTCGATCTCCTTTAACGACGCCCCCGAGAACTTCACCGGTGCTCCGCATTCGTCCACAGCGATATGCGCGGTTGCAGCGCACAGGATGGAATGAAACGGCAGCGTGCATGCCTGCAGGGCCACCACGTTGGCACCCGTCCCGTTGAACAGGAACAACGGGTCCACGGATTTGTCGCCCATCATCGATCGAAGGATCTCTCTCGCCTCCACCGTCCACGGATCGTCGCCATACGCGACGGCATGATCGCGGTTGATTTCGGCTAATGCCTCCATGATCCGGGGATGCACGCCCGAATGGTTATCGCTTCCAAAGCTTCGCATACAATGTGATTTTGTTCTACAAAGATACACCCTTTTCGGCTAAAATTATTCAAAAGAAGTGCGATTCACTTCCTCGCCATTAGCCAAGGTTGGCAAGGAGAAACTTGCGGATCTCCTCCTGCTCCATTTGCTTTCGCTGCGCGTAATCCGCTACCTGCTCTTCGTTGATCTCCCCGATACCGAAGTACTTCGACTCCGCGCTCGCGAAGAAGAGGCCGCTCACCGAGGCGTTCGGATACATCACCCCGTTCTCGGTCAGGGATATTCCAATCTCATCGGTTATAAGCAATTGATGCAGTTCGAAGTTGGTCGTCTGGTCCGGGATGGAAGGATACCCCACGGCCGGGCGAATCCCTTGGAACTTCACCGAGAACATCTGCTCCGGGGTAATATCCTCGTCCGACGCGTATCCCCAGTACTCCCTCCGTACCTTCGCGTGCAACCATTCGGTGGCCGCCTCCGCGAGCCGGTCGAGCAGAGACTTAAGGAGCAACCCTTTATAAGCATCCTCCGCATCGTAACGCTCTAATAGCTCGTCCGCCCCGTCGCCCGCGGTCACCGCGAACGCCCCCACGTAATCTTTTTTTCCCGATGCTTTTGGCGCGATGAAATCGCTCAAGCAGAGGTACTCGTTCTTGGGGCTCTTCCGCTGTTGACGCAGGAAGGGGAACGCCACCCCATCGGTATAGATGGTGTCGTTCTCGCTGTACGCCTCGTAGATCCCGAACACCGCCTTGACGTACTCCACCTTATCTTCTGCCAATTGCTTCAACATAGCCCGCGCATCGTCGTACAACTTCGCGGCCTCCCGTGCTTTATCTTGTTCATCCTCTTTGAACGACGCCACCCACTCTTCCCGCTCCTGCTCCGTCTGTTCCGATTTAAAGAGCGCGTGAAACCTCCCTTGCAGGTTCCATGCCGGGAAGAAGAACTTCCAGTCGATATAAGGAAGAATCTCCTCTATCGGGATGGGCTCCAACTTCACTCGGCCGAGCCTGTTAGGCACGACAGCATCATACTGGCTCCAGTCGGGCGTGAACGCGTGGGCTCGTGCTTCCTCCAAGGAGACCAGTTCAACTTTCTTCTCCAGACGGCTCTCCCGCAACATTCTATATTCTTCACCAACTTTCTGAAGGTATGCCTCCCGGTTCTCGGGATTGATCAAGTTGGCCACGGCGGAAGGGCTTTGCGACGCGTCCTTCACGTGCACCACCCCTTGACTATACTTCGGTTCGATCTTCAACGCGGTATGCAGCTTCGAGGTAGTTGCTCCCCCTACCAAGAGCGGGAGCTTGAAGCCCGCCTTCTCCATTTCGTCCGCCACCACTGCCATCTCCTCGAGCGAAGGCGTGATCAAGCCACTCAGTCCAATGATATCGGGCTTGATTTCCAATGCCGTCTTAAGGATCTTCTCGGGAGGTACCATCACCCCTAAGTCGACGATCTCGTAATTGTTACATGCTAAGACGATCCCCACGATATTCTTCCCGATATCGTGTACATCGCCCTTCACGGTAGCCAAGAGAATCTTTCCGGCACTTTTCGCCTCATTGCCCGATCCCTTCTCTGCCTCGAGCACGGGTTGGAGAATGGCCACCGCCTTCTTCATGGTACGGGCTGCCTTCACCACCTGCGGCAGGAACATCTTTCCGGAGCCAAACAGGTCGCCCACCCTATTCATGCCATCCATCAGCGGTTTATCGATAATATCCACGGCACGGGGATACGCCTCCAGTGCTTCAGCAATATCCTCCTCCATGTAGTCGCCGATCCCTTTCACCAGCGCGTGGCTCAACCGCTCCTCCAAGGAGAGGGTACGCCACTCTTCCGTCTTTGCTTGCCCCCCCTCGGAGCCCTTCTCCCCCTTAATTTTCTCAGCGTACGCCATCAACCTTTCGGTCGCGTCCTCGTTTCGGTTAAGCACCGCGTCTTCAATCAATTCAAGGGCATCGGCAGGGATCTCCTCGTAGATGACCGACTGCGCGGGATTCACGATTCCCATATCGAGTCCCGCCTTAATGGCGTGGTAGAGGAACGAAGAGTGCATCATATCCCTCACCGCCTCGTTACCACGGAAGGAGAACGACAAGTTGCTGATGCCCCCGCTCACCTTCGCGTGAGGCAGGTTCTCCTTGATCCACCGGGTGGCACGTATAAAGTCCACCGCGTAATTCGCGTGCTCCTCGATCCCCGTGGCGATAGCCAGTACGTTAGGGTCGAAGATAATATCTTTCGGGTCGAACCCGTTTTCCGTGAGCAGCTTGTATGCCCTTTCGCAGACCTCGATCCGCCGCTCGTAGGTATCTGCTTGTCCCGTCTCGTCGAACGCCATCACCACCACGGCCGCCCCATAATCTTTCGCACGCATCGCCTGCTCTAGGAACTCCTCTTCCCCGTTCTTGAGTGAGATGGAATTCGCGATCGGCTTACCTTGGACACACTTCAATCCCGCTTCCAGCACCTCCCATTTCGACGAGTCGATCATGATGGGCACGCGCGACACGTCGGGATCCGATGCCAGCATATTCAAGAAGTTGGTCATCTCCTCCGCGCCTTCCAAGAGGCCATCGTCCATGTTAATATCGAGCACCTGCGCGCCATCTTCTACCTGTTTCCGCGCGATATCCAGTGCTTCGTCGTATTTCTTTTGTTGAACCAGGCGTAGGAATCGGCGGGAACCGGCCACGTTGCATCGCTCGCCGATATTCAGGAAATTGATTTGCGGAGACACCTCCAGCAACTCCAACCCCGAGAGGCGCATGTACTCAGGTGCCTCCGCCTTGCGATGGGGCGTGGCCCCTTCCACCATGCGGGTATATTCCCGGATATGATCAGGCGTGGTTCCGCAGCACCCCCCCACGATGTTTACCAGTTCCTCATCGATAAACTCTTTCATTTGCGCCGCCATCTTCTCCGGCGTCTCGTCGTATTCCCCCAGTTGGTTGGGCAGTCCCGCGTTGGGGTACACGCTAATATAGAACGGTGCCAGCTTGCCCAGCTCCTTCACGTACGGCTTCAGGTCTGCCGCTCCCAGCGAGCAGTTCAGCCCGATCGCCAACGGATTGGCGTGGCTCACCGACGCCACGAAGGCACCCACGGTTTGTCCCGACAGTGTCCTTCCTGCCCGGTCGGAAATGGTAACAGATAGAATCATGGGGAGAGCTTTCCCCGTCTCCTCCGCGGCCTCTTGAGCGGCAAAGATAGCGGCCTTGGCGTTCAGCGTATCGAAGATGGTCTCGATAAGCAGCATATCCACTCCACCCTCGGTGAGCGCGATGATCTGCTCCTTATAGGCCGCCTTGAAATCGTCGAACGTGGCCGCGCGAAACATAGGTTCTTCCACTCGTGGGCTCATTGAAGCCGTCTTATTGGTCGGCCCGATAGCCCCGGCCACGAAGCGCGGTTTGTCGGGAGTCTCGCGTGTAAACTCGTCCGCCGCTTCCCGGGCAATACGTGCCGCGGCACGATTTATTTCAGCGGCAAGATGCCCCATCTTGTAATCCTCTTGCGAGATGGAGGTCGCGTTAAAAGTGTTGGTCTCGATGATATCGGATCCCGCCTCAAGGTAGGCACGATGGATCTCACCAATCACGTCCGGCCGGGTAATCGACAGCAAGTCGTTATTCCCTTTCAGCAACACCTCTGAACTGCTAAAGCGCTCGCCCCGAAAGTCCTCTTCGGTCAGCCCATAGCGCTGTATCATCGTCCCCATCGCCCCATCCAGTATCAGGATACGATCGGGTAAAATCGTTTCAATACTCATTTTCTCTCTTACTTA
>CAYFMZ010000009.1:0-38248 GCA_964344275.1 uncultured Proteiniphilum sp.
ATCGTATGAGCAGAAATAGGGCTAACATCACCCCCGACACTAAAGTAGCGGAGTTGCTGAAGGATTATCCCGAGTTAGAGGGGACGATCCTTCAGTTCTCCCCTTCGTTTGCCGCGTTGAAGAACCCGGTGCTCCGCCGCACGGTAGCCCGTGTAACCTCTTTGCAGCAAGCCGCGAAAGTAGGAAATGTAAATATCGTTGAGATGGTGAACGTGCTGCGAGAAGCCGCAGGCTTATCGTCGTTAGAAGAGAACTTCTGTCCCGACTCCGAGAGCGGTGGTGTTCCCGTATCGGCAGAAGCACCAGACACTCCCGTGACACACACGTTGGACGTGCGTCCCATTATCGCGGCGGGCGACCATCCCAAGAACGCGGTAGTGGCAGAGGCTGAAAAACTATCGCCCGGGGAGTGTATGGAGCTGATCTCTCCCTTCCCCCCGATACCGCTGATCGAGTTATTACAAAAAAAGGGATTCAAAGTTACTATGCTTGCGCCGGAAGAAGGGGTTGTGCGAACTTTCGTGGAGCGTTGATGAATAAGAAGTCTATCTCAGAAGGTCTTCATTTCGTAATCCAGTTATAAATTTGATATGCAATACTTTTCTGCCATTCCATGATGTTCTTTTCCACCATTATGGACATAACGCTGCACTCTTTTTCCGAGAGACCCTCATTCTCTATTGAATAGTAAGTTCCTTTTGATACGATAGGATTCGCCGTTCCTGTTCCAGGATAAACCAGTGCCACTTTATCTGCCTGAAAATAATCATGATACACGTACATTTGCCGCAAATCGTTGGTGGAAGGACTCGCGTCATCCAAGCATTTCCATTTGGTATCGAGCACGTATTGTTTATCCTTGTCCGTTCTAATAACAATATCGGGCCTTATTTTCACTATTTTACCCGGTTCAGGCTTCCAGAAATTTTTAGACATTTGACTCCGGACTGAAATATCATCGTTTTCAATTCGCAACTGTTTTCTAAGGCTCACGTAAATAAATTGCTCCCAAAGCAGATTCATATCAAACATTAAAGCGAGCACATGATTGGTTCCGGTGACCAAATCGGGATGATATTGAAATAGCAATAATTTTGCAATTTCTACGGCCTTGCGGTAACTTTCAGTCTTACGATTAAACGTGATTCGTTCAAATGTACATGGTGTGATTTTCATATTTGGCATTTTGGGAAAATCCAGTAACAAGGTATTTATCCGACTGGTCAACGAAACATCTGTATTGATCTCCTTTATCAACAGGATCGTTTTATACAAAACAGTGTTTACAATATGTACCCTGTCATAAATGGTATGCCGCACATGAAAACGTTCCTTATGGATTAGATTCTCTTGAATATTTTTATTGAAAAGTATATTCCCTTTTAACGCTGTCTGATTTCCAGTTTGTTCGCGATACTGTTTTACTAAACCGGTACGAAGCAGGTACTCAACTTCGGATACGAACATCTCGATATATAAATCGAGTATCGTGTTTGGCCGTACCCGTAAATCACTTTGACTCGTGGCTTTAATATCAAAATGGTTAACTGCTCGCATCATTCCAATTAATCGCTGACGCCACTCACCTACATCGGCCTTATTGGCTTTATCTGCCTTAGGAAGCACTTCAATAACCAAGTTACCCACTTGAATCACACCAACATAATTGTTGAATTGAACACCTTTGTGAATAAGTGAGAAATAAGGAACAGTCGAACTACCATAAAATTTTTGCAAGGCTTCCAATTTCTGTTCATTAAAGACAGCGTTTTCGCCTTGCTCAACTTTTAGCTTTTCGTGCTCGAATAGAACGATATTTTTTCTCTTACTCTTCAATGTTCATGAGTACTTTAACTGCTTTTCTAAACTCAGAATCATCCATTTCCAGTGGATTGGCAATAGCATAAGAGGGATTATCTTCGTAATCCATTCCATCATATTCGGGATAAAATGGAGCAAACAGCTTCCTATTATTATCATGCTGGGTTAAAGTAACGAATCCTTTACCTAAAACCAGACCAATTTTTCCGTAATCACCATAGAAATACTCCTGCAACAACGGAATTATTTTATTGTAAAAGGCTGTTTTCAGACCCTCTATAGAGTTTATCCTCAGAAAATAGCTATGTCCAATTTGATGGTCTTTATCCAACAGCACTTCTACACGTTGGTTAATTATATCCATCAATTTACCTAAATCGATATCTTCTAACACACCGTTGGTTTCACGTAAAGCCCCTTGTTCACGAATAGTCCGCGAACTCGATTGCCTCTCTTCAAAACTAAATCTACGACGTAATGCCGTATCCAAAGCTTCCACACTTCTGTCGGCCGTATTCATCGTTCCAATAATATAGAGATTAGCCGGGACACCAAATTTTTCCTTGCTATACGGTAGCGTGACTTCCAACGCTTCGTCGCACCCCAATCGTTTATCATCTTCAATCAAAGTGATCAGTTCTCCAAAAATTTGCGAAATATTTCCACGGTTAATCTCATCAATGATCAGAACATATTTTTTTATATTCGCTACATCGACTAAATCTTTTACTGGAGCCGATGATACGATTGATTTAATATTTTCGTAATTTGTGGTTGCGACAGGATTCTCTTCCACTTTAGTTCTACTTTTCTCGATTTTCTTTGCCCGATCAAATAAGTTCGACAAGACCCCCCAATAAGTTGTCGCGTTGGCACCTCCTATAACAGCTCTAATATCTTGATTAATATTGGTTATCTCTTCAATGCTATTAAAGTGCAAAAACAATTTTCGAACTCGTTGCTTAGACACAATATGTGGAAGTTCTCTTATTGAGTTTTGATGCCTGATGTGTAAGTTTTGCTGTTCAGATACCGTATGGATATATACCTTTAAACCTGTTCTCGTGAGTATCCCATATTCGCTATTATTATCCAGATGCTCTTCCACATCAGTGATTAATTCATTGTAGGCAATCTCAAACAATTCTTCACGAGAATATCGATTCTGAATCATTTTACGAGCTCTAACCATCTCGTATTTTGCCAAATATGACAAACGCTTAAAGATTCCATCTTCAATTCGATATTCCAGTGACTGGTTGCTCTCCTCATTTAGTACCGGCTTTATCCCTTCCACGAAATCCTCATACGTCATGCTCTGATGAAACGTGGTAAATACGATTTGCCCCTGTTCCACCAATTCATTGAATATGTTTCTCATTTGTCTTCGATCACTCGCTACATCAAAATCGGGACGGATAATCTCTACTGCTTTATTAATCGTGTGGAATGTCTTTCCTGTCCCTGGAGGTCCATAAAGGATCTGATTGAGTGGTTGTGAGTTCATAATCTTAGTCTCAATTTCATTTTCGGTAATTATTTTTTCCATTGCTTTACTTCCCATTGCTTTACTTTCGAATCGTTGATTATGATACAAAATATCCTGGGCGAGAATTTTTCTATCTTTATCTGGATAAGTGTTTGAAGCACCTAATTCTTGATCTACTACATGAAGCAATTCATCATCAGTCATGATATAATTATCGATCAACTCATTGATCATCCCCAAATAATGCACGTATTTCTCACCGGTTTTTGTTGGTTTTATCCCTAACATTTTACAATATGGATTGTAAATTTTAGGCATGTAAAATGTATACTTCTTAGGGTTGTGAAAGGTTAGAAATGTAGCGATCGCACGTTCGCTATGGTGGGAAGAAAGCGTTCCACCAATAGATGAATACATATGCTTTATCTCTCCTTTAAACGCTTTAATTCTCTCGTCGAGAGGAACTTCCTCTTCAAACAGGTTTTTAAATGCTACTCTGTATTTTTCGGGTTCTTTCTCGGCCAGCTCGTTTGCCACCGCCTTCGTCATATAATAAGCTAAATTGGAGAAATCCAAGGTTCTAATTTCGCTTGTAAAATCTTGGGCATTTACATCCGGACGGCCTTTATATTTCTGCACGAGTTCCCATTTGTATATTTCATCTTTAAGCCCATTTTCTTTTATATGCTCTTTGTAACGTTCAATCATTAATCGTATAGGGTCTGTTGTTGGGTTTAACCAGGTCCTTTCAATCGCTTCAGCTAACTCAGGACGAAGGGTCCACTCGAAGAGACCTCCTAACCTCCTACCTAACATTGGGATTGCCCAAAACACTTCCTGGCTCTCAGTTCCAATTACTTTAAACCGATTAAGATTTTTCTGTACAGCTTCAGCAAAGCTTGTAATCGTTCTATTAAAGGATTGTGGGTCTTTTCCATACTTCTCTCCTAAATCCTTACAAGTTGACTTATGCCCAGGTTCATTGTAAAACTTAAGTAAAGTTTCCTTATAATTACCGGTAGTCAATTTTTCGTTTTGAAGAATTCCTATCCACTCTTCCATGGAGATTGGAATATCGCACCTGTATTCATCTCCAACGATCGTTATCCTTATGATTTCCATGATAAAAATTAGAAAGATTTAAATTTCTCACCTAAAGAGTGTTTTAAGTTCCATTTTTTTGTTGTATCCAGCACGCGTTCTAATACAATTAATTTTTGATGGGTATGGGTTTTAAAATAGTCAACGGTTTCTTCATCAAGGGTTCCATCCAAACAAAGCAACGTCTCTTTTTCCCCGTCCACCGCCAAGAAAACTTCGTTCTTAGTAAATTGTGACTGCTTTGTTACCGTGTAATTGAGTTTAAATCCATTCTTTATCAATATCTCGGTAATCAGTTCATCTCGGTTAAACACGGTACGCAATTGCGCTTCTTTATCGCGTATATATTTTTTTAATGCATCTACATTCTCCTCCTCCGATTTGTCGGGATCGGGAGCATATTCCACTCTTGGAAAGTTTGACTTAACAAGTTTAAAAACTTTAAATCCCAAGCCATTAAGATTATTGCCCGTGTTATCAGTATTAAACAGGCTTGGTTGTTGGTTTTTCTTCTCTTCAACAATTCGATCGATCACCCTCTTATTGCGTTCGATAGTGATATTGCTGATTTTCTTTAAACCCAGCAATTGGTAAGCCACTTCATTTTCTTTTATCCTCTCGGGTAACTGTACAATTATAAATTGGCGATTCTCCCCATCTTCTTCATTCAACTCCATCACGGATTGCCCGGTAACACCACTTCCTCCAAAAAAATCCAATATTATATCGTTTCCTTTGGCATTTGAAATCTGAATCAGTCCTCTTATTAGTTCTTTTGGTTTTGGGTTACTAAATACATTCTTAACACCGAATAAAGAGGTCATCTCATCATTTGCACCTTGGTTGTGACCAAATTGTTCATGCGACCACCAATTTGTAGCACACTGTCCCTCTTCTTCTCGTTCGTATCTAAAATACTTTTTGCGTGGAAAGCCTTCACCATTCTTCGGGAAAATAATCCTGTTATCCTTTAATAAAGATAGGTATGTCTCTTCATCGCCCATCCAATCCTCATTGAACTCTTTTTTATTCGATGGATTAACAATCGTATATCTACTTCCCGATTGATCCGAACCCACCTTCCATGGTTTCGATGCCCAGTCGCCCCTCGGGTCGTTATCCGGATTCGAAAAATCACCCGTTAAATCGATTTTACCGACACCCGATTTCTTATATTCTTCTTTATTCTTAGCGTAGGACAATATATGCTCGGCAACCAGACCAATCATTTTCGTCTTATCATTTGGCTGATTGTGCCTCCTCCTCCAATGGATGTGCCCTTCAAAATTCTCTTCCCCGAACACCTCGTCGCACAACTTTCTGAGGTGATGAACTTCATTGTCATCGATCGATATAAAAATCACCCCGTCGTTACGCAATAACTGCCTTGCGATAAGCAACCGACTATACATCATATTTAGCCAATTGCTATGAAAACGGCCGTCGGATTCCACGTTGCTATCTACCTTGACTCCATTTTCAATGATTCCGGCATCTTCCCAGTACTCTTTTTTATCTTGATTAAACTTATCAGAATAGACAAAATCCTTTCCTGTATTGTATGGCGGATCAATATAAATGCATTTGATTTGCTCACGGTATCCTTGACTTAGCAGTTTCAAAACCGATAAGTTCTCTCCTTCAATAATAAGGTTTTCGCTTTCGGTTGGATTCACGCTTCTCCCCTCATCATAGATTAACGTAGCGTCTGTCGGTGAAAAAGCTTGCCGTTTCGCATCGCTTTTTCCGAACCAACGAAACTCATACCGTTCTGTTTCATCCACGCTCTCAGGGTCGATCGTCTTTTTAAGTTCGTTGATATTCAACCTCCCCTCATTGGTGAAAAGATCGGGCATCAACTTTTTTAATTGCTCCAAACGCTCCCTATTCCAATCATGAGACTGAACGCTTTCCATCGGGTTATATGTATTGTCTTGATCGCTCATAGTTTTTCAGTTAACACGTTTATATCATTCAGTACTTCTTGTTTAAAGTACCCGTAATCCTTTACCGGTGCCTTATATTTCACCTCTACCCCCAGGGCATTAAAGTGCTTTACCGCACAACGAATCTTATACACTTCGCTTTCCTTCAGCGCTTTTTTATCGTTAATATCGTTCGTCCCCTTGGTTTCAATAACAAAATAGAACTCATCCTCCTTTCCGTCTCTCAATCGTTTACGCTTCATCACGATGCCAAAATCGGGCTCATAATCCCCAATGGGGGTCGGGATTTTATAATAGCTTGGCAATTTTAAGAAACATACCACCTCATCATCCGTATCGGCTTCTAACGCGAATTTTCTTTCCACGTCGCTATCCACCAGGACCTTGTCGAACACACCTCTAAGCGGAGTAGGTACATAGCCCTCCTCATCCAAACTTTTAATAAAATCATCAAACTCGAAAGGGAATGTTTCGTCCGTTAAATGGTAATCCAGCCCTCGTAGCATCTCGTCCAACTCTATGTTCCTAATCAAGGCAGAAGCTTGAATAATATACTGGGGCGGGTTCTTCGCAAAATCACGATGGTTGCTTGTCTGTTTCACAATCTCCAAGATCGTGGAATAGGATAAGCCGGTACTTTCGCTTAACTCCTCAATCAAATCCAACGAGGAATAATTTGCTTTTAATTTGTACGTTTCTTTTCCACCAAACGTGTCCCGTATCCCTGATTCATCGATATCTCCGATGGTACGACTTGCCACTTCCGCTTGATAGTCGGCAATAGTAATCTCGTTCAGTGCCGCCACCCCTCTGTCGATCATCGCCTTTTCATTAAAAACCACCGAGAAGTCGGTCTTCTTTGCCAATGCACCCCAAAACCGCCTGAATGCTTGATCAATAGACTCGTTTTGATTTCTCTTGAAACGTACCTCGTTTTGAGGCTTCCCTTTGTGGGTGTGTGTCAACCGTGCACCGGCGGAGGTGGAGCCATAAATATCCCTGATCTCTTCTTGGTATTGCGTCACAAAGGTTTCGTACGTCTCATTCGGAATCACGGTTAATTGATTGATACGTTCCTCATCGGTCACATTCACCGCATCATACACCCTGCTCCCTTCCAGGTTAACCGCAATTCGCAATCCACGTCCGATCTCTTGGCGCTTCTTGATTTCAGAATACGAATTACTCAACGTGGCAATATTAAAGATATTGGGATTATCCCACCCTACTCCGAGGGCAGAATGCGAAAAAATAAACTCTATCTTATTGGCAATCGAGACTCCATAGGTCAATAACTCCTCTTTATCTTTCAGAATCGCATCAAACACCTCCGAGTTTTTACGCATGGAGGTTTCACTGTCTGTAAATTCCCCTTTTCCTGTTTTAGCAAAGTAAAAACCTTGCACCGCGTCAATGTGTTCGTCCGAAGGGACTTCTCCACTATGAAACTCCGGGTAAAGTGTTTTGTACTTCTCAACAAAAAGTTGTTTGATAATAGGATTCTCACTTACATAATTGGCTACTTTATCTATAAAAATTAACGAAAGACACTTGATACCTTGACCTTTTAGCTTCTGTTTTTTAATAAAATGGCGGATAATCAACCATTCCAATTGCAATGCCCAAACACTCTCTATGCTACCCGAAATTTGTTTCTCAAAGATCTGTGTTCCATTACTAAAGGTAACAGACCACTTCTGTGTACGTAGACTTTTATGGATGCGTTCGATTCGATAATTAAGATAGCTTGTATTATTGGTAACCACGCCGATGTTATCGCCATCTTTGACCCATTTGGTTTCTTTGAATTCAAACCTTCCGATCGCGGATTGATGCCACGCTTTAATCTTGGCTTTGATTTGATTCTTTCCGTTTTGTATTTGGGTTAATTCTAACTTGAGCGTTGCCTCATCATTCTTCTCCGTAACGGTCAACACCTCAATTTTCTTTACCAACCCCTGTTTGTAGCTATCATAAGGGGTAAGGCGATAGATCCTATTTTTCACCACTTTATGCGTGGCAGAGTAGCGTATTTTGAACAGCGGGTTAAGCTTGCCAATCTGTTTTACCGAGTTCGCCGTATCCATTCCTTCTTGAGGCTCATCCATCACGATAATCGGATTCGTTCTACCAATGGCTTCAATAAAAGGGATATTGGCAAACAGGTCTTCCCGTTTTGATTGATTTAGGATTTTATCCTCGGAGTTAAACGAGGCCAGTGTCATAACCAGTATTTGTGGGTGTTGCTCTTCGATAAAGCTCACCACACGGCTTAACTTTTTACTGTCATACTCGGTAAACTTTGGAGTAAAACCGTAGATCCCCTCCAGTTGTTTTTCAAACGTTTTCAGTGTTTTCAAAACACCCTGCCGAATAGCGATAGAAGGAACTAAAATAATGAATTTTGTAAACCCGTAATGATAAAAAAGTTCGTAGATGGTTTTTATATACACCAGTGTTTTTCCCGTACCGGTTTCCATTTCGATCGTCAATTCTCTTTCTCGCGTACTTTTTACAGCTTTCTCATCAATCCCGTTCTCATTGACTACTGCGTTGATATTGTTAGAAATCTGTTTATCGGACAAAGAGCAGATATTGGAACGAATCCCATCAAAACACGCGTTATCAAAGGTGTTCTTCACATTGCCTTCAAATACATTTACAACCGACTGAATGGCAACTTCCTGATACTTGAGTTTTTCTAGTTTAATTTGCATTGATCTTTCACTGGACATAAGTGATACGGAACTTGAAAAGCAAGGGAATTAAAATTCCATCTCCAAAGATACGAAATTATTCCTTCCTATTCAACCCTAAAAATAAACCCAGCTTAGCTATCTATCCCCTACCTTATTGGTCTTCTCAACACGTGCATTGCGATCTATCTCACTAGTCCACTAAATGAAACCAACACGCTATAGACACGATAACAGCCTGTTAATATAATCATTACGACAGCACGCAATTTATAAAAGGCCGTGATCATAAGCATGATACACGGCCCTTACATGATGGTTAGAGAGATTCGCTCGCGGTGATCTGGAGTTAAAACTTATAGAACAAGCCCAGGGAAACGATGCCTCGGTAACCGAATCCCACTTCGGCGGTTCCACCAAACTGTCTTCCAAAGGCAGCACCGATGGGGCTCACGTGGAAGTTGAAAGCATTCGCGTTGTCTCTTTCATTCTGCCCTTGTCCGGTATAACTCGCGTTCAGATTCGTCACCCCCGCGCCAATCAAACCGTAGAGCCTGAAACTCTCTCTCGTCAGGTAATTATAGGTTCCCTCCGCGGCAAAGGTCAAATACCTTGTAGTGTACTCACCCGAGGATGTTCCACTCCGAACCGCATCGGATGTAGTCTGTAGTATGGAAACCGTGGCTCCTACCGACACTCGTTCCGTGGGGTAATAGGCATATCCGGCCCTGAATTCACCCAGCGACTGTTTGTTCTCTAACTCTGTTCCACTACCCGCCAATCCGGTTATTAAATTTTTCGCCACCGTGAAAAACAGGTCGGCTATATGGTTGGAGGAGGGGGCACCAAACCCCACGCTCACTTGATGTTCTTGCGCTTGAACATAGTAGGACGTACCCATTAGCAGCAATACTGCAAACAAGATTTTCTTCATAGCTGTGATCTTAAATGAATAAATATAACTACCCGCGCACTTTTTAACTAAGTTTGACAGTGCACATCTCTCAGAACGGATAAAGGGTTATATTGTTCATTAAGTCAACTTGCTTGAACCTTTAAACAGAAACAGTGCCCCGAATTTCAATGAATTACGACATCGTTAAACATGAACACATTATCACTAATTCTCAAAGGCTTACCACTCGAAGTGGTTATATTTTCCAGAATTACTACCTTAGTTAAAATATATGGATACTTTTCTACGTGGGTACTGTCTATCCTTTCTCGGTTGAAATTTGAGAAGATAGCGGCTCCCGCGTATTGCACGGGGTGATCTGCATCCTCTATTCGAAGGCCATCAATAGTGATTCGCGCGGGCATATAACAAGTATATCCAAAGTCGTGTTGACCGTTATTATATCCACCTATCAAACTTACACTTCCGCTCGCGATACCGGTTGGGACAAAAACACAATCACGGATCATGAATTCACCTTGCCATGTGCTCCCGTAATCGGAACGCAGGTTAATAAATGTCCTGCTGGTGACGGTGCTGTTTTCCACGATAAACAGGCCGGAACCTATCGCGTTTATTCCTTGATGTCCCAACGTAGAGTTACGGATAGTCGCGTTCGCCACTCCCATGTGGGCATCGAACCGAGAAAAAGTACAGTTATCATAAACCAGGTTTTTACAGTAGTTGGAGCCCATGATGCCCCAGTAAGCGCGATCATGAATATCGTTCGTTTGCCGACAGTTTTCAAACGTGATATTCAGTGCTCGATTCACTGAAATATCATAGCTCCCCATGGAGACCGGCACCCCGGCCGAGCCAATGGTCTGGTATACTTTCCTTCCCGTTAGAAGCGTGTTCTTGACCGTTACATTCGCGCTGTTGCTGATATTGATAAATCCCCCATACGGCGCTCCGGTCTCTCCTTCACCGGTAACGTGGTGCTCCAATCCATCAATAACAACGTTCGAGCGTCGAACGGCTATACCTCGGCTGTAATATGTGTATTTTGATTCCGCTTGGTTAGCAATGGTAGTAAAGCGCCCTCCGGTAATGATCAACGGTGCATCATCGATAGGACGAAAAGTAATCTCCGTAATCCGGTCGAAATCCCAAATGATGGGAGTATCCTTGTCTACTTCTCCTCTTTTATTTACGACAAAAATATCGGTTTGATGGGATCCTTTATTCTGATTGGGCCCGTAACGTATATAGCGCCGGACATTCGAATCGACAACGGTTATTAGACCGGCTCCCGGCAGAACCGTGTCGATTTTTTCTTGCCCCTTTCGTAACGTGGTAATCCCTTCTAGTGATACGGGTTGCAGCGTTGAGTTTACAGAAAAAACAGGAGCATTCCGATTGTCAACGCCTCTATCATCAATAGTGAAAGCGGCATTTCCGAAATCGGTATTTGTTTGGATGTTTACCGGGTGATCTTTCCCTCCGATATAATAAATGGCATCTCGGTCGGCCTTCACGGTTAGCCCGTGTTCATTTGCAAAAGCGTGGGTAGCAGCTATAGCATCAATATCATCGGCATTCCCATCTCCTTTTGCTCCGAAATCGCTATAACCGACCCATCCTCGAACAATTAATTTGCTTGTGTTTACCTGGGCAGAGATTGTTTGTGAATAAAACAATGCGATCACGATAAAAAATCTAAGAGCCACGCGTTTCATAAGAATACAATTTTATTGTTCCCTATCCAGAGAAACAGACAACCGTGTAAACATAGATAGGATTAACTGATTACCATACAAAAAGTGAAGATACAAAACATTTTTAATGGTTCAAGTAAGGACTTAAAAAAACCGGCTCAATGAGCCGGTTTCCATATTAAATATGCCGCGAATTGCATTTCTCAGATGATTGATGCATAAAATCTACTTACAGATTCGGATTCACGCTGTTCCACTGGTCCACGGAAGGGATGATGCCCATCGCGATCACCTCGTCGCGCAGCTTCACCAAGTGACCATAACTTACTTTCAGTTCAGTTAATTCAGCATCCGTGCCTTTTACTTCGCCAAATGAAACGCCGTTTTTATCGAGCGTGGTTTCCATGCCCATCATGATGTGTTCAAACCCGGGAATATTCACGTAGCAACCCGAAGGCCAGCGGAACGCTTCGCCTCCCATGGTCGCGCGGATCATCTCCACCGAGGTGTAAGACGGACTTTGGAACGATGAACGGCCGCGCAGCTTGATGATATTGGCACCTCCCTTGGTTACACGTACTTTCAGATCGGCCCACGCTTCGTTGGTCAGTTTCTCCGTACCGATCAAGTCGGTCAAAGGTGTACCGTCTACTTTCGCTGTAGAAGCAAAAACAGCCATCTGTTCGCCATGCCCACCGTACGTCCGTGCACCGGTTACCTTGTCTTGCTCCACGCCAAAATGCTTGGCCAATTCACTCTGCAAACGGGTGCTGTCTAACGCCGCTAATGTAGTCACTTGCGAGGGTTTTAGCCCAGAATAGATCAACGCGACCAAGCCGGTGATATCTGCCGGGTTAAAAATAACGGTAAGATGCTTCAAATCGGGGCAGTATGATTTGATGTCTTTCCCTAATTGTGCAGCAATCTCCGCGTTTCCTTTGAGTAGATCCTCGCGGGTCATGCCATCTTTACGGGGTGCACCGCCGGACGATATCATGTATTTGGAACCGGTGAATGCCTCTTTCACATCAGTGGAGTAGGTGAAGTTTACTCCCTCGAAACCGCAGTGACGCATCTCTTCCACCACTCCTTCAAGACCCAATGCAAATGGGTCGTAAAGACAAATATTGGGTGTTAAACGCATCATGGCAGCTGTTTGCACCATGTTCGAGCCGATCATACCGGCCGCTCCTACAATTGTTAATTTGTCGTTTGTTAGAAAACTCATAGTTGGATGTTATTTTGAATTAATTGACTCCTAATTTGAGGCATCAAATATACAAAATCAAATCGAAAACCTCTCTAGGCCGATTGATAATAATCACTAAAAGGAACCAATTACAAAAGGCTCCAGGAGACGGTGAGGCCGGCCATCACGATCGCGACCATGCTCATCAGCTTGATCAGGATATTCAGCGACGGGCCGGAGGTATCTTTAAACGGATCACCCACGGTGTCGCCCACCACGGTGGCCTTGTGCGCCTCGCTCCCTTTACCTCCCAAATGTCCTTCCTCCACGTATTTTTTCGCGTTGTCCCAAGCACCCCCGGAATTAGCCATGAAGATCGCCAGCACGAAACCGGATCCTAAGCCACCCGCCAACAGCCCCATCACGCCAGCCACGCCCAACAGCAGCCCCGTGACCACCGGCGCGATGATCGCAAAGAGCGACGGCAATAACATCTCTCGTTGCGCGCCCTTGGTGGAAATCTCCACGCAACGGGCGTAATCGGGCGTCTCCTCGCCGGTAAGGATTCCCTTTATCTCGCGGAATTGGCGGCGCACCTCGTCTACCATCTTCTGCGCGGCCCTACCCACGGCGTTCATGGTGAGGCCGCAGAACAGGAACGCCATCATCGACCCGAGGAAGATACCGGCCAATACCTTTGGGTTCATGAGCGTCACCTGAAAATAATCCATGAAGTCCACGAAACTGGCTTTCGCCACCTCTACCGTTTCCCCGTTAGCCAACTCCAACAGGTCATCTCCCAGGCGCAGCATCCCGATCCGTATCTCTTCCATGTAGGACGCGAGCAACGCCAATCCGGTAAGCGCTGCCGAGCCAATGGCAAAACCCTTTCCGGTGGCGGCGGTGGTATTACCCAACGCGTCCAGCGCGTCGGTGCGCTTTCGCACTTCCGGCTCCAAACCACTCATCTCCGCGTTCCCCCCGGCATTATCGGCAATGGGGCCGTACGCGTCGGTGGCCAAGGTAATACCCAACGTGGAGAGCATCCCCACCGCGGCAATGGCGATGCCATACAACCCCATGCTCAGGTTTCCGGCGGAAACCATGTTCTGCACGTCGAAGCGAATGGCCGAGAGGTAGGAAATCACGATGGCCAACACGATGGTCAGTACGGGGATGGCCGTGGATATAAACCCGGTCCCCATCCCGGAGATGATTACCGTGGCGGGCCCGGTTTGCGCGCTCGCGGCAATATTTTTGGTGGGTTTATAAGAGTGTGACGTGAAATATTCAGTGGCTTGGCCGATGATGATTCCTGCAAGCAGGCCAGCAATCACCGAGAAGGACAACCCCAGCCAGTTATTAAAGCCCAGCAAGTACAGGATGCCGAACGTGGAACCGGCGATCAGGATCGCGCTCACGTTCACCCCGCGGTTCAGCGAGTCCATCAGTTGCTTCACCGACGCGTTCTCTTTGGTGCGCACCAAGAAGATGCCCAGGATAGAGAGGAACACACCGACGGCGGCAATGATCATGGGTGCGAAGACGGCATTCCGCTGCATCTCGGGATTCAATATAAAAGTAGCAGCCCCTAATGCTGCTGTGGATAAAATAGCTCCACAATACGATTCGTAGAGGTCGGCACCCATCCCGGCCACATCACCCACGTTATCGCCCACGTTATCGGCAATTGTCGCGGGGTTGCGCGGATCGTCCTCCGGAATTCCCGCTTCAACCTTCCCAACAAGATCGGCTCCCACATCCGCTGCCTTGGTATAAATTCCTCCTCCCACGCGAGCAAACAGGGCTTGAGTGGAAGCTCCCATACCAAACGTCAGCATGGTTGTGGTGATCATCACCAATTTATGCCCCGCGTCAGCTTCCGCCACGAAATGATCTAAGATAAGATACCAAAGTGAGATGTCTAGCAGTGCCAGTCCAACTACCACGAGCCCCATCACTGCACCCGATCGAAAAGCGATTTGAAGGCCACTATTCAAGGAGCGCCTAACAGCATTAGTAGTTCTGGCAGAAGCATACGTGGCTGTTTTCATTCCAAAAAAGCCTGCCAAAGCGGAGAAAAAGCCACCCGTGAGAAAAGCAAACGGCATCCAATTGTTTTGAAGACCGAAATAAGCCATGCCAGCAAAAAGAAACGCGAGGATTACAAACACCACGGCTACCACCTTATATTGTTGTTTAAGGTACGACATAGCCCCGTCACGAACATATTGAGCAATTGTTTTCATTTTTTCGGTGCCTTCGCTCTCTTTCATCATTTTTTTAAAGAAGTAATACGCGAAGATTAATGCTACAATCGAAGCAGCAGGTACAAGGTAGAAATAATTCATATCAATTCATTTTTTTGTTATTAGATTGTATTTGCTAATAATTTACTGTACAATTAGCCTCTATATTATCGCGTTTAGAAATGTTCATTTCATGTTCGATGTGTCAAACGTTTCTGGTATCTGTTAGTCGAACGATACAAAGATATTAAAAATCACAAAAAACAACGAATATTTGATGTAAACTCGATTCAAAGTGGATTCATTTCCTGTTATTCAAAATATTTTGTAAGTTTGTGACTTTAGTTTAATATATTTATTATTACATTTGTCATTCCGTGTGAAACAACGACATACGCGAAAAATAACAGACAATGCACGGACAGTAATAACCCGTTAACACGTCGCATTCATTGGTATAATACACGCAATCATGGTAAAGAATTTTTTTGTAAAAAACGAGAAGAGTCCGAAAAATATACTGATCAAGAAGGATATCATTAATCACTTTATTTCCATGGGTAATGACACCATTGCCGAGCTGTCAAAGGGGCTCGACTTAAGTGTCCCTACCGTTACTAAGTTCATAACAGAATTGAAAGAACAAGGGTTAATCACCGAGTTTGGAAAAGTGCATACACCGGGGGGGAGACACCCCATTGTATATGGGTTAAATCCTACTTCCGCCTACTTCGTGGGAGTTGATATGACCCGCCACCATTTGAACCTTGCCCTGATGGATTTCACCGGAAACATCGTGAACCATCTGATGGGCATTTCTTACACGTACGAGAACACGACAGAATCACTTGATTTATTATGCAGCCACATCCAAAATTTCATCAACAAGACGGGCGACTACAAGAAGAAGATATTCAATATAAACCTTAATATACCGGGTAGAGTAAACCCGGAATCGGGTTATAGTTATAGTAGCTTCTATTTTAGCGAAATACCCCTTACGGAAACCCTATCAAAGAAGCTAAATTACAACGTGGGTATCGATAACGACACCCGGGCCATGGCTTTTGGAGAATACATGAAAGGGGCGGTAGAGGGCGAGCAAAATGTAATTTTCGTGAACATCTCTTGGGGACTTGGCATCGGTATTATTATCGACGGGAAGCCCTATTACGGGAAATCAGGATTCTCGGGTGAATTTGGCCATTTTCCCATTTTCGACAATGAGATTCTTTGCCATTGCGGGAAAAAAGGATGCCTTGAAACCGAGGCTTCTGGGTCCGCGATCCATAGAATTGTTCTTGAGCGGATTGCCAAAGGAGAGAGCACCATCCTCACCGAGCAAGTGAGTAACATAAAAGACCTAACCTTAACAGATATCATCAAAGCCACCAACATGGAAGATCCTCTTTGCATCGAAATCGTGGAGGAGGTAGGTAATATACTGGGCAAGTACATCGCTGGACTCATTAATATCTTCAATCCCGAACTGTTAGTAATTGGAGGACAGATAGCCGAAACAGAAGGATTTATAGTACTCCCGATACGTAACTCTATTCGCAAGTACTCCCTTAACCTGGTCAATAAGGATTCCCGTATCGTGTCATCGAAACTTAAAAACAAAGCGGGCATTATCGGGGCTTGCATGGTAGCTCGCAGCAGATTGTTCGCGGAATAATTGTTAATTTAACGGCTATTTAGAACAAAACAGATCATTTTTCCGTTATTTCCTTTATTGTTATAGAAAATTAATTTTGGAAAAGATGAAAAAAAAACATTTTGAAACCCTGCAAGTTCACGCGGGGCAGGAGCCCGATCCCACCACCGGTGCAAGAGCGGTTCCCCTGTATCAAACAACAGCGTATGCATTCAAGAGTGCAGAACATGGTGCTAACTTATTTGGATTAAGAGAATTCGGAAACATCTATACCCGTTTACAAAACCCCACGACGGACGTTTTTGAGAAACGGATGGCGGCCCTTGAGGGAGGCGTTGCCGCCGTGGCTACTTCGTCGGGGCAAGCTGCACAGTTCATTGCCATTCACAACTTAGCTTCCGCGGGAGATAATATTGTCTCTTCTTCGTTTCTTTATGGAGGCACATATAACCAGTTCAAGGTGTCGTTTGCGCGCTTGGGCATTGAAGTGCGTTTTGCCGACGGGGACAAGGTAGACAGTATTGCTTCACTTATTAACGACCGCACGAAAGCGATTTACCTTGAGACCATCGGGAATCCTGAATACAATATCCCCGATTTTGAGGCAATTGCAAATGTGGCACGTGATAATGGCATCCCACTAGTCGTGGACAACACCTTCGGGCAGGGGGGATATCTTTTCAACCCGATTGAGTGGGGAGCCAACGTGGTGGTGCATTCGGCTACTAAATGGATCGGAGGCCATGGTACCTCGATGGGCGGTGTGATCATCGACGGTGGAAACTTCAACTGGGGTAACGGGAAATTCCCTATGTTCAGCGAACCCTCTGAGGGGTATCACGGGTTAAACTTCTGGGAGGTCTTTGGCGACCAATCTCCGTTCGGTAATATTGCCTTCGCGATCCGCTGTAGAGTGGAAGGTTTACGCGATATGGGACCCGTAAATAGTCCATTCAATTCATTCCTGTTACTCCAAGGGATAGAGACATTGTCGCTGCGCTCTGAGCGGACAAACGAAAACGCGCTAGAGCTGGCCCGTTGGCTGGAAAGTCACCCCAAGGTAGAACGCGTAAACTACCCGGGATTGGAGAGCAATAAGTACCACGCTCTTGCAAAAAAATATCTCAAGAACGGAGGTTTTGGAGGTGTACTTTCCTTCTTCGTGAAAGGGGATGTGGAGCAGACCGCGAAAATCATCGATAGCCTCTCGATGATTAGCCATCTCGCTAACGTGGGAGATGCCAAAACACTTATAATTCATCCCGCGAGCACCACGCACCAGCAACTCTCTAATGAAGCACAGGTTGCGGCAGGAGTCTACCCTAATCTCCTTCGTATTTCGCTCGGGATTGAACATATCAATGACATTAAAGCAGACCTCGACGGGGCACTGCAAAAACTGTAGTTTTCCGTTACAAAAGAGATCAAAGGCGACTCCATCAGGGGCCGCCTTTTACTTTTTGAACCTCCTTAGAGGGAAATACTCCCTTGTGCTACTTTAAACTTAAAAATTCCATAAGGGATATCATGTGATAAAAAAAACTGTGAAATTTAATCAATTATCTTCTTAATGACTTCATCGTTATCCAAAAGCTGCCTGAGTTCTTGCCGCAGATCCACGTTGCTTACCTCTAGGTCTTCGATACGTACTCGTTGCCATATCTCTTCTATCCATCGATTCTGGGCCACACCAAACTCATCGATCGGTTGGAACCAACGCAAGTACATGAAGTTCTCATGCGACAATTTTAATTGAAGTGGGTTGTCTTTTCCTTCCTGGCTCTTGTTAAAAGAGTTCACGATCTCTTCCGTGTAGACGTTACCTTGCAACTTGTACGTTCCATCTACCGTGATGATCGCCCCCTTGTCGGTCGACATAAAGTTCATGAACTCTCCATTAGGAAACACCATTTTAAACATTCCAGGAGACGTCTCTGTATAGCCCGACTCGTTACTATTATGAATTGCTTTCACCTCCCATAATCCGATAATTCCATTCCCTAACTCTCCGCCTTTACCAGATCGATACATCCCGCACCCAGTGGTGAAGGTAAGTACGCTGATAAGTATTAAAATACCAACCGTTGCTTTCATGACTTTGATTATTTAAAAGTAAATACCCTATATTTGATATAACACTTTTTTAGATAGATTGTTGATTTTTCAAAGCGGTTTTTCCCAGTTAATTTCAATTTATAACACTTTACTCCATCTTTACATTATTGTTGCTCGGGTTCCTTTTAATTCAACTCCATCTCCTTTATTAGGTGAGAGGCCTTAGCGAACCGATCGATCAAGAAAAGAACGTACCGGATATCCACGATGATGCTTCGTTGGTAATCGGGCAGGTATTGTATATCTCCTCCCACCCCTTCCCAGTTCCGATCGAAGTTAATACCAATCAATTCTCCCCTGCTATTGAGTACCGGGCTGCCCGAGTTTCCTCCGGTGGTATGCGTGGTGGCCGCGAAGTTGACTGGCATACGCCCATCCTCCAGCGCATAGTTACCGTAATCATTTTTTTCGTGGAGTATCTTCAATTGTTCCGGTACCACGAACTCCCAGTTCTCCGGGTCCTCTTTTTCCATTACACCTTCCAACGTGGTTTGATGCGCGTAGTATACTGCATCGCGCGGGTAGTACCCTTTTACCTGCCCATACGTCAGGCGGAGGGTTAGGTTAGCATCGGGAAAATGCGTGTAGGGGTCATCCATGGCGAGGATTCCCTCCAAGTAGGTCCGGCGCGCTGATGAAAAAGACACTCCATATTTTTCCAATTGAGTAATGAGCGAGACAGCTTCTTCGGCTACCGAATGGGCAAACAGAAACATCGGATCGGTTAATAAACGAACAATATTCTCTTCATTGGCCAAGTATGCCGTCGGGTCGGACGCGAACCGGTTAAAATTCTCGCTATTCCCAAAAAGAGAGCGATCGAAAATATAGTTCACGAATGCCTCCACATCCCCATCAAATTGGGAGAAAATATTTTCGAAAAATGAGGGTTGTTTTTCTCTCTCCACCAGTTTCACGTATTCGTTAAGCATCGCGATGGACACCCTCCTATCCACATCGGCATTGTAATCTTTATCTGCAAATTGATTATAATCATCCAACAACTGTCGCGCAACAGTTTCAATCTCTTCGGGATTCTCATTCTCTGCCATTAGCACCAACATCTCCCATCCCTGTCGCGGCACATTAGCAAACTCTATCCCACGAAGGACACCCTCATTCAGCATCCAGCTTCGGTAACGCAGGCCTGAACGCTCTTTCACCACGCTCTCTATCATCTGCAACGCTTCCCGGTAACGTGGTTGGTTGTGTTGTTTTGCCCACTCCAGCAAGCGGTTTTGTTGCTCTCGCTTTACGTTTTCGAAGTCACGCAGGTCGATTGCCCAGTTGGTCCCGATAGCGTTTTTATAGGCATTCGTGGAACCGGAATACTTCGCCGCGTATTGGATCTTCACCGCGGGATCGTTCAACATCTCCTCCAGCATGGCTTTCTGGCGCACCTCCCTCATTCGAATCCGGACGCTGTTATCAATATCCCTTCGTTCGGCCACTTCCCACGATGTATAATACTTGTGGGTTGTTCCCGGAAACCCCAGCATCATCGCGAAATCATTCTCTTCTACTCCTTTCGTGGATAAAGTAAGCCACCGCTTTGGCCTCAATGGCACATTATCGGGTGAATATCCCGCCGGGTTTCCCTCTTTATCGGCATAAATACGAAAAAGGGCAAAGTCGCCCGTGTGGCGAGGCCATGCCCAATTATCGGTATCTGCCCCAAATTTGCCTATGGAGCTTGGCGGAGCTCCCACCAACCGCACGTCTGAATAGATTTTCTTCCTGAACAGGTAATACTGGTTGCCGTTAAAAAAGGGCTTGATCTCTACCGCGGTGCCGGCAATGTTAAGAAATTCCGCCTCTACTTTCTCTCGGGCAAGTTGATTCAGATAGGCTGGAGACAAGAAAAAGAGGCCTTCGGTATCCTTTTCCTTATCCCTTTCTAAACATCCTTTCACCCACTCCGTCACCTCTTCCATCGAGTCGATAAACGTCACTGTTAACCCGGGATTTGGCAACTCCTCCGCTCGTGTCATCGCCCAAAAGCCATCATCGAGGTAATTGTTTTCCAAAGAGCTGTGGTTTTGAATCTGACCATAACCGCAATGGTGATTGGTAAGCACCAGCCCTTCCGAGGAGATTATCTCTCCCGTGCATCCTCTTCCGAACTGTACCACCGCGTCTTTCAGCGAAGTCGCGTCAGGGCTATAGATATCGTGCGCTTCTAACTGCAATCCCAATGCTTTCATCTCCGATAGTTTCTGCTGTTCCAGCAGATGAAGCATCCACATTCCTTCATCAGCAGTGCTATTCCACACGAAGGAAAAACTCAACAACAGGTATAAAAACAGTTTCTTCATTATCTTTTTACTTTCTTTGCAGGTTTCTAAATTTGAGAGATTAAAGATAATAAAAATGGCCCAAAGCGGCAATGAAAGCACTCTTTTATGTATCTTTGAAACCGTGGGAGTAGCTTTCACGCCAAAAAGTGCTCCCTGTAGGATCCCGACTTAATGAAATAGCAACTTTAATGAACTTATTTTTTCTGTACGATGCAATACGAAACCATCTTTCACGAAATTTACCAAGAGCTTAAATCGTTAGAAGACACGGGACACGTGGCCGATTACATTCCTGAATTAGCCCACGTGAACCCCGATCAATTTGGAGTACATCTCTCCACCATCACCGGCGAGAGTTACGCGTTCGGGGACGCGGAGAAGCGCTTTTCTATCCAAAGCATCGCCAAGGTTTTTGCTTTCGTGCTTGCCTATTCTAAGATAAAAAGTGATATCTGGAAACGAATGGATTTAGAACCCGCCGGAACCCCGTTTAACTCCTTGGTGCAGCTGGAACACGACAGGGGAATTCCTCGCAACCCCTTTATTAATGCCGGGGCCATCGTGGTGTGCGATATCCTCGTGAGCGAGCTCCCTTCCCCCAAAGAGCATGTACTTTCATTCACACGTCGTTTGTCGAATAACTTCACCATCGATTACAATACCAAGGTAGCCCAATCGGAAAGAGATACGGGGTTTCGAAATTTTGCCTTGGTCAACCTTATGAAATCGTTTGGTAACATTCGCAATGATATCGACGAGGTGATGGATCTTTACTTTCACATCTGTTCCATCGAGATGAGTTGCAGGGAGCTGTCTGAATCGTTCTTGTTTCTTGCCAATAACGGGGTAGTCCCCCACACCGGCGAGCGTATACTCTCTCCCAGCCGCACGAAAAGAACCAACGCGCTTATGCAGACATGCGGCTTCTACGACGAAGCCGGCCAATTCACTTTCAAAGTGGGCTTGCCGGGTAAGAGCGGCGTGGGAGGGGGCATCGTGGCAGTACATCCGGAAAGGTACAGCATCGCGGTATGGAGCCCCCGACTCAATAAGAAGGGAAACTCTTACAAGGGAATGCTATTCTTAGAGGAGTTTACCACGAAAACAAAGCTATCGATTTTTTAATGGAACAAGATCCCTGAACACGATTGATCAAACTACAGTCTCAGGTAAGCCATGCTATAAAATCATGCCACCAGTGAACCTCCTCTACTCATTTCTTAAATTAACAAAAAAGCGGGGTTAAACATTGGCTTTTAGGGTGAAAACCTGTATTTTTGCCGACGATTGAAAATAGCTACGTAGATGAAAATAGACTTTAAGGAACGAACTCCCCAACTCATTGCCGTCATTGGCGTGCTGGCTATCGTACTGGCCATCCTCATCGGATTCTTGGTTACCAGGAACCGGCAAATGAGCGAGATGCAGGAGCAGTTCGTGCTGGACAAACAAGATTTGGAGGACGAGTACGAAGCCATTTCGCTTCAGTACGAAGGATTCAAGTTTAGTGTCCAGAACGATTCGTTGCTATACAAGTTGGAAAATGAGCAGGCTAAAGTTCAACGTCTTCAGGAGGAGCTACGCATGACCAGCGCGACCGACAAAGCTGAAATTAAACGACTCACTGACGAGTTAGCAACCTTGCGCAGAATTTTACGCTCCTACGTGCAACAGATCGACTCCTTGAACCGACTAAATGAGGAATTGCGCGCCGAAAACCGACAGATTACGGATCAATACAAGCGTACTACCCAAACCCTGAGACAGGTATCCCAAGAGCGGGAGCAACTTTCCGAAAAAGTATCGCTCGCGGCCCAGCTGGTAGCCACTAACATAGGTGCCAAAGCGGTGAACGATAGAGGAAGAGATCAAACCCGCTTAAGCCGCAGTACCCAATTCGTGGTCACTTTCACGGTCGCCCGCAACATCACCGCGGAACCGGGAGAACGCGCCATCTACGTGCGTATTATGACACCCGACGGATCGGTGCTTTCCAAGAGCCCCTCCAACACGTTCCCCTACGAGAACAGTGATATTCTCTACTCCATGCGCCGTATAGTGGAATATGGAGGCGAGGAGATCCCGGTCACCATGTACTGGGATATCGAGGAGTTCTTGATGCCAGGAACCTATCAAGCCGATATATTCGCCGACGGGCACCACATTGGATCACACAGCTTTTCGATGAGCGATTAACCCCCATTCCCAGGCTTCAACATTTCCAAGAAGGCTTTCTCGTCGATAATTTTAATGCCCAGCTTCTTGGCTTTTTCCAGTTTGGCCGGCCCCATGTTATTCCCTGCCAGTATATAATCGGTGTTCTTCGATACCGAACCGCTGTTCTTCCCACCATTTTGCAGGATCATCGCCTTGTATTCATCACGCGAGTGAAGATCGAAGGTTCCACTAATCACGATGGTTAACCCTTCCAATTTATTCGTTCGTTCCGATAATAACTCCTCGCTTAATGAAAACTGAAGGCCATGTTGCTGTAATCGCTTTACAAAGTCGATGCTCTCTGGATGTCCAAAGAAATCGGTCACGCTCCGCGCGATACGCTCACCGATCTCATCCACTGCCATTAATTGTTCCTCGGTTGCCCGTGTCAACTGGTCGATATCAGGAAATGCTTGTGCCAACTTCCGTGCAACCGTCTCTCCCACGAATCGGATTCCCAACGCGAACAGCACCCGCTCGTAGGGAACAGAACGTGACATATCGATGCTTTTTATCAAGTTGTTCGCGCTTGTCTCACCCCAACGCTCCAAGTTGACCAAGTCCTCGAAGCGCAACAGGTAGAGGTCCGAGGCATCGCGTATCAGCTCCTTATCATAGAGGAGCGATATGGTTTCGGGGCCGATGGTGATATCCATGGCACGACGGCTCACGAAATGCTCGATACGTCCTTTTATTTGGGGAGGGCACCCTTCGCTATTGGGACAGTAATGGACTGCCTCATCGTCGTTACGCACCAGCGGAGTTCCGCAATCGGGGCATAGGCGTGCAAAAGTGATCTTGTCACCCAACAAAAAGCGGGCTTCTGTATCCACCCCGGTGATCTTCGGAATAATCTCTCCCCCTTTTTCCACGTAGACCATATCGCCGATATGGAGGTCCAATGCCTCGATGGCATCCTCGTTGTAGAGCGAGGCACGCTTAACGGTTGTCCCTGACAGCAGCACCGGCTCGAGGTTAGCCACCGGCGTGACCGCCCCCGTGCGGCCGACCTGGTACGAAACCGACTCTAAA
Organism: uncultured Proteiniphilum sp.; assembly: GCA_964344275.1. GTDB lineage: Bacteria > Bacteroidota > Bacteroidia > Bacteroidales > Dysgonomonadaceae > Proteiniphilum. The sequence continues at coordinate 24,423 of CAYFMZ010000009.1, forward strand.
CGGGTAACGGCCTGCTCCGCGTCGAACTTGTAGGCAATGGACCACCGGGGGAACTTGGAGGTAGCCCCAAGGTTTCGCTGCTGCGAGAGAGCGTCCACCTTTAAAACTACACCATCGGTCATCACTGGCAAATTCTCGCGCTCCTTATCGCACCATCGTAGAAAATCGACTACCTCTTCCAAGCTGTTGCATTTTCTCATCGCTGGTGAAACATTCAGTCCCCATTGCTTGGCACGCGTCATGTTTTCGTAATGGCTACGCGTGGGCATCGGATCGGCCGTGATATTAAAAATATAGGACTCCAATCCCCGTGAAGCCACTACCCGTGAATCCAGCAACTTCATCGTTCCCGATGTCGCGTTCCTCGGATTCGCGAACAGCTGTTCGCCCTGTTCGGCTCGTTCGGCGTTGAGTGCTTCGAACGAGCTCCAAGGCATCACAATCTCTCCTCTCGCTTCCAAGTAAGCCGGCATATCGTCGCCCTTCAAAATTAACGGCACGTTCCGGATGGTTCGCACGTTGGCAGTAACATCGTCCCCCTTGCTCCCATCACCCCGGGTAACGGCCCGTGTCAACCGCCCGTTCTCATACACGAGAGAAATCGAGGTACCGTCGTATTTCAGCTCTCCCACGATCGCGAACTCCTCGTTTAACGCTCGTTGCACCCGGTTAAAAAATTCAGCGACCTCCCCTTCAGAATAGGTGTTTTGGAGGGAGAGCATCGGAAAACGATGCGCTATTTGCGTGAACCGGTTACTGATATCGCTCCCCACGCGCACCGATGGAGAATTTGGGTCGTGATACTCCGGATGTGCCGCTTCCAGTTCCATCAACTCTTTCATCATTCTATCGAACTCGAAATCGGATATAACAGGCCGCGATAACACGTAATAATTATAATTATGTTCGTGTAATTGTTTACGAAGCGTTTCTATCTGTTCTTGTGGATTTTTCATAGATCACATGTTTATTTAAAAATATTCATCCACGGGAAGGAGGTTCCCTTTTTTTCGTCACGGGGAAGATCACCAATCGCGACCGAAACCGAAAGCATTTGTTGAAACAGGATGCTTCCTTCGGAGAAATGGAGGTTACAGTTGAAGCTGGCTTTTGCCCGATCCGACTCGATAAGGCGCACGTACCATTCGTTTTTTAGATAATTTCCCGCTTGCAAGAACTGAGTTCCCCAATACAGGTTGCCGCCAAACGTATCTGCCAGCCGCATTCGTTTATCGCCGATATAGAGGCTATTCTTCACCCCGACACCCCGGTATTCTGCATCGACTTTTGCCGTGAAACCGACCGGCTTGTATAGCTCTCCCTCATAGCGGCGATCTCTCTCGTAGCCCATCAGCGTACCCACGGAAGCTATTCCCCTGAAACCGTTCGGGTGGGCAAATTGCAATCCGATAGATGCCTGTAGTTGCATGTTTTCGCTTACTCCCATTCCGGGAGTGGCGGGATGGGTGCCCGAGTAGTGAAACATATAAGATTGAAAATCGGCAAAAAACAGGTTTTTAGATACTCTTCCCGACAGCCCCACGAAAAAGCTCTCCCGTGTTTCGGGGGTGGCGTAACCGGTTCTATCGAACCACGCGTTGAAGAAGTTATCACTATTTCCCACCTGAAAAAAAACGCCCTGCATCAACGGTATAAAATTATTGATGGAGTCCTTAAAAAAGAACGTGTTGTAATTGCTCAGCACCTCATCACGGGAAAATGAACCGGCACGAAATAGAACACAAGGCGTTTGATACTGATAATACGCGGTCACGTCGGTTTTATCGATCGCTTTTTGCATGCCGGGAATTTTCAATAGGTTCACGCCCGCGTGCAGGGAGTGACGCCCATCCCACACGATGCTTCCCACAGGGCTCACCCAAACACCGTTCATTGTTTCGGAATCGATAAACGACGACTTGGCGTATTCGGTATTATCGAAGAAGTAGTCGAACCCTACCCTCCATCGGTACTCCTGCCCGTTAAGCGCTGGCAAGGAGCAGAGGGTAGCCATAAACAACAGTATTTCTAACCTCTTTAGCATATCATTTGTTGATTGGCCTCTTTGTTGATTTCATTGACACTTTCACATTGACAAACACGTTAGCATTAATGTTAACACACACGTTGGAACCTGAGCTTATCGGTACATTAAAATTTGTACGTCCGCTTCAAAACGTAAAGATACGCATAAATCCATTCTCTCCTAAACCATCTCGTAAACTACTATACAGAAGGGTTAGCCAGCCTGCATAGTTATTGGAATAGTGTCCTAACTATCTATTAAATCTCGCGATCTCTCCATTTACCACTACGAAGATAGATAAAAGAAAAGAAAGAGAGAAAGAACCAATAAACATGTTCAGTAGTCCACGCGACAGTCACGGAGTAGCGCATATGCACGATCACGAACCACATGTAGGAGACGTAAAAAGCCAAGGTCACAAGTTCGAACCTAAGTGCTGCACGGGTATTCCCGGTACCCGATACCGCGCTGAAGAGGACGGTTCCAATTCCGTATAAAGGCAGAGAGGAGATCATCACGTAAAGAGGAGCCACCGTCTCCTGGATGATAACGGGGTCGTTGGTGTAAATATGAATCATAAGTCGCGTGAAAATAGAGACGACCAGAATGACCACCGCCATGGCTCCCAAGCTGATCAGCGACAATCGCCTTATCAAGCCAGGGATCTCCTCTGTTTTGCCCGCTCCAATGGTATTGCTCACCATGGTGCTGGTACTTGAACCCACCGCGTGCGAAGGGATGGTGAATATGGTATAAAAACTACGCACGATGTTCGTTACTGCCAAAGGCCTCTCTCCCATGTAGTTTTCGATAAACACGAAGAAAAGCATCCATGTAACGATGGAGAGTAAATATTGAACCATCATAAAGATAGAGAGGTCAAGCACGCTTTTAACAACCGCCCACTGAAAACGAATCTTTCCAAACCCATATTTCACGAGATCAACGGTCTTTCGGGTATAGATAAAAAAGAAGAGGGTTGAAGAGAGCTCTGCTATCACCGAAGCGAGGCCTGCCCCCCCGATCCCCATCTCCGGCATACCCAATTTACCAAAAATAAGGCCATAATCGAACACCACGTTCACACCGGCCATGACAAGCGCGTTCACCGTAAGCACTTTTGTACGCGCGATTCCAATGTAAAAAGCGCGAAACATAAGGTTCACGAACGCGAAGACGATTCCAAAAAAGCGCCATTCCAAGTACTCGGTAACCGCTCGGCTTACGTCTGCCGACTCGAATAGGGCCGGCAACCAATGCACGGCCCCGTAGCGAAGCAATGGAATCAGTAGCAACGCGGGAACAAACAGGAACAGTGCCCCCTGCATAACCAGATCGCCAATCTTATGATAATTGCCTTCACCATTGCGCCTACCGATCAGGATTTGGCTCCCCATGCTAAACCCGAAACCTATGGTATAGAGTGCAATGTAAATTATCCCGGCCAACGCGGAGGCACCCAATTCAACCTCTCCCACCCTTCCAAGAAAGGCAGTATCGATCACCTGAATAAGGTTCTGAGCTAACAAACTCAGAAGAATAGGTGTGCTAATTTTTAGAATGTTCCTGTTGGAATACACGTCTGTCAACTAAAAAAACCGCCAATTGAAAACCAACCGACGGTTTATATCCTATTATTTCGAGACACTCTCCCTATAAGGCCAGCCGGACCTGGAGGGTAGCCTCAAATACCAATAGCGAGGAATTAGCTTTTTACTCGGTTCGTACGCCCATCAAGATTTATCACGGTAGGCTCATACGCTTTTGCCTCTTCCAACGGAAGATACCCGTAACTCATGATAATGATGATATCGCCGCGTTGTACTTTGCGCGCCGCGGCCCCGTTCAGGCACACCGTACCTGAACCGCGCTCCCCTCGGATGATATATGTTTCGAACCGTTCGCCGTTATTATTATTCACCACGGCCACCTTTTCGTGCACGAACATACCCGCTGCATCCAGCAAATCTTCGTCGATTGTTATGCTGCCCTCGTAATTCAGGTCGGCATCGGTCACCGTGGCCCTGTGTATTTTCGATTTTAATACTTCTACCCACATAAACTTACTTGTATCTTATATTATCAATCAGCCGCACATCACCGCAATAAACGGCCGTACAACCGATTACCTCGTCCGCTTCTTTCCAGTTAGAGATAGGTTGGAGCGAATACGCGTCCGCGATCACAAAATACTCAACACGTAACCCAGGAACATTGTTTATAGCTTCTTTTACCCATGAGGAAACCTCATTTGGACTCTTTTGGCTCATTAGAAAAACACTTTCACTGAGAATCCGGTAAATCGAGGAAGCGTTCTTTTTTTCTTCTTCAGATAATCGCTGGTTACGGCTACTCAATGCTAACCCTCTCGATTCCCTCACGGTAGGTACTCCCATCACTTTCACCGGTAATTTTAACTGCTGCACCATCTTTTTCACGATAGCAAGTTGCTGGAAATCCTTCTCCCCGAAATAGGCAACATGGGGTTGCACGATTTCGAACAGCTTACTCACCACTTGGGCCACCCCATTGAAATGTCCGGGACGAAAGGCCCCTTCCATTACTTTCCCCATTTCACCAAAATCGAATTGCCGACTGTCCGGTTCGGGATACATCTCCCCTACCGTGGGAGCAAAAACAATATCGGTACCGATCGATTCCAGCAACTGCCAATCTTCTTCCGGTGTACGGGGATAAAGGCGCAGGTCGTCCGGGTTATTAAACTGCGTGGGATTCACGAACACGCTTACCACGGTAACGTCGTTCTCCCTCACACACTGCTTTACAAGTGTTGCATGCCCCTCGTGAAGGGCACCCATCGTGGGGACAAATCCTACTGTTATCCCAGTGTCGCGTTTCCCCTGCAAAACATCGCGAAGAGAATGGACCGTCTCTATGATTGTCATCGTGCTGATTTTAGAGTGCAAAGCAACTAAATTTTCCCCATATTCAGAAAATATCATGCTGTTTTATAGTGAAAAAAGCTCAACAGGAACCCCATCCTGCTATAAATGAGATACATATAAATTACAGGCGTTTTTGTTTTGTAATTATGTGGATTTTTTTTATTATCTTTGTACTCAAATTTAGATAATTAGCTTCATGTCCCCAAAAAAAATTTTGTACATTTCACAGGAAATTTATCCTTATCTCGACGAAACCCCTATTTCGAATATTTCACGTTACCTACCCCAGGCCATTCAGGAAAAGGGAAAAGAGATTCGTGCCTTCATGCCCAAGTACGGCAATATTAATGAACGGCGCAACCAACTTCACGAAGTAATCCGCCTCTCCGGAATGAACCTCATCATCGATGATACTGACCACTCGTTAATCATCAAGGTGGCGTCTATCCAAGCTGCTCGTATGCAGGTCTATTTTATCGATAACGAAGATTACTTCCAAAACAGGGAAACGCTGGTCGATAAGAACGGAGAAGAGTATGACGACAACGACGAACGTAGCATCTTCTTTATCCGCGGTGTAATGGAAACCATCAAGAAGTTACGTTGGGTTCCCGACGTGGTACACTGCCATGGATGGTTCAGCGCGTTGGCACCTCTTTACATCAAAAAAGGTTACGCCGATGACCCATGTTTCAAGGATGCCAAAGTGGTTTACTCACTCTACGACGAAGATATGAAAAAGCCCTTCAATTTGAGTACCGCCGATAAACTGCGTTTTGACGGGATCGGTGATCCTGAAATAAAGAAAGTAAAAGAGAGGGGTACAATGGACTATCAAAACTTGATGAAATTGGCCATCGATTTTTCGGATGGGATTATCTTGGGCAGCGAAAATATCAACTCACACGTCGTGGAGTATTTAGAAGAGCAGAAGACTCCAATGCTTCCTTACGACGCCGACTTCGATAAATACGCTGAGGAAATCAACTCATTCTACGAAAAGATTGGGAGCTAGAGTGCACGAAATGCCTTAACGAACTCTTTTTTTTCTGGATGATGCACAAATATCATTAAAAAAATGGAGAAAGAGCGAAGCGGGTTTTCTAGTGACATATTTTTTTTAGATATTTGTGAGCTTAAAAACAAATTTTTCGAAACAAATGAAGCTAAAACCCTTATATAAAACACTTTTAGTAACCTTTGTCGCTACTCTTATCCTATCGTGCAACGACAATCTTGATCAGGTAGGATTCTCTATCCAGCCCGAAAAAGACCGTCTTGCCGTGGGTATTGACACGTTACAGTTACAAGCACGCACTATACAAGTTGATTCCATGTTTTCCAAAACCAAATATCCCGTGTTAGGCGAGTATATTGATCCGGTATTTGGTTCCATCAAATCGGAATTTATCGGCGAATTTTATCTCTCAACGGGAACAGGGTTTAAGGAAGGCGCCGTGATTGATTCCGTGAGAGCAGTAGTATCCTATACCACGATCATGGGTGACTCATTGGCTCCCATGCGATTGTCCGTCTACGAGGTAACGGAATCACTAAAGGGAACAAGCGACTACACCCATATCGATCCAAAGGATTATGCCGATATGTCGGCCCCGCTTGGATCTCAACTATTCACCGGCAAAAACTCCACTTATCGAACAGAGACCTATTCGTCGGGTTATACCACCGAAACGTATCGGGTGTATGATATCAGCGTGAAGTTACCCCTCGAAATAGGTGAAAACTTCCTTACTGAATACAAGAAGCCCGGTCATGGGCAACTCGCGGACGCGGATACTTTTAGGGAATATTTTCCCGGACTTTATTTTACCACGAGCTTTGGTAATAGCACGATACTCAGTGTGAACCTGACCTCGCTTTACGCGCATTATCATTACACGGACAAAGGGGGCGCGTCGGATGGGAGCGACACTATTCGTACCGATGCATTCCGGTTAAATATCACCCCAGAGGTGACTCAGCTTAATTATATAGAGAACAAGAACGACCAGTTATTGGATGAAAACAATACAACGCATACTTACGTTAAAAGTCCGGCTGGTGTGAACACCGAAATTATCTTCCCGCTTTCGGATCCAGAGATCCACGACAAGTTGAAATCACAAGCTTTAAACTTGGCCAACTTCACTATATACGCGATGCCTGAAACGTCGGAAGACCCAATGGTAAAGTTAAACCCACCGAACTACCTATTACTCGTGAACAAGGACTCGTTAGAGGGTTTCTTTGAACAACGAAAACTTGTCGATAACATCACCAGCTTCCTTTCAGATCAGTTCGATGCCACCACCTACTCCTACAAGTTTAATAACATCTCCACGATGATCAATTACTACAACCAAGAGAGCAAAGGTGAGCCATTCGATTTAACCTACTACCTGATTCCGGTAGATGCCACTTTTACTACCACCCAAAGCAGCTATTACTCTTCTGGCAGTCAGGTATTGACTGCCATCCACAATCAGATGTGGCCTACCGCGGCGGTGCTGGATAAACGAGAAGGAAATTTGAAACTTGAATTGATATTTAGCAACTTTTAAAACATTCCTGGTTTCACTCTATATAAAGAAGACCCCATATTTTTGAACCGACCCTTTATACCGCAGGATCGTGATCCTGGGGCTTATGTCCTCACCACCCACTCAAGACGAGAAAACTACAAGGAAATATAAAAATGCAAGTTATTGATAAATTTCTCATTGAATTGACAGAAATCACTATATTTACAAAATAGAAATAATTTATCATACATGCATCATGAAAAAAAGTCATTTGATAATGATATTCATCTCCATATCACTATCATTACTAACAATCCAAGGGCAAGAAATTTTAACCCCCGTACCCTTCAATGAAGTTACCCTGGAAGATAACTTCTGGCTACCTCGCTTGCAACGACAAAAGGAAGTATTGGTTCCCTTCGCGTTAGACAAGACTAAGCCAGCGGTGGAGAACCTGCAACGAACGGCCAATTTTCTAAAGGGAATCCCAGACGAATTGCCCTTCACGCACCGGTTTGTCTCATCAGACTTGTATAAAGTGATGGAGGGAGCTGCTTATCTTTTACAATTAGAGAGCGATCCTGAGCTGGAAAAAGAGATGGACCGAATCATCGATATTATCGCCGAAGCCCAGCAGGAGGATGGATACAATTACGAATCACATATCACGGGAGTGGCCAGACACGATGTAAACGGTATGGGAAACAAGCCCTATTCCTATGTTGTCCACAGCCATGAACTATATAATATGGGACATATGTATGAAGCAGCAGTCGCCTATTATCAGGCTACTGGGAAAGACAAATGGTTACAGGTAGCTAAAGCTAATGCACGCCATATCAACAAGGTATTCTTTGAAGGAGATCCTAATTACAACGACGGAGAACCGGTCAACCAGGCACCCGGCCATCAGGAGATTGAACTGGCATTGGTAAAGCTTTTTCGTGTGACCGGAGATAACCTATACCTAGAAATGGCAAAAAAATTCATTGATATCCGTGGAGTCACCTACCGACCGGAAGGGGAGGGCACCATGTCACCAGAATACGCCCAGCAGCACTTGCCTGTTAGGGAGCAAACCAAAGCTGTAGGCCACGCGGTACGTGCCGCGTATCTCTATTCAGGCATGGCAGAAGTCAGCGTTCATGCGGGGGACACAAGTTTACGCCCCGCCTTGGATAGTATCTGGCATAATATTGTAGATACCCGAATGCATATCACCGGTGGATTAGGTGCCGTTCATGGCATTGAAGGATTCGGTCCGGAGTATGAGCTCCCTAATAAAGAGGCTTTTGATGAAACATGTGCTGCCGTGGGCAATGTACTATTCAATCACCGGATGTTCCTGATGGAAAAAGATGCCAAATATATGGACGTGGCAGAAGTCGCCCTGCTTAACAACGTGTTAGCCGGTGTAAATCTTGAAGGGAACCGTTTCTTCTACCTCAATCCGTTGGAAGCAGATGGTATTACACCTTTCAATCATGGCATGGCCGGTCGTTCTCCTTGGTTCGGTACCGCATGTTGTCCTTCTAATCTAGCACGTCTTATCCCACAAGTGCCGGGATTGATGTATGCTTCTACAGAGAACGAAATCTATTGCTCTTTCTACGCGGGTAGCCAGACTACCCTCGCGTTAGAAGACGGGAAAGTTAATTTAAAGCAAATCACGGAATATCCGTTTGATGAAACAATCCGGTGGGAGATTACCCCAGAAAAAGAACAACAATCGTTCGCGATGAAGCTGAGAATCCCCACATGGGTCGGTGAACAGTTTGTGCCTGGAGATCTTTATCATTATACCGGTAGTGAATCATCTGGATGGAGCGTGAAAGTGAACGGTGAAGAGGTTGATGCAAGAAAAGACAAGGGGTTCGTGGTTATTGATCGCATCTGGAATAAGGGAGATAATGTAGAGTTGATCTTGCCAATGCCCGTCCGCTACTCGAAAGCAATTGATAAAGTCGAAGCCAATAGAGGACGTCTCTGCATCACTCGAGGCCCCTTAGTTTATGCAGCTGAAGGGATAGACAACCGTAACGTACTACCTAACGTTTTTATTCCGAAAGCTTCCAACCCTTTGCTCGTTACAACCTATTCTAATGGACTAATGAACGGCATCCCAATGGTGAATATTCCCGCCTGGGAAAAACACCCTGATGGAAATAAAGAGATTAGTTTGACTCTTTTGCCTTATTACGCTTGGAATAACCGAGGAGATGGGAGCATGATGGTTTGGTTTCCAGTGGCAGAGACCATCCAGCCGTTTGTGGACTTACAACTCATGGAGCAAGGCAAATAAAAATAGACGCTTGGATACAATTTATAATCAAGTGATGGTTAAAACAGAAATCCCTGTTCGCTTTCCTTTTTCCGTCCTAAGTGGAGGTAAGCCAGCTCCGTGGCTTCTCTACCCCGTGGAGTGCGCTTGAGAAAACCCTCTTTAATCAGGAACGGCTCGTAAACCTCTTCGATGGTGCCGGCATCGTCCCCCACAGCCGTGGCAATGGTGGTGATCCCCACCGGTCCTCCCTTGAACTTATCAATGATGGTCAGCAATATCTTATTGTCTATCTCGTCGAGCCCGTACTTATCGATATTCAACGCGCCCAACGCGTAGGTGGCGATTGCTTTATCGATGGAGCCATTCCCTTTTACTTGCGCGAAGTCCCTCACTCGTCGCAACAACGCGTTGGCCACGCGTGGGGTGCCCCGGCTGCGGGAAGCGATCTCCCTTGCCGCGGAAAGTTCGCACGACACCCTCAAGATATCCGCTGAACGAAGCACGATGCCGGTCAACGTCTCCATCTCGTAATACTCCAAGTGCATATTGATCCCGAACCGCGCCCGCAAGGGGCTGGTGAGCAACCCACTCCGGGTGGTAGCCCCGACAAGGGTAAACGGGTTTAGGTCGATCTGTATCGATCGGGCACTGGGCCCTTTATCGATCAATATATCGATGCGATAATCCTCCATCGCGCTGTAAAGGTACTCCTCCACGATGGGGGAGAGGCGATGGATCTCATCGATAAACAGCACATCGTTCGCCTCCAGCGACGTGAGGATCCCTGCCAGATCGCCCGGCTTATCCAGTACCGGCCCAGACGACACCTTGAACCCCACCGCCAGCTCGTTCGCGATGATGTTGGAGAGGGTGGTCTTCCCCAGTCCCGGTGGCCCATGCAGCAACACGTGGTCGAGCGAATCACCCCGCATGCGGGCAGCGCTCACGAACACTCTCAGGTTCTCCACGACCTTTTCTTGGCCGCTGAAGTCGCTGAAGGTGAGCGGGCGCAGGCTGTTCTCGAATTCCCGTTCGGTATCCTGCATGTGACGATGGCTATGTATATCGAATGTCTCTTCCATTGTAAAGACAAAAGTAACTATTTGTAGCGAGTTTTGGAAATGGCCGTCGCGTTCCGCTTCAATCCCGAGAACTTGGCCCTTTTCACGGCGGAGTGGCGGAACACTTCACGGTACGCCTCCTCATCCATCTCAAGGAGTTTCTTCAGGTCGAGCGACAAAAACTCTTCCGATGGCATGAACTCGGGTGTGTCGTGCGGGCGTGCCTCCCGGTTGTAGGGGCACACCAGCTGGCAGATGTCGCATCCATACACGTTGTTTCGCAGGTTGGGTACGATCTCGTGAGCGATCTCCCCCTTGTTTTCTATCGTTTGGTACGAGATGCACTTGTTCGCGTTCACCCAGTAGGGCCGTTCGATCGCGTTGGTGGGGCATGAGGTAAGGCAGCGCCGGCACTCCCCGCAATTCTCTTCGATGGGACGGTCAAAATCCAGTTCCATATCAAGGATAATCTCTCCCAAAAAGAAGTAGGAGCCTTTGCCGGGGATAATCAGCAGCGTGTTTTTCCCGACGAACCCGATTCCTGCCTGGGCGGCCCAAAATCGTTCCAGCACGGGAGCCGTGTCGGAAAAGCAGCGGCCGGTGGTACCGGGATAACGTTCTTGAATAAAAGAGAAGAGCCAGTTCAGTTTATTCCACATCACCTCGTGGTAATCCTTCCCGTAGGCGTAATACGCGAACCGGGGCACCCCACCCCGCTGCTTTTGGGGCGGGTAATAGTTAAGGGCGACCGAGATAATCGATTTCGCTCCATCCACCAGTTCACGGGGATCGAGCCGCTTCTCGACATTTCGTTCCAGGTAGCCCATGCCCGCCTGGCAGTTTTCCGAGAGCCAGCGCATATACCTCGCCTCCTCACCGCTGTCGCGTGCACGACAAATGCCGCAAGCATCAAAGCCCAGCGATAACGCGTGTTGTTTAATCTCTTCGGAAAAGGTCATTTTCAATCAGTGCGTGCCAATCAGTACTCGGTCAAGTGTACCAATTTAGCACGATTATTATCGTTCATATCGGTTGAGTGGGACTAAGCCAACACGAAATCCAGCTGCCTCCTCTCCAGGTTAGCCCGTGCCACTTGGATCGAAAGCGCTTGTCCCAGGCGGTACTCCCGCCGAGTTCGCCTTCCCACCAACCGGTAGTTTTTATCGTCCAGTTCATAAAAATCGTCGTCCAGTTCCCGGATGGGAATCATGCCTTCGCACTTGTTCTCGTTGATCTCCACGTAGATTCCCCACTCGGTGACGCCCGACACCACACCATCAAATACTTTCCCCACTTTGTCGGCCATAAACTCCACCTGCTTGTACTTGATGGAATCCCGCTCCGCGTTGGAGGCGACCAGCTCCATCTGTGAACAGTGTTTGCACTGCTCTTCCAGCGACTCTTGGTTCACCCCTTTCCCGCCATCAAGGTACCGCTCCAACAGCCGGTGTACCAGCATATCGGGGTAGCGACGGATAGGCGAGGTAAAATGGGTGTAATAGTCGAACGCCAGCCCGTAGTGCCCCACGTTCTTGGTGGTATAGGCCGCCTTCGACATCGTGCGGATCGCGATCGTCTCGATCAAGTTCTCCTCGGGGCGCCCTTGAATCTTATCCAGCAACGAGTTGATGCTCTTCGCCACATCCACCTTGCTTCCAGTCGCCTTTATCTTGTGACCAAAGCGCAGGATAAACGTGTTGAATGTATCCAGCTTCTCCGGGTCCGGCACATCGTGCACCCGGTAGACGAATGGTCGTGCCTTTTTCCCCTTGGGTACCCGGCCAATCAGTTCTGCCACCGTCCGGTTAGTCAGCAGCATAAACTCCTCGATCAGGTGGTTTGCCTCCTTCGACTCCTTGAAATAGACCCCTAACGGTTTCCCTTTCTCGTCGAGGTTAAACTTCACCTCGTAGCGGTCGAAGTTAATCGCCCCGTTTGCAAATCGCCGTGCCCGGAGCTGCTTCGCCAGCTCGTTCATCTGGAGGATCTCGGTCGAGAAGTCGCCCTTCCCTGTCTCAATCACCGTCTGTGCGTCCTCGTAGGTAAGGCGGCTGTCCGACTTAATGACGGTGCGTGCCACACGGGACTTCTTCACCTCCGCTTTGTCGTTCAGGTGAAAGATCACCGAAAAGCCCAGTTTCTCCTCGTTGGGGCGTAGGGAGCAAAGCTCGTTGCTGAGCCTCTCCGGCAGCATGGGAATCGTACGGTCCACCAGGTAGATGGAGGTCGCCCGTTTCTCTGCCTCCTCATCGATCACGCTGCCCGGCCTCACGTAGTGCGTCACATCGGCGATATGCACCCCCAGTTCCCACAGGTTGGTTCCAATTTTTCGGAGCGAGAGCGCGTCGTCAAAATCCTTCGCGTCCTTCGGGTCGATGGTGATGGTAAATACATCCCGGAAATCCTCCCTGCGTGCAATCTCATCCTTATCAATGGTATCGGATATCTTCGCGGCCACCTTATCCACCTCTTTCGGATAGCTATAGGGAAGATCGTACTGCGCGAGAATCGCGTGCATCTCGGTATCGTTCTGCCCGGGAAGCCCCAGGATATCGATCACCTTCCCCACCGGGTTATTCGCCTTCTTAGGCCACTCCACGATCTCGGCCACCACCTTGTCGCCATTCTTCGCCCCATTCAGTTCCTCTTTCGGGATAAATATATCGTTCGCGAGGTACTTGCTATCCATTACCAGGAAAGCGAAATGCTTTTGCACATCCAGCACCCCCACGAAACGGTTCTGTGCACGCTCCAGTATCTCGATCACAGCACCCTCGGAATCGGAACGGCGTCGTTTCGCGAGCAACTGTACCCGTACCCGGTCGCCATTCATCGCGTGCATGCTATTGCGCTCGGCGATATTCACGATATTCCCGTCATCGTCCGGCACGAAGAAGTTTTTGCCGTTGCTCCGGCGTTCAAAACGCCCCTCCAGCAACAGCCCTCTATCGTTGATCCGGTACCTGCCGCGAGACGACATCAGTACTACCTCGTCGTCGCGCATCTTATCGAGCACGCTCATTAGCA
>CAYFMZ010000010.1:0-10551 GCA_964344275.1 uncultured Proteiniphilum sp.
TTCAAGGTAAAGCACATGGGGATCACCTTCGTGGCCGGTAAGTTCGATAAGTTTGATGGGGGCATTATCGGTAACCTCAATAAGTTAGAAGACGCGAGGGTTTTCTTTAATGTAGAGACAGCCAGTGTCAATACCAATGTACAGATGAGAGACGATCATTTGCGTAGTGCCGATTTTTTTGAAGTGGAGAAATTTCCCGCGATGACATTCGAAAGTACAAGTATAGAGAAAGTTGACGAGAAAAATTACAAACTAAACGGCAAGTTGCAGATTAAAGATGTAACCAAAGATGTTACGTTCAACGTTATTTACGGTGGCGTGGTTAAGGGCGATAACGGTTCGGAGACCGTCGGGTTTATCGCCAAAAATAAGATCAATCGATTGGACTACAACATAGCGTACGACCCCGATGGGGCCGGGGTTGGCAAAGAGGTTGCCATCACACTATACTTAGAGTTCAAGAGCGCACAATAGAAAGAAAACTCCAATTATTTTGTTTAACACGTTCACTAAAATGAACGTGCTACTTTTTTATCCAGTTACTGAAGCCATTCCGAATTTCCCAATTTTCAATTGCTGTTAATATAACGCTGTACGATTCCATTAGGTATAAGGATGTCCACGAGTTCGGTGTAGGGTACCGTCACATCGATTACTCCCATGGAGTACGGTGCAATTTCGTACTGGTTATAGGAGTAGTGAATCCCCTCTTCGTTCAGCCAGAAATTATTATTGGGAACGATATCTTCAATAGTAAAGAACCCCCGCATAAGAAGAGAGTCAGGGACCTCCGCGTCATACTGGTGCATCAACTGTTGCATGATCTTTTCGGTCAACGGCTTAAAATAGCCCGGGATAAACAGATCCTCCTCAGAGAGGGTAACCAGATCGTTCAGGTCGATGTTCGTGTAGGTAATTCGGTAGGAACCATGAGCACCTCCCGTGTAGTCACTGTATTCAACGGCATAGCTTAATAGCGAATCGCTTTGAAAAAGGATTTTGTTTGAATGATGCATCAAGTACCAGTACCAAGAGGGCATTCTATCCTCCAAGCGAGATTTTTCCTCGTAGAACATGTTTGAAATACTCCGGTACTCTTCACTATAGGCCTCTATGTAGTAGTCCATTGCTTCTTGAGGTGTCATCGAGTCATACCCCACGTTTTCAAAAAAGGTCCCTTGGAATATTTGTTGTAATCGGGCAAGGCTCTCCATATCCCTAAACTTAGCCGGGTAGGTAAAAGAGACATAGATATCTGAATAAGGCAGAGTAGTGTCATTTTCTAACAAGAGAGGGATATGCTGTTGCACCACAATGCTGTCGAACCGGATCTCAGAAGCGTGTCGCGAACCAAAGCCACCTCTACAAGAAGCAAGTATGCCAACCCCAATAGTTACGAGTATGGCAACAAGGAATATATGCTTTGCTCTCATAATTAGAACCTATTGTATAATTTGTCGAATGGCACCCAATTCAGGGTAAAAATAGACACGGATGGGTTGTTTTTGGTTCTCGAACATCCGTTTCACCAGAACGTCTTGGGAACCGAATTGAACCACATCCACCTCTTTTTCCATGAGAACCCGGTTTTTAAATTCAATAACTAAATCGGCTTTACCGGGCACGTTATATACAACACCCTCGCTTAATTTATCTTCTAATCGTTTCAATTCCCTTTCGGATAGCTGCATATCTACCGAGGGCGTCTTGTTTGTCAAGATCAATCGTATCGGTTCTCCCGCCAAGTTATCCGCGTCCACCGGACCCAGTTTTTCCGAGAAACGGGCAATTGTCTGCTCTTGAATATCTCGTTTATCGGGCACGACCGTGTATGCTGTTGTAAAATATTCACTCTCCACGCTCCCCGAGAATAGTTCTGTAAGTGCTTTTTCCTGCGCGTCGATCTCATCCATGACCACCTTGTACGCGTTTCCATCGGGTGGCATACTCTCTGCCTCACCCGAAAGGATGTCGCTACGGCTGCGACGCAAATCGAATATTTGGCGGGCCACCAACTCGGCCTGCTTCGCGGTAGATCCGGCCATCAGCGTTTCTTGTGAAAAATAACGCCGTGGATTCACGGGAGGGATAGTTCCCTCGGGGAGCACCATTGTGGCAGGTAACTCTTCTTCCGGCTCCGCGTTGATCGTTACAATCAGTCCGTCTTCACGGAGGTACACGTAGGGCTCCACCGTCCTACCTCGGAATTCAACCATAAAAGAGTTCTCTTTATCGGGTATCCCTTTATTGGCGACATCGATTTTTTCCAACGTGTACACTACTTTATTTTCAGTGATTGGATTGTTCACCCCCAAATAACGCTGCGCGTAGGGGTAAAAATCTCCACGGTGATACGTGGTCTTCTTTACCAGCAAGGTTATCTCGAAAGATGTTTTAGGCAAGGAATAGATAACGCCCCAATTATTGGCTTTGATGGCATTCACCCGAGTCGTCTTCTGGGCAGTAGCACAGGAGGCAGTGAGCAACATCAGTAAAAAAATCAAATATTTTTCTCGTATCATTATTCGACAGTTATTTCGATTTATTGAGTTACTATAGGAGGTTGTCGTTACCGCGTTCGAAACCATTTATACCGCTTATAATCACCGATCAACGCTGTATGCGGCTGTTTAGTATATAAAAACGTGGGCACCCTCGTACAAAATAGCATGAGTAGCGAGGGGCAGTCGGTTAGTGGGCCGACTGGAACTGTTCCAAGAACCGCGCGTCGTTTTCCGAGAACATCCGCAGGTCTTTCACCTGATACTTCAGATTGGTAACACGTTCGATACCCATTCCCAACGCGTAACCAGTATATTCCTTACTATCAATCCCACAATTCTCCAACACGTTGGGATCCACCATGCCACAGCCTAAAATTTCTACCCATCCGGTATGTTTACAAAACGGACACCCCTTTCCACCACAGATATTACAAGAGATATCCATCTCGGCGCTTGGCTCCGTGAATGGAAAATAGGAGGGACGCAACCGGATCTTGGTTTCATCACCGAACATCTCCCTGGCGAAAAACAAAAGCGCCTGCTTTAGATCAGCGAACGACACATCCTTGTCTATATAAAGAGCCTCTACCTGATGAAAAAAGCAATGAGCTCGATAGGAGATCGCCTCGTTTCGATAGACCCGTCCCGGACATATGATTCGGATGGGAGGCGTCGTACTTTCCATTACCCGGGTTTGTACCGAAGAGGTGTGTGTACGTAACACCACCTGTGGATCGTTCTGGATAAAGAAAGTATCTTGCATATCGCGAGCGGGATGGTCATCGGCAAAGTTAAGCGACGAAAAAACATGCCAGTCGTCCTCTACTTCCGGCCCTTCAGCAATAGAGAAGCCCAGTCGTTTGAAAATTTCGATGATCTCTTCTTTCACGATAGAGATAGGGTGACGGGTTCCTAAGGGGACCGGGTATGCCGTTCGAGAAAGGTCGATCCCGTAACCTGTCCGGTCATCTCCCTCCAACTGTTGTTTAAGGAGTTGAATTTTCTCGGTGGCTTTTGTTTTTAGCTCGTTCACACGCTGGCCAATCTCCCGTTTTTGGTCGGCCGGTACATTTCGGAAGTCGTCCATCAACGCGGAAATAGCACCTTTTTTCCCTAAGTATTTTATCCGTGCCGCCTCCAACGATTTGGATTCGGACACCGTCAGTTGCTCTATCTCCGATAGTAGAGCGTCAATCTTTTCGATCATATTGAACATTATAAATCCTTTCTTGATGCAAAAATACACTTTTTATCGCGATTTCATCCTGTTTCCCCGCAACTATTTTGTACTTTCGCGTGGGAGGCGCATCAGGCGGTGTTATTGATGGATGCCCGTTACACAGCATGATGATTGATAAGGCACGCGAGTATATAGAGAAAGAGAAACTTCTTCATCCCGGCGCACGGGTTGTGGTGGGATTGAGCGGTGGGATGGACTCCATGGCACTCATCGACGTGTTGATACGCTTAGAGTACAGATGCATTGCCGCGCATTGCAATTTTCATCTTCGCGGCGAGGAATCCAACCGGGATGCCGATTTCGTGAAGGAGTGGTGCAGAGATGCTGGGATCCCTCTCGTTACTGTCGATTTCGACACCCAACACCACGCGGCTACTCACAAGGTTTCTATCGAGATGGCTGCTCGTGATCTGCGTTACGATTGGTTCGAAGAGGTGCGACGTGAGCGGTCGGCCGACTCCATCGCGGTGGCTCATCACCGTGACGATTCGGTGGAGACGGTGTTACTAAACCTTATCCGTGGCACCGGAATCAAGGGGGTAGCCGGTATCTCCCCTCGCAACCGTCACGTTGTGCGCCCCCTGTTGAGCGTTACCCGTGAAGAAATCGAAGCATATATAGCAGTGCGAAAAATACCGTACGTGGTAGACAGTACCAATTCGGAAGATATCTATGTCCGGAATGCTATCCGGCTGAATATCATCCCCGCGCTAGAGTCCATCAATCCCAAAGCAAAGGAAGCGATATATCGCTCCTCTCGTCATCTGGCAGAAGTGGAGAAGATATATAACCGGTCGATAGAAGAGTCCACCGGCCTGCTATTTAAGGACAATAGAATTAATATCGGCCTGTTACGAAAAACCGTATCACCTCAGGCAATCCTGTTCGAACTGCTCTCGCCGCTGGGATTTACCCCTTCCACCGTACAAGATATTTACCGAAGTATGGAGAGTGAACCGGGGAAACTTTTTCACGGGGGAGCTTACCGTTTAATTAAAGACCGGGATTATTTTATCCTTGATCGCCACGGAGAGAAGGCTATCACGGGCGGGGTTTATCGCATCGATAAAGGAATAAACGAGATCCGGTATCCGGTACATCTCACTTTCAAAGTAGAAGACGCACCGGTAAAGATTCAAAAAGATCAGCGCTTTTTCTACCTGGATGCCGACAAGGTAGCTTTTCCGCTGCTCCTTCGTGGATGGCAACAAGGCGATTGGTTCATTCCATTTGGCATGAGTGGAAAGAAAAAATTAAGCGACTTTTTCACTGATATAAAACTTAGTATCAAAGAAAAAGAGGAGGCGTGGGTACTACTATCGGGCAAAAGTGTCTTAGGGGTAGTAGGTAAACGGAGCGATAATCGGTTCCGTGTAACTGAAGCGACCCAAAGAGTGCTCGTGGTTGAACTGCATTCAAAAGGTGATTAACTTAGGTTTTGCATGCACTACAACTACAGCAAAACTTGAATAATTAATCTTTTTGCTTGTTTCACGCAACTTTTTCCTTCCAATTCCGTCTTATATATAAGGAGATTCAAGTTTCGCATGCATCTATTATTAAAATAAAATAAAAAAACTAATGTAAATCATATGAAAAATAGTACAGTTAAAGACCTGATGATGTTGGGTGCCCTCGCGGGAGTTGCCTATTATGTTTCTCGCTATTACCGTCAAAAAAAACAAAAGGAGAGAGAGTTACGCGAATCGCTCCACTTCCAGCTGTTTTGACACGATCAGAAAAGTTCTTTTCCGGCTGTTTTCGCGAGGGTATTTTTTGTACCTTCGCGTTATTCTATAACAGTCGAATTATTCACTATGCTCACACTTAAAGCCATCAACGAGAACCCCGGCGAGATCGTACGACGCCTGTCGAAAAAACATTTTGACGGGCAGGAGGTCGTATCTCGAATCATTGAACTCGATCTAGTCCGCCGCGACACCCAAACACTGTTAGATTCTGTCCTTGCCGAAATAAACGCGCTCTCCCGATCCATCGGGACGTTCATGAAAGAGGGCAAAAAGGAGGAAGCCTCCACCGCCAAGGAAACGGTAGCCACGTTAAAAGATAGATCCCGCCAACTCGACGAAACGCTAAAGGATGCCGAAGAAAAAATTACCCAACTACTGGTCACCATTCCTAACCTTCCTCATGAATCGGTACCCGAAGGGAAATCACCTGAAGACAATCCGGTAGAGCGGAGTGGGGGAGCGATGCCTTCTCTCCCGGAAAATGCTCTGCCACATTGGGAATTAGCTAAGAAGTACGACTTGATTGACTTCGAGTTAGGAGTTAAAATCACCGGTGCAGGTTTCCCCGTTTACAAGGGGAAAGGCGCACGGCTACAACGTGCGTTAATCAACTTCTTCCTAGATGCTGCACGGGATGCCGGCTATCTAGAGGTACAGCCCCCTTACTTGGTGAATAGCGACTCCGGGTTCGGTACGGGCCAGTTACCCGATAAAGAAGGGCAGATGTACCATGTGGGATTAGACGACCTCTATTTAATTCCTACTTCTGAAGTGCCGGTCACCAACATGTACCGCGACGTGATTCTCGAAGAAAAAGATCTCCCGGTGAGAAATACTGCCTACTCGGCTTGTTTCCGTCGCGAGGCAGGCTCCTATGGGAAGGATGTTAGGGGATTAAACAGGCTCCATCAATTTGATAAAGTAGAGATCGTCTGCATCGAGCGACCGGAGAGTTCATACGAACGCCTTAACGAGATGGTAAACCACGTGCAGACGTTGGTAGAAAAGTTGGAACTGCCGTGGCGTATCCTCCGGTTGTGCGGTGGAGATATGAGCTTTACATCGGCACTGACATTCGACTTTGAAGTGTTTTCCGCGGCTCAGGAGCGCTGGCTGGAGGTGAGTTCCGTCTCTAACTTCGAGAACTATCAGGCCAACCGGCTTAAATGCCGTTACCGTGACGCGCAGCGCAAGCCCCAACTCTGTCATACGCTCAACGGAAGCGCGCTGGCCTTACCCCGGGTAATGGCCGCGTTACTGGAAAATAACCAGACAGCCGATGGGATACGTGTGCCCAAGGTATTGGTGCCTTATTGTGGTTTTGATCGGATTGATTAAGGCTCTTTATATTTTTTTCTTCTCAAGTCCGCCAAGTGAGCTCACGCCCTCTTCTCCTTGGATCATTACTGATAACTGGAGCAGTGCTGCTTCGGCTGTTTGACGGATATTTTCTTCTCTTTCCCCCCTCAAATGATAACAGTGGGAGAGAGTGCGGTTCTTATAAAAAGTGGAGATCCAGACCGTGCCTACCGGTTTGTCTTCCGAGCCACCTCCGGGTCCCATGACTCCCGACACCGCAATGCTGCAATCTGTTTTTAGTTTCTCGGCCACGTGTACCGCCATCTGTTCTGCCACTTCACGGCTCACAGATCCAAAAGCCTCAATCGAATGTTTATTCACGTGAAGCATTGCCTCTTTGACCCGGTTGTCATAAGCCACCACACTCCCTGCATAATAATCGGACGCTCCCGCGGGGAGCGTCAAACGGTGCGCGATGAAACCACCCGTGCAACTCTCGGCCGTGGAGACGGTGAGCTGCTTCTCCCTAAGCATCCTGCCCAGACGTGCCACGGTGATGCCTCCATCCGCGGCCCTATACACATTTTTCATATCCTGTAGCTATCGTTGATCAGAAGGTGCAAATAAACAGATAATCTTTCAGAAACAGAAAAAATGGGCTCTATAATTTTTTTATTATAAAGGATTACACTATCTTTGCCCTCCGAAAATAATGGAGCGATTTAAGTACAGCCTATCTTCCTTTGGGGCTTGAGTGCTTAAGCGCACAGTGAAACAAATGAAAATATAATAATCATATATATGAAGAAAGATATTCATCCCAGCAATTATCGTCCGGTCGTTTTTAAAGACATGTCGAACGATGAGATTTTCATTTCCCGCTCTACCATCAACGCGAAGGAAACGATTGAGATTGATGGCATCACTTATCCTCTGGTCAAACTGGAGATTACCAGTTCTTCCCACCCATTCTACACCGGGAAACAGAAGCTGGTGGATACCGCTGGCCGCGTGGACAAATTCATGAGCCGTTACGGGAACCGGAACAAGAAAAAATAAGAGAACGGAACATACTTAATGTTAATGACGGCAGCTTCATGAAGGCTGCCGTCATTTTTTTAGATTGCTCATTCAAAACGACGCGAGCCTCGGTATAACATAGAAAAGTCGAAGAATCATATGAATGTAACGCGATTTTGTGTATTTTTGTTGGCTCAATGAAAAGAACAGATTCACTTATTTGGCTCTTCCTACTTGCCCTGTTTTTTCAGCCGACCACTGCCCAAGTGCAGCTGAACGACAGTGCTAGAATTAGCCTTCTTACCGCTTCACCGTGGTATGAAGCGGTTTACGCTTTTTTTGGACATACAGCGATACGCGTATCTGACGATTCTACAGGAGTAGATGCCGTCTTTAACTACGGTTATTTCGATTCTTCTCAACCACATTTTATTTATCATTTCATACGGGGGGAGACCGATTACGTGCTGGGCGTGATCACTTACGACCAGTTTATTGCCGAGTACGGGTATAAAGGCCAAGAAGTGATAGAACAGGAGCTAAACCTCACATCGAACGAAAAACAAGAACTGTTTGACGCGTTAGTTATTAACGCGTTGCCCGAGAACAAAGGATACCGCTACAACTACTTTCACGACAACTGCGCGACACGCCCCCGCGATATGGTAGAAAATTATGTCCATGGTACCATCGAATACCCACCTACAAAAGAGGGGCAGTCGTTTCGAGACTTAGTACACGAACACGTGGAGCACTCTTCTTGGGTAAGGTTCGGAATCGACCTACTGATTGGAAGCGACGCGGATAACGTGATTGATGTGAGGCAGAAAATGTATATTCCTTCCTACTTGAAGAACTCGTTTGAAGAAGCTATCATACACGGCAACGATACGGTGGCAGACCGTCCGTTAGTGAGCCACTCGCGGGTGGTGTTATCGAGAGATCCGGAGGTCAACGATCCCGGTAAACAAGCCATTATCACACCAATGATCGCCGCGATAATACTCTTGTTTTTCACCTTTTTAGTTTCAATAGTACAAACCATTAAACTCGACAAAACAAAGCTGCCCCAATTATACGACACATTCCTCTTTGGAATTGCCGGACTGGCAGGGGTAATCGTTTGTGTACTCATGTACTTCTCCGAACATCCCGCCACCAATCCCAACTGGAATTTCGCGTGGTTAAACCCCTTCGCGCTCTTGGCGGCCTTTTTATTTTGGTCAAAACAGGCTGGAAACGTCGTTTATTCCTATCATTTCATTAACTTTGCAGTTCTAACATTTTTTCTACTGTTATGGTGGTTGATACCTCAGCAACTCCCGTGGGTAACCATTCCCTTTTCGCTTAGCTTGTGGCTTCGATCGGGCATGAATTTATATATGCAGCGAAAAGAGAGGGTCAAGAGTAGGCGCTACGCTTCGAGCCGGACGTTGAAAAGAGGGTGGGGTATATAATTCACGATCGGTTAACGACAACTTTAAATAATGATCAAGGTAATTTCTTCTTTAGTCGCTTTTTTTTCTATTTCCGCGCTCTGCGCGCAGGCTCCTTCCGGGGAGATACCCAAGTTGGTGGTAGGTATTACCATCGATCAACTCCGAGGCGATTACCTGGAGATGTTTCGCCACACGTTTGGCAATAAAGGGTTCAACAGGTTATTAAACAATGGGTTAGTCTACAGCAACGTCCATTACGACTTCCCAAATTTGGATAAAGCCTCCACCATTACTACCATTTACACCGGGGCCAATCCCTCATACCATGGCATCACGGCAGAAAAAAAATACTTGCTGGACAGTAACCAAGAGGTTTCTTCTCATTTTGATAATAATTTCCTGGGAAATTTCACCACCGAAAAACTATCTCCCCTCCCTATCCGGGTTTCCACGCTTGCTGATGAATTGAAAGTAGCCTCTGGTGGACAGTCGGACATCTTTGCCTTTGCTCCCGACCCGTCCCAAGCATTTGCCTCGGGCGGGCACGCGGCCACCGGAGCCTACTGGATCGAAGAGGAAAATGGGAAATGGGCGACCAGTACTTTTTACAAAAATAGGCATCCCGTGGTGGATCAACACAACCGTAGTCCCGAGTCACTCACGTTCACTGCCGGTGGCATCACATGGCGCCCGGCAATTAATATTGAGCAGTATAACGCGTTCCCCTACACTCGGAACCGCTATAACTTCCAGCATTACTTGGGAAGCGAAAAAGGGGGAAATTACCAGCTGTTTAAACAGTCGCCCTACGTGAACAAGGAGGTCAACGATATGGCCATAAGAATGTTGGAGTCCGGATCGTTAGGACAACGGATGAATCCCGACTTCTTGGCGGTCACCTTTTACGCGGGGACTTTCCCGAAGGCACTCGATAAAAACTACTCGATCGAGATCCAAGACACCTACTACCGCCTCGATCAGGAGCTGGAGCGGCTATTCGACGCCATCGAGGCTTCCGTGGGAATAAAAAATTGTTTGATTTTCGTGGCATCCACGGGCTATTTCAATGAGCAGGAGGTGATTCCCGAAGGGATGGTAACCTCGGGAGGCGATTTTTATCCCGACCGGAGCCAGGCACTTTTGAATATGTACTTGATGGCACTGTATGGACGGGAGCAGTGGATAAAAAAGTACTATAACAAGCAACTCTTTTTTGATCGGAAACTTTTGGAAGATAAGAAGATCGATTTGGCCGAGTTTCAACAAAAAGCTGCTGAATTTCTCGTGCAATCCGCCGG
>CAYFMZ010000010.1:10651-31117 GCA_964344275.1 uncultured Proteiniphilum sp.
TCGATTTGGCCGAGTTTCAACAAAAAGCTGCTGAATTTCTCGTGCAATCCGCCGGTATTCAGAATGTCATCACCTCCCAGCAGATGCTTCACGGTGCGTACGATCAAAACGTGCAGTTTCATCGAAACGGCTTTTACAAGGGAATCTCGGGCGACCTATTCCTTGAACTACAACCCGGATGGAAGGTAATTGACCCGCAATCACACGTTCAGGAACGTGGCCATAACAACGCGATCGTTGCGCCCGTCATTTTTTTCGGAAGCGATATCAAACCCCAGAAGATTAACCGCACTATCGAAGCGACGGAGATCGCACCCAGCGTGGCTTACCGGCTACGCATACGTGCTCCTAACGCCGCGCAGGGAGAAATCCTTCAGGAGCTTTTCTGAATAAGAAATATAAAAGGAAGAAATCTTAATTATATCATACAAATCGAGCACGGTGTGAGTTGCTTGGAATAAACAATAACTTTATGGCATTCAATAAAATAATATCAAAACTTTTTGGTAATAAAGCACAACGCGACCTGAGCGAGATCAATCCGGTCGTAAAGAGAATACAGGAAGCTTATCCTGCCATTGAGCAGCTATCGAACGACGAGCTTCGCGCGAAGACCAAGGAACTGGAACAGCAGATCAGTGATTATGTTGCTGAAGAGAAGGCGCAGATTGAGAGCCTTAAAGCAGGCATGGAAGAGATCGAGCTGAACGAGAGGGAAGGGATGTGGAACCAGGTGGATAAACTGGAAAAGGAGATCACCGAAAAATACAAGAAGATACTGAACGAACTGCTCCCGGTGGCTTTCTCTATTATGAAGGATACCGCCCGACGCTTCACTCAAAACAGCGAAGTGGTAGTCACGGCTACTCAATTCGACCGTGATTTGGCGACAAGCCACGATTTCGTACGTATAGAAGGAGAGAAGGCGATCTACCAAAACCATTGGATGGCGGGTGGCAACGAGATCACCTGGGACATGATCCACTACGATGTGCAACTCTTCGGGGGGGTAGTACTCCACCAAGGGAAAATCGCGGAGATGGCCACGGGGGAAGGAAAAACCTTGGTGGCAACCTTGCCGGTATTCTTGAACGCGCTCACCCATGAGGGGGTGCACGTGGTGACGGTGAACGACTACTTGGCAAAGCGTGACTCGGAGTGGATGGGGCCGATGTACATGTTTCATGGCCTCTCTGTGGATTGCATCGACAAACACGAACCGAACTCCGAAGCACGGCGAAAAGCTTACAACTCCGATATCACCTTTGGAACCAACAACGAGTTTGGCTTCGATTACCTCCGCGACAATATGGCGGTTTCTCCAAAGGACTTGGTACAACGCAAACATAACTACGCGATCGTGGACGAGGTGGACTCGGTATTGATCGACGATGCGCGTACACCGCTTATCATATCGGGACCGGTGCCGAAAGGTGACGATCAGCTGTACGACCAGTTCCGTCCACGCGTGGAAGTGATCGTGAAAGCCCAACGAGATCTTACTACTCGCCTGCTGGCCGACGCGCGTACCAAGATGGCTTCCGAAGACCCCAAAGAACAAGAAGAGGGTGCCTTACTGCTTTTCCGTTCCTACAAGGGGATGCCTAAATACAAACCCTTGATCAAGTACCTCAGCGAACAGGGTGTTAGGGCAGCCATGCTTAAAACCGAGGCATTCTACATGCAAGAGCAAATGCGAAATATGCACGTGGTGACCGACCCGCTCTATTTCGTGATCGACGAGAAACAGCACAGCATCGAACTTACCGACAAGGGAATCGACATGCTTACCGGCAGGTCAGACGACCCGGAGTTCTTTATCCTGCCCGATATCGGGTCGCAGCTCTCCGAACTGGAAGGAACCGAGATGCCCGACGAGGAGAAAGCGGCTAAAAAAGATGAGCTGTTGCAAAACTACGCCATTAAATCGGAACGCGTCCACACCGTTAACCAGCTGTTGAAAGCCTACACGTTGTTCGATAAAGACGACGAATACGTGGTGATCGAGAACAAGGTGAAAATCGTGGACGAACAGACGGGTCGTGTGATGGAGGGGCGCCGCTACTCCGATGGCCTACACCAGGCAATTGAGGCCAAAGAGCGAGTAAAGGTGGAAGCGGCCACGCAGACCTTCGCTACCATTACACTCCAGAATTTTTTCCGGATGTACAGCAAGCTGGCCGGGATGACCGGTACGGCCGAGACGGAAGCGGGCGAATTTTGGGACATCTACAAACTTGACGTGGTAGTGATCCCCACCAACCGCCCCATTGTACGGGATGACCAGAACGATCGTATCTACAAGACCAAGCGGGAAAAATACACGGCGGTGATCGAAGAGATCGAGTCGCTCATTTCAAAGGGGCGGCCGGTACTCGTGGGTACCACCTCGGTAGAGATATCGGAACTATTGGGTCGTATGCTCACCCTGCGCAAGATTAAGCACAATGTACTGAACGCGAAACTTCACCAACGAGAGGCCGAGATCGTGGCCACGGCGGGACAGAGTGGGGTAGTCACCATCGCCACCAATATGGCGGGCCGGGGTACCGACATCAAACTCTCTCCCGAAGTGCGGAAGGCGGGGGGGCTCGCTATTATCGGTACCGAACGGCACGAGTCACGCCGCGTGGACCGTCAGCTAAGGGGACGTGCCGGGCGTCAAGGAGACCCGGGTTCGTCGGTCTTCTTCGTCTCATTGGAGGATGACCTGATGCGGCTCTTCGCCACCGAACGTATCGCGGGACTAATGGACCGGATGGGCTTCGAAGAGGGCGACGTGCTGGAACACAACATGCTCAGCAAGTCGGTGGAACGCGCACAAAAGAAGGTAGAAGAGAACAACTTCGGAATCCGTAAACGCCTGTTGGAGTACGACGACGTGATGAACTCGCAACGAGAGGTGATCTATAAGCGCCGCCGCCACGCCTTGATGGGCGAGCGTATCGATAACGATGTGGCCAACATGATCACCGAAACCTCCAAGAACATCGTGGAAAATAACGAGGATCTTTACGATAACATGAAGCTGGAGCTGCTCCGCATAATGGCCTTAGAGATTCCTTTCCAAGAGGAGGAGATGAAGAAAATGAAACCAAACGAGATGGTGGATAGGGTGACCAAAGCAGCTTTCGAGACGTTCAAACGAAAGACAGAGCGGTTGGCCGAGATCGCGCAGCCTGTAATCAAGCAGGTGTACGAGAACCAAGGGGCGATGTACGAGAACATATTGATTCCCATCACCGATGGTAAACGAGTATACAACATTGCTTGTAACCTCAAGGAGGCATACGAAACCGGATCGAAAGCACTGGTAAGGGCATTCGAGAAATCGATTCTGCTTCACACCATCGATGAGGATTGGAAAGAACATCTCCGAGAGATGGATGAACTGCGCCAATCGGTTCAGACCGCGAGCTACGAGCAGAAAGACCCACTACTTATCTACAAATTGGAGTCGTTCAACCTGTTCCGCGAGATGGTAAACGATATCAACTCCAAAGCGGTTTCGATCTTAATGAGGGGACAGATCCCTGTACAAGATCCTGCCAGTGTGCGCCAAGCCGCCCCCGAGCAAAAGACCGACTACAGCAAGTACCGTACTCGAAAAGAGGATACCGACAACCTATCGCCCGCGGGTGAGGGAGGCGGTGGACAGCAACCGCCACGCCAGCCGCAAAAGCTGGAGCCCATCCGGGTAGAAAAAAAGGTGGGACGCAACGATCCCTGTCCTTGCGGAAGCGGTAAGAAATACAAAAACTGCCACGGGAGGTAAACACCTCGTTCGCTTTAAATTCCCTCCCTTTTTTGTTGTTAAAATCGAAGGAAAGTCGTATCTTAGTAGCTTGAATTCTCGCGAAGAAAAAGTTATTTATTCACGTGAATGTAAACTACATAGAGAAAAATTGAAGAGAAAAATCACATTTGAATATGATTGATCAGGAAGACAGAATCATCAAGATAAATATCGAAGATGAGATGAAATCGTCGTACATCGATTATTCGATGTCCGTTATAGTGTCTCGCGCGTTGCCTGACGTGCGGGATGGATTTAAACCAGTACACCGGCGTATACTCTACGGGATGTCGGAACTGGGTAACACGTCCGACAAGCCTCATAAAAAATCGGCAAGGATAGTGGGTGAGGTACTCGGTAAGTACCACCCTCACGGTGACTCATCGGTGTATAATGCCATGGTACGCCTTGCCCAGGACTGGAGCATGCGCTACACGCTCGTGGACGGCCAAGGGAACATGGGAAGCGTGGATGGAGACAGCCCTGCGGCCATGCGGTATACCGAAGCAAGGCTCAATAAACTGGCCGAAGAGATGCTACGTGACATTGAAAAGGAGACCGTTGACTTTCAGCTGAACTTTGATGATACATTACAGGAACCCACTGTACTTCCCACTCGGATACCGAACCTTTTGATCAATGGATCTTCTGGAATTGCCGTGGGGATGGCTACCAATATCGCCCCGCATAACCTCACGGAATGCATTAACGGCATCATCGCTTACATTGATAACCGCGAGATTGATATCAAGGGGTTAATGCACTATATCAAAGCCCCCGATTTTCCAACCGGTGCTTATATCTACGGGTATAAAGGAGTGGAAGATGCATTCGAGACGGGTAGGGGACGCATCATGATGCGAGGAAAAGCAGAGATCGAGTCGGGTAAAACACACGACAAGATCATTATCTCTGAAATTCCTTACCTGGTGAACAAGGCCGACTTGATCAAGCATATTGCCGACTTGGTAGCGGACAAAAAGATAGAGGGAATCTCCAATATTAACGACGAATCGGACCGCCAAGGTATGCGTATCGTGGTGGATATCAAGCGCGATGGCAATGCCAACGTGGTGCTAAACAAGTTATACAAGCTTAGCGCGCTCCAGTCTTCCTTTAGCGTGAACAATATCGCGCTGGTAAACGGACGTCCGGAAATGCTCAATCTCAAGCGTATGATAGAGCTCTTTGTGGAGCATCGACACGATGTGGTGGTACGTCGCACGAAATACGAATTACGCAAGGCCGAAGAACGTGCCCATATCCTTGAAGGACTGATTATTGCCTCCGATAATATCGATGAAGTAATCGCTATTATTCGTGGTTCTTCCACACCCCAGATAGCCATCCAAGGGTTGATGGATCGATTCAACCTCAGCGATATCCAAGCACGGGCAATTGTAGAGATGCGCCTCCGTCAACTTACCGGGCTGGAACAAGACAAGTTACGATCCGAATACGACGAGATACAAAAGCTGATTGCTCACCTGAATGAAATCCTTACCAACGAGGAGCTCCGCATGAAGGTGATCAAAGACGAATTAATAGAGGTACGCGATAAATTTGGTGACGAACGTCGTTCTGAAATTATTTTCTCTGCAGAAGAGATGAACCCGGAAGACTTCTATGCTGATGAAGAGATGGTGATTACCATCTCCCATATGGGTTATATCAAGCGGACTCCCCTGGTTGAATTCCACACGCAAAATCGCGGTGGTGTTGGAGCCCGAGGTTCCGACACGAGAAGCGAAGATTTCGTGGAGTATATCTACCCAGCCACTACCCATAACTACATGCTTTTCTTCACCCAAAAGGGAAAATGCTATTGGTTGCGGGTATACGAGATCCCCGAAGGAACCAAGAACTCAAAGGGACGTGCCATTCAAAACCTGTTGAACATTGATCCCGACGATACGGTTACTGCTTTTATACGTGTTGAGACACTTCAGGACGAAGATTATATCAACTCCAACTACCTGTTGTTCTCCACCGAACAGGGCGTTGTTAAGAAAACATTGCTCGAAGCTTACTCTCGTCCAAGACAAAATGGGGTAAACGGTATCACTCTACGAGAGGGCGACCAAGTTATATCGGTACGATTGACTGACGGTAAACAGCATGTTATCTTGGCCAACCGCAACGGCCGCGCTGTCCGCTTCAGCGAAGAGGATGTCCGCCCCATGGGCCGAACGGCTACCGGGGTGAGAGGTATGACACTGGACGACGATGGCGAGGATGCTGTGATCGGAATGATTTGTATGGAACCCGATACGGAAGATACTATACTGGTTGTATCCGAACAGGGATATGGTAAACGAACGAAGCTGAACGATGAAGATGGTGAGCCGATATATCGAATTACCAGGCGAGGAGGCAAAGGAGTTAAAACACTTAATATAACCGATAAAACAGGGAAGCTCGTAGCCATTAAAAGCGTAGCAGACGACAACGATTTAATGATAATTAACAAATCTGGCATCACGATACGCGTGAAAATTTCCGATATTCGCACGATGGGACGAGCCACTCAAGGTGTTCGACTTATAAATTTGGAGAAACGAAACGATCAGATCGCTTCTGTATGTAAGGTAAATTCAGAAGAGGAAGAGTTTGAGGATCTCCTGAATGAAACCGATGAGATTAACGCTAGCGAAGAAGATTCTTCAAACGAGGAGTAAATACTGAATTTAAACTTTTTGATATTATTTAGTCAATATATAAAACAAACTCAAATAATTGTATCTATTTGAATCGTTGTACGAATCATTTAATCACAAAAAATATGAAGAAGATGAGAAAAATCCTATTTTTTACGATGGTTGCCTTCTTTTCTGCCGGTGCGGCCTTCGCGCAGAAATCGGCACTCAGAGATGCCAAAAGATCATTGGGCCGAGACGATTTTAACGAAGCGCGAACCTTAATACAGCAAGCCGCCGCCCACGAAAATACTGCTACCGACCCCGAAACTTGGAAGGTTATGGGCGATATCGGTAATAAGGTATTCGATAACGAACGAACCAAAACCATGTTGGGACAAAACGCGAACGATAAAGCAATGTACGACGGGCTTTTGGAATCTTACATGCCTTATCTCAAATCCGATTCGTTAGCTGAGCTCCCTGACGACAGAGGTAGGATAAGAAACAGGGTACGCAAGGATATAACCAGTATCCTTCGCGCCAATCACCCTTTTTATATCAATGGGGGAGTATACTACAACGAACAGGGGGATTATGCCAAAGCAGCCGATTTCTTCGAAATCTACTGGGATATACCCTCGCTTCCCATGTTTGCTGACCAAAGCGATGCTTTCGTTCTCGACAGCACGTACCAAACCATCAAGTACTACGCGATTATCACCGCCATCCAGGCTGAAGATCATCACCGAGCATTGGCGTTAATTGAAAGAGCTGCTAACGAGCCTTTCATCGAAAACACCGCGTACAAAGAAAGCGACCTTTATGAATTAATGGCCATCGAGTACCTTAACTTGGGCGATTCAGTAAAATACGTGGAAGCACTGCATCAAGGGGCCGAAAAATTCCCGACTAGTAACTACTTTGTTACCAATCTTGTAAACGTCTATATTCGTCAAGGCGATACGGACGGTGCGCTCGAGTATTTGGACCAAGCAATCGCTAACGAACCGTCGAACGCGTGCGATCTAAATAGTGTGAAAGGAGCATTGATGGCAGAAAAAGGAGATTACACCGGTGCCGAATCAGAGTACAAAAAAGCCCTTGTACAGGATCCAGATTGTGAGAGAGCATTAGAAAATCTCTCTCGTAATTATATTATTCAAGCGCAGAACTTAAAGGAAGAGACTGCACTGCTAACAAATAGGCAACAACAAATTGAAAACGACAAAAAAACAGTAGAGCTCTACCAAGAAGCACTTCCATTTTTAGAAAAATTAGATCAAAACCTGAAAGGAAGAAGCGCTTCTGAAAGTGAAATCAACAATGCACTGCTGCTTCTAAGGAATGTCTATTATAATTTAAGCGTCCTTGGAGTTGATAAATCAGCCGAGTTGAAAGTGATCGAATCTCAACTGGACCTGAATAACGGTTCCACCCAATAAAATAATAATCCACTGTTATGATGCGGTGAAATTTTTGTATCATGCAGTGAAATTTTAGACGGTAGAGAATGCATTTCTGCATTTTCTACCGTTTTTGTTTTTCGTTTCACGCTTTTTATCACGTGCAGACCAATTCAACCCGCCCAATTCAACCCGTCTAGACAAATAGAGTAGTAAATCAAATAGGTAATGATCAATCAAATAACTCGAGATTAAACATAATAGTTATTATAGGAAAATCAATACCCTCCATTTGGGTATGCTCCACAAGCTGTATCCAGTTGGTAAGCAAAGCTCGATAAAATTATCTAAAAGTGCATCATGAATGTTTTTTAGTGGGTGAACGCCAAGTGGGAACATTAAAGTGCGTAATACGCGCTTTTTTTTGTATTTTTGCACTCTGGAAAGTTCTCGACAAAAGCAAATACTCTCGTCGAAATAAAATTAGATATGACAAACAATCAACGATACGATCAACGCGGTGTCTCGGCTTCGAAGGAAGATGTGCATAATGCCATAAAAAATAGTGACAAGGGTTTATTCCCAAAAGCTTTCTGCAAAATTGTGCCCGACTACTTGGGAAACGATCCCGAATATTGTAATATCATGCACGCGGACGGTGCTGGCACTAAATCGTCGCTTGCATACGTCTATTGGAAAGAAACAGGTGATCTCTCCGTTTGGAAGGGGATTGCTCAAGACGCGTTGATCATGAACGTGGACGATCTGCTCTGCGTGGGTGCCACCAACAACATTCTTCTCTCTTCTACCATTGGTAGAAATAAAAACCTCATCCCGGGTGATATAATCGCGGCTATAATCAACGGGACCAACGAGTTGTGTGAAGAATTATCACGCATGGGCGTGCATGTGTATCCCACGGGCGGGGAAACGGCTGACGTGGGCGACTTGGTACGTACAATTATCGTGGACAGCACGGTCACTTGCCGTATGAAACGAGCCGATGTGATCGATAATGCACGCATTCAAGCCGGGGATGTCATCGTTGGCCTCTCGTCGTCAGGACAAGCCACCTACGAAAAAGAATACAACGGCGGTATGGGTAGCAACGGGCTCACTTCGGCACGGCACGATGTGTTCGCGCATTACTTGGCAGAGAAATATCCCGAGAGCTACGATGCCTCCATCCCCGTGGATTTAGTCTATTCCGGTAATACGAGGCTGACGGATACCATTGATGATCTGGGTGTGGACGCGGGAAAACTGGTGCTATCCCCTACCCGCACCTACGCTCCCATTATCTGCCTCATACTAAAAGAGTTAAGAGGGAGTATTAATGGAATGGTTCACTGTTCTGGAGGTGCACAAACCAAAATTATGCACTTTTTAGGAGACGGACTACGTGTTGTAAAAAATAATCTCTTCCCTATTCCCCCTCTCTTCCAACTTATTCAAAATCAATCGAATACAAACTGGAAAGAGATGTATAAGGTATTTAACATGGGGCACCGGATGGAGCTCTACCTACCTGAAATTTATGCACAGCAAGTGATTGACATTTCGCGTTCGTTCAACGTGGACGCGCGAATCGTGGGGCACGTGGAAAAATCAGAGACTAGGGAACTGGTTATTCAAAGCGAACAGGGTCGGTTTATATATACTTGATCGATGAAATACAGTCATCCTTAGCTACGTTTAGAGAACTATTC
Source organism: uncultured Proteiniphilum sp. (assembly GCA_964344275.1). GTDB lineage: Bacteria > Bacteroidota > Bacteroidia > Bacteroidales > Dysgonomonadaceae > Proteiniphilum. The sequence continues at coordinate 20,199 of CAYFMZ010000010.1, forward strand.
TGTTAAGCCAGATGAGCAGAGCCAAGCTTGCTTGGTTATGCCATGGCGAAGTACTTTTGCGATAAACGAGAGCAGAGTGAATTTATTTACTTTGCCGAGTGCAGCAAAAGTCTGACAAGAATAGTCTAATTTTAATGAACACTTTTATGTCAGAAAACTCATTATTAGATAAGCTTCAACATTTGGTCGTACGTTTCGAAGAGGTCGGTACGCTTATTACCGATCCGGCCGTGATTGCCGATATGGACCGGTATGTAAAGTTAAACAAAGAGTACAGCGACCTGCAAAAGATCGTTGACGTACGAAACGAGTATAAGGGTGCACTCGATGGCATAGCAGAAGCAAAATCGATCCTTGAAAACGAGTCGGATACCGACATGCGCCAACTTGCTCAAGAAGAGCTCGCAATCAATAACGAAAAGCTGCCTGCGTTGGAAGAGAAGATCAAACTCCTGCTTATCCCAGCTGATCCAGAAGATGCAAAAAATGCAATAGTGGAGATCCGGGGGGGAACGGGTGGTGATGAAGCCGCTATCTTCGCGGGGGACCTCTACAAGATGTATACTCGGTATTGCGAGGACAAAGGATGGCGAGCCGAATTAGTAAGCTTCACCGAGGGGTCTGCCGGTGGTTATAAAGAGGTTATATTCACCGTGACGGGCACGGACGTATACGGTACGTTGAAATACGAATCGGGTGTACACCGAGTGCAAAGGGTACCCCAAACAGAGACCCAAGGCCGAGTACACACCTCAGCGGCAACAGTGGCCGTGCTCCCCGAAGCGGAGGAGTTCGACGTGGAGCTCAATCCGGCAGATATCGACTTTCATACCGCGCGTTCCAGCGGTGCGGGGGGGCAGCACGTGAATAAGGTGGAGACCAAGGTGCAACTCACGCACAAGCCGACCGGGATCGTGGTAATCTGCCAAGAAGGACGTTCACAACTAAAGAACCGGGAAACGGCCATGCAGATGCTTCGTGCCAGGCTGTACGATATGGAACTGACCAAGCGTCAGGGCGATATCGCTTCCCGCAGGAAAACGATGGTCTCCACGGGCGACCGGTCGGCGAAGATTCGTACATACAACTACCCGCAGGGGCGTATTACCGATCACCGTATCAACTATACTGTCTACAACTTATCCGCGTTCATGGATGGAGAAATTCAGGGAGTCATCGATCAATTGATGGTGACCGAGAACGCCGAAAAAATGAAAGAAACGGAGTTGTAACTCACGAACTTTATCGTATCTTTGATATTTTCTAGATTGCAAGTGAAGGTACATACGTATAATAAATTTTAATACCGGATTTTCATGAGACAAAAAAACATTATTGCCGTGTTTTGGCTGTTAACAGCCTGCTTTACCCTCTCCGCGCAGACAGCTACTACTACCCTACCAAAATTGCGAATCACCGCATCCGGAGGAGTGGGACACCTTTTTTCGGAGGGCAGTAGCGAGATTAATGGTATAGTCAACCCTGAACGTGTCAATGAAATGACGAGTGGCCTGCGGTGGGCCACCCACCTGAATGGCGACGTACATTATCTTTTCCCCGTTGGATTGGGAATGGGTGTTAAATATCTGTTCCAACAAACATCGGCAACGGTCGATGGTGTTACGATCGATATGGACGACGGCATTCATTACATGGTCTCTGATATTTCGGAAAAAAACCTCGTCAATTTTGTCGGGCCCTCTCTGTTGGGATACACTGCGCTTGGAAACACGGGACGATTTTTTCTGTCTTCTACAGTAAGTGCTGGTCACGCATGGCTTCGTAGCGAGGGATCGATTCTACTACAAAACTTGCTTGTGACAAGTGGAAACTTCGCTATGAACGCGGATGTTGGAGTCGATTACCTGTTACACCCCAGTTTTGGAGTGGGTCTGAATGTGGGCTACCTGCTCGCGACTTTCAGTAAAATAAAAATCACCGACGGCACAAATAGTCAAGATCAAACGCTGAACCGCGATGCACGCTATAATGCCGGAAACTTGTATTTGTCTGTCGGGGTTCGTTATCTTTTAAATCATTAATGCCATGCAACAAATTTTAAGAAATTGTATTCCTCTGCTAAGCGTGATGCTTCTTACTTTCCTATTTTCGTGCAGCGATGCCTTCTTGGAAGAAAATAAAAAACTGCAGAAAGTACATCAACTGGATGCTCCCCTGTTTGTAGAACCCGTGGATGTTTTCACGGATGCCTCGATTACCATCGATCACTTGAAAAACAGTGATTACAAGGTAATTCAATACCCTAGATACATGCATTTTGAATCATTAAAAGGCAATATAAACGACACGGGAAATCTCACCTTACGGATGAAAGTGGATTCATTTCCGGGTATAGAAAATGTTGGCCTGAGTTTGTTGGGAACCGTTGTGCTTGATGTATCTGACTATGGACTTTTGGCTATTCAGGTGGTTCATATGAACATGGGAGATCCGACAATCATGTTGACACCCGCGATTTTATCGATACATGGCGAGACGAACATGATCGATTTTGGTCCTTCTCGCGGGGAAGAACCATTTTCTATAGGATCCTATTATAACGGCGTGTTAATATACCAGATAGTGGATTCCCCCTCTTGGATTACCTTTTCACCTACTAATAGGTTCGCCGAGGACGATGTTGTTGTACTAAACCCCAACGAAACAGTGGACTACACGATATCTGTCGACCGAGAGGATCTCACGCCGGGTTATTATGAAGGAACCATCACAATAATGAGCAATGATGTCCACACTCCGGTTAAAAAACTGACAGTGAGCATGCTCGTGAGGAATCCATCAACCACCAAAAAAATAATCCCGTTTGAAGGACGTGTAGCGGATTGTATTTTTGACAAGGAGGCGGGCCGCTTGTACCTTGTAACTCAAAACCCCAGCAAGGTGAAGATAATTGATATCGCATCGTACGAAGAAACTGAAATTCCCCTGAACAATAATGCCACCTCAATCTCTCTCTCCGAAAATCGCGATGACTTGTTAGTCGGACAAGAAAAGCTATTGTCGGTATACGATCTAAGCAACCTATCACTTAAACTAGAGATACCGCTGGAATTTAACGTGGCAAGTGCTATTGATGGAATGAATGGTTTTTACTATATTTCCAATAAAATTGTTCACGTGGGCGGATATGGAGGCAATCATCTGTATCAATACAGCACACGTGAGAATACGCTAAGCAATATCACGACGAATGGGGTGAGTGGAGGAAACATGATTAAATTAAAAGGGAGTCCCTACCTGTTGACAACAAAAAACAATAATTCACCGGAGGGCCTCTACTTGATCGACATTTCGGATGAAATTACCGATGGATTAAAATACTGGCATTCAGACTTTGGCAAGAAATTATGGCAGTTTGAAAACGGTGAGTATATTTTGGGGCAGCGAGGTACGGTTTTTAAAACACCGGATATCACAACCGGCGAAGTGGAAATCGTGTCGTCACTGAAGCCGTACGGCGTTATTGACAATCACTACGAGCCCACCGCATTCAAATGGTTTGAGGGAGTATCCGCGACAGGAAGCATTTGGGGAATTTACTACGGGAGCTATCCCCTGAAAGAATATGGGCATAATTACCCGCAACTGCTGGAGTGGGACCTTCATACATTTCAGTTAAAGAGGAACCTCTCCTACTCCGATTATCAAACTACTATCGATGGTAAGACTCAACACTACCCTACCCTTCCGTTGTATCTGTTTTCAAACAATGCAGGGAATGAATTGATTGTAATAAAAAATATAATAAGAGAAAATATGCCCGAGGTTGATCGCTGGCATATCGAGGTAATAGATATTTCAAACTAAAAATATGACAAAACAACAGCTTTTTGAACAGATAAAAGAGAAACAATCCTTCCTCTGTGTGGGATTGGACACCGATATAAAAAAGATCCCAGGACACCTCCTGGAGACGGAAGACCCCATCTATGAATTCAATAAGGCGATCGTGGATGCCACATCGCCCTACTGCGTGGCCTTCAAGCCCAACCTCGCCTTTTACGAGAGCGAAGGAACTGAAGGGTGGATGTCGCTGGAGAAGACCGTGGCCTATATCCGTCAACGCTATCCCAAACAATTTATTATAGCGGACGCCAAACGGGGCGATATCGGAAACACGAGCGAGATGTATGCTCGAACATTTTTTGATGTACTGAAGGCAGACGCGGTGACGGTAGCTCCGTACATGGGGGCAGATAGCGTGACGCCTTTCTTGACACAACCGGAGCGATGGGTCGTGTTGCTCGCACTCACCAGCAACAAGGGATCCCTTGATTTCCAGATGACTGCCGACTCCAAAGGCGAGCGGCTCTTCGAGAAAGTATTGCGTGTCTCCCAAGAATGGGCTTCGACGGATCAGATGATGTACGTGATAGGAGCAACCCAAGGAAAGTTATTTGAGGATGTACGAAGGATCGCACCCGACCATTTCCTATTAGTCCCCGGCGTGGGTGCCCAGGGTGGCTCACTCGAGGAAGTTTGTCGTTATGGAATGAACAAGGAGTGCGGCTTACTGGTTAATTCATCCAGAAGCATCATCTATGCCGAACAAAGCGAAGATTTTGCACGAGTGGCGGCAGAAGAGGCTGCCAAACTACAAGTGGAAATGAAAGAGATGCTAAATACATACCTCTAACGACACGGTAAAATATTTATAGGCCTGCATTTTAGCTATGACTATAATAATTGATGCCGACGAAACTTGAAAAGATAATAGCTTATGACTCAAAAAAACATTTCAGGAAATCACGTGGACGAGAACGTGGTACGGCTGGTCGCTACACAGGTCTTTTTGATCACGTTGATCACGCTGCTCACAGGATGGGCATGGTTGGCACTTTTTCTCGCGGCCGATTTTGGATTGAGAGCGTTCACGCGGGTACCCTCGCCATTAGCCACGGTTGCACGAGGAATAGCAAAAGTATTAAAACTGACTCCAAAACCTATCTTTGCACCGCCAAAGCGGTTCGCGGCCATCTTGGGTTTGTTTTTTTCAATTGGAATCACTATTTTCCTCTTCCTTAACTACCCGAATGTCGCGTACACGGTGGGAGCTGTTTTAGTTTTTTGCGCGATATTGGAAGCAGCCTTCAATATCTGCTTGGGGTGTTATGTTTATAATTGGATGGTAGCTCCCTTGGTCCATAGGAAAATGAACAAAAGCTAAACTATTTGGAAAACAATGGGTGGGAAGAGAGCTGTAAAGAGAAAAATAATCAACGATCCGGTGTTCGGTTTTATCACCATACCCAACGATTTCGTGTACGATATAATCCAACACCCTTTCTTACAGAGACTGAATCGTATTCGGCAGTTGGGACTGGCACCGTTTGTATATCCAGGGGCACAACACACCCGTTTTCACCATTCCATTGGAGCCATGTTCTTAATGGGGGAAGCACTCAAAACTCTCAAGGAGAAAGGGCACGTGATCACTGAGGAGGAATGGAACGGAGCTTTGGCAGCTATCCTCATGCATGATATCGGACACGGCCCCTTCTCGCACGTGTTGGAACATACCTTAGTCACTCGAATTAAACACGAAACTCTTTCGCTGTTACTTATGGAGCAGATGAATAAAGAGTGGAACGGATCACTGCAAATTGCCATCGATATCTTTACCGACTCCTATCCTAAACGATTCCTCCATCAACTTGTCAGTGGGCAACTGGATATGGACCGGCTCGATTACCTGAGGCGAGATAGCTTTTTTACCGGTGTGAGCGAAGGCAATATCGGCTCGGCACGTATTATCAAAATGTTGGATGTGAAAGACGATAAGCTCGTTGTGGAATCAAAAGGAATTTACTCCATTGAGAACTTCTTGATGTCGCGGCGACTCATGTATTGGCAGGTATATCTTCATAAAACGGCGGTGGCAGCGGAAAAGATGATGATCAACACGCTACGGCGTGCCAAGGAGCTAAGCCTGAAAGGCGAACAGTTGTTCGCCTCCCCTGCCCTATCCTACTTCTTGAAGAATGAAACCACGCTGGCCGACTTCGAGAATTACGGTGAAGCACTGCAACACTTCGTCCTTCTTGACGACAACGATGTTTGGTCGGCACTAAAAGTTTGGAGTTATCATACGGATACGGTATTGTCGGTTTTAAGTGATGGGATGGTCAACCGGAAATTATTCAAAATTAACATCAGGGACAAAGAGGTTGATAATGAGCAGATTGCCAGCTATCTGCAATCTTATATGGAGCGGTTTGGAATTACAGAGCACGAAGCAACATACTTCATAGCATCGGATAGCGTGGCCACCGATATGTACAATAAGGAAGACGACACCATAGGCATTCTTTACAAAGACGGCACGGTAAAAGATATCTCGAAAGCCTCGGATATGTTAAACATCGAATTACTATCTAAGAAAGTAGAAAAGTACTACTTCGCGTACCTGCGAATTTAAATTCTTACCTTTTTAATCCCTGTTTCACTGTATTTTATTCGTCACATTCTCTTCGTTTTTCGATGATGGCTCAGTTTGCGATGTTGCCAAAGGCTCATCCTCTTGGGCAGTGGGTACAAAGAACCACACTACAACCGCCCCCACAAGTCCCAATGAGAGAATGACCATTCGAATGGAAGTGATTTGTATCACGACGAACGACGAAAAGAGGACCATTAGCGTCATAAAGATAATCACACCTATTTTTCCTTTACGGGTTACCCCCTTTCGGCGTTGATAATTACGTATCCTTGGGCCAAGGATGCGATTGTTCAGTATCCAGTTATATAGCTTGTGTGAACTCTTCGCGTAGAGAAATGCAGAAAGTAACGCGAAGGGAGTGGTAGGGAGTCCGGGAACAACAATGCCAAGGATGGCCAATGCCATCGACAAGGTACCACCAATAATATATAGAGCCCGAACGATTCGGTTTTTTTTCAATTCAAGTACAGCTTTTTCTTTAGGTATAGCCACGGATATATTTCGTGGAGCAGGCTGATTTCGAGTATTGCTATCATCCATTTTATATGATTTAGTTGAATATAAATGGCTTCTTTTCCTTGCAAAGATAGAGAATTATTCAGAAAATCCAACCAACGGCTCTCCGCCAACGGATTATCTTAAATATTTTTGGGTACTTCAACGAAATCAACTATCTTCGCGCTAATTGTTAAGGTTATAAAAAAGGAGATTGCGTTAGAAACATGATGGATTCCAACAAGACAGAAAATAAAAAAGTCCGGCTGCTCTTTGTATGCCTCGGAAATATATGCCGCTCTCCAGCTGCCGAGGGCATTATGAAGAGGCTCGTGGAAAAAAACGAGCTCCAGGATTTCATCGAAGTCGATTCGGCAGGGACCTCCGCTTGGCACGAGGGAGAACTGCCCGATGATCGAATGCGAGCTCATGGTGAAAAGAGAGACTATAATTTTAATAGCCAAGCACGAAAATTCAGAAAATCCGACTTCCAGGAATTCGACTATATCATCGTGATGGATAAGAATAATTACAACAACGTGAAATCGATGGCCGATGGAAAGGAACAAGTAGGCAAAATTCGAATGATGACCGACTATTCCGTTCAATACAGTCACCACGACTATGTACCGGATCCCTATTATGGTGGCACATCGGGCTTCGAATTAGTACTCGATTTGTTGGAAGATGCTTGCGAAGGATTGCTTCAAGCCATAAAGAAAGAATATACGTTTGGTTGAGTTAATCTATCTGCCATCCGATAGGTGAGGAAATGGAATGGAAAACCATTCGTGAACAACGAGGTTTTTTCCGAAATAACAGAGACCAAATATCAGAGACCATGTAATGAATGCTGTCGTCCAAATAGTTGTGATATAATAAAAGAGGGTGAAACCGTCGTGGCTACCCTCTTTTTTCATGAAGCTTGTTTGATAACTATCCAGTTACCCAATAGGTTGATTTGTTAATACGTCATCAGTGGTTCCAATTTACCCGCCTCCTCGATCATCTCGGCAACCTGAGGCTGGGAAGGCAAGCGGCGGACCAATTTCTTCGACTCGTTTACCTCTACTATCTTCGCGTACAGATTTTCAGCGTTTCGGTTACGCAACTCCTTCACCGTATCAACCCCCGATGCTTCGAGTAATTCTGAAAACTGAGGCCCTACCCCGGGAATGCGAAACAGATCCGCGTGATTGGTCCATTTCAGGATCATCTTCTCTTCGATGTCTGTCTCCTTTGCAAGAGCAACACGCCCTGCTTTTCCCGCGCATTTTTCAAGTAGTTGGTCAACGGTAGCAATTCCAGCCATTCTCAGCTTCTCCCCATAAACGGGGCCAATCCCTTCAATTTCATCAATTTTGTAAACCATAGTAAAATTTTTAGCAAGTTAAGAACTCTATCATGCTTTCAAATTTAGCAAAACTGATTGAATGTTGGCTTGATTTTACAAAGAAAGCCACAAAGTGGGGAAAAAATACCTATCTTTTAGACTACATATAGAGAGCTAATGGACTCGTTATTGCATACACGCATGATGGATTCAGCAAACATGGGTGCCACCGATAAAATTTTCACCTTTTCTGATTTCTGTGGGTAAGGGATGCTATCCGTGAAAATAATCTCTTTTAGACTGGATTGATCTACTCTATGAGAAGCGGGATCTGACATCACCGCGTGGCTGGCTACTGCCCGTACCGAATTGGCTCCACTCTCCATAAGCAAGTCGGCCGCCTTAGTAATCGTTCCTGCCGTATCCACGATATCATCAATCAAGAGCACGTCCATACCGTTTACATCACCTATGATTTGCATATCCGCCACTTCATTTGCTTTTTTTCGGAGCTTGTAACAGATTACCATGGGGCACTCTAAAAACTTAGAATAGGCACTGGCACGCTTGGTGCCTCCTACATCAGGAGTAGCAATAACCATGTTACCACTCTTCTTTAACTGTTTAAGATAATCCATAAAAACCCTTGAAGCGTACAAGTGGTCTACCGGCACATTGAAGAACCCTTGAATTTGATCGGCATGTAAATCCATAGTTATCAATCGGTTTATACCGGCAGCAGCCAACATATCGGCGATCAATTTGGCTCCGATACTCACCCGTGGTTTATCTTTCCGGTCCTGTCTTGCCCACCCGAAATAGGGAATGACCGCCACGATCGATTTCGCGGACGCGCGCTTGGCCGCATCAATCATCAGCAATAGTTCCATCAGGTTATCTGAACTGGGAAAGGTTGATTGGATCAGAAACACCTGTTTGCCTCGTATAGACTCCTCGTATGAGACGGCGAATTCACCATCAGCAAAGTGTTCGATAATCATATTCCCCAAGGGGCACTCCAAGCTGTTGCATACTTTTTCGGCAAAGTAGCGGGATTTACTACCCGAAAATATTTTAAAAGGTCTCTCCTGCATTTTTTTTAGTTTCTAATAAACAGCTGTTTATTTTATTGTTTATGATTCTCTCCTTGATCGTGTGAAAGTTTCAACAAAAGTACAAAAACAAAATTTCAATAAAGAATTTTTACATTAAAGAAATCCGGTATATTTCCCCCTCCTCCGGAGATAAGGAAATCTTAAGCGGCTGATTGGCGGGGAACATCTTTTGCTCCCCTTCCTTGGTTAACAGTGCTGTCAACCGGATGATAGTGCTCTTATCTATGCCTTCTTGTTCAAAGAAATCGTACGCGTGGGCCGGTATACGCACCTCGCATGTTTTCTCGTGACTACTAAAATTGGTCACGATCAGTAACAAGCTATTTTTATCACCCCGTAAGAAAGCAAACAACGAAGTGGAATCGAACGCTTCATTTTCATAGTTAGGGGGCATCAGATCGTAAAATAAGCCATTCGAAAGTGCTTTTTCTTTGTTGCATAGCAGGATTAGGTCTCGATAAAAATCGCGGAGCTCGATTGCCTCGGGTACCAACAACGCGTCATTCCAACAGCCGTTGTTATTCCACGTGTGGAGGGTGCTTGGCGACCAGTAGTCGAAGATGGTAGTCCGTCCATCTTTCCCACTAAAACCCTCTTCGTCCATCCCCTTTTCGCCCAATTCCTGCCCGGCATAAATCATCACCGGATTGCTGTTCACGCACGCCGTAACAATCATAGCTGCCCGAGCCTTTCGGCCCTCTTTTAAGAAGAAGTCGGACGCGATACGTTGTTCGTCATGATTTTCCATGAAGTTAAGCATCTTGTGCTGAATATCTCCAACGTTGTTCAGTGCAAACGAGATATCCGACGAGGGACGGTTTCCGCAAGCCACGTCACGCAGCGTATCGTAGAGCCCTACCTTATCATACAAGTAATCAAAGCCATCTTCACCCAGAAAGTCTCTATAAGCATCGGGATTATAGATCTCCGCCACGAAAAGGATAGCCGGAAAGTGTTCTTTGACTTTGGGAATAACCCAACGCCAGAAAGCGAGTGGTACCATCTCTGCCATATCGCACCGAAATCCGTCTACTCCCTTTCGAGCCCAAAAAAGGAAAATATCTTTCATCTTTTCCCACGTGTCGGGTATAGGATCAAAATGAGTTGCCCCCCTACCCATGTAATCTATTCCATAATTCAGCTTCACCGTCTCGTACCAATCATTTCGGCTGGGCCTGTTCGTGAAGCAGTCGTTTCCTGTAGCCTTCGCGGGAAACTCTCGGTAAATTTTTTCCTCTCTTTCCTTTTCAGTAAACTGTATTTCGAGGGATTGGTCCGGCAGGTAATAAAAGTTATTTCGTGGTGAGAAAGCCACAGAAGTATCGTCATCCTCTCCAAAGTCCTTCACTCCTTTCGGTTTAGCAATCGACTGGTAGTTTCGTGCTACATGATTAGGTACGTTATCTATAATCACCTTCAGCCCTGCCTTACGCGTTCGCCGAATCAGCCTTTCAAACTCTATCATTCGATCAGGAACTACCTCGGAGAGGTCTGGATCTACGTCGTAATAGTCCCG
>CAYFMZ010000010.1:31217-37468 GCA_964344275.1 uncultured Proteiniphilum sp.
TCATTCGATCAGGAACTACCTCGGAGAGGTCTGGATCTACGTCGTAATAGTCCCGCACCGCGTAAGGCGAACCCGCCTTTCCTTTCACGATCTCCGGGAACTGACGGGGGATTCCATAGTGAGTGTAGTCGGTGGCCGAAGCATGTGCTAGAATACCAATATACCAAACGTGCGTGTAGCCGTTCTTTCTTAACTGTTCTAGAAGATCGTCCGTGATATCGTTGAACTTACCGCACCCATTATCAACAATCGATCCATTAGACATATTGGTGGAGTTCCGATTGCTGAACAAGCGAGGCAACAGTTGATATATAAATAGTTTATCGCGTTGCATAATCTTATATAACCTTGTTTATTAAAATGTTTGTTTCAATCCCTTACGTTGCCGAATCCGACGGATTTGTTGCCGTACTTTCTCCCTGATCCGGTAATGTCTATGGCATTTTTCTACTATCTCCCACGACGCCTTCTCGCTCATTTTTATTGCGGCGTAATGATAACCCGCCTCGGTGATCGTATCCACATTATTCAAGTCGAACATCGCGTACCGTTCAATTCCCTTTGTTTCGATCAGGATATCACAATACGTTTTATCGAACAGGGTATTCGCGTTCGACATCAAGTTAAAGGTACGTTCTGCCATGGTCCGTATATTGTATCTGTCCGCGGCGGGGATCATAAGCGATACATTCACCCCGATCACGAACTTGCATTTTTTACGAATCACGGATACGGGGAAATTTTTCAGCAGTCCCCCATCCACGTAAGGAATTCCATTGATATACTGAGGATAAAAGACCACGGGAACCGAACAGGAGGCCACCACCGCGTCCACCAAATCATCGCCATTAGAAAAAGCCACTGTACGTGCTCTATTCCAGTCGGTCGCCACGGCATAAAAGGGGAGTTGGAGCTCTTCGAAACGGCGTGCCCGGAGGTTTTTTTTCAAGAAACTGTGTAGTCCGGTACTTTTCAAGAAACCGGTTTTAGGAATCGTGAACTCCACGAACTCTTTGAATTCTCTTTTTCTAAAAAGCTCCAGGATTTCCTCGGGATGATACCCATCGGCATAAAAAACCCCCGCCAATGCTCCCGCGCTGGTACCCGCGATTACGTCGGGTTTCAACCCACACTTCTCCAACACTCTCAGCGCACCTAAATGAGCAAATCCCTTTGCTCCTCCTCCACCCAACGCGTACCCTAAAAAATAATCGTATCCTTTTCCAAAAACTGCCATATTCAACCCTCCCGTGTCATTTGATTATACAAATATGCCACTTTTTTTCCTGTCACACCACTCGCAAGGCCCTATTATTATTTTTTGGTTTATTTCCGCTTATATCGTGTATTCTCCATCCGGGCGTGGACTGGCATCGTACGCCTCCTTTAACTGCCGAATGGTTTTTTTTAGCACCGGATGAATTACATCGGGAGCAATTTCAGATAATGGGGTAAGCACGAAATCACGGAGATGCATCCGCGGGTGAGGAACGATCAGTTTGGGAGAATCTATGACCTGATCGCCGGCTAACAAAAGGTCGATATCTATGATCCTGTCGGCATACCCTCCCCTACTACTCTTTAGGCGCCTACCCATTTCTTTTTCAATCGATTGTGTAATTGCGAACAGTCTATAAATATCTATTTCGGGTGTCACTTCGCAAACAGAATTGATGAAAAAATTCTCCGATTCAAATCCCTCGGGCTTTGAAAAGTAAAAAGCGGAAAAGGAGGTAATTCTCCCTATCCGCTCTTTAATTTTCCGGTATGCTGTCTCTATATTTTGTTGCCTGTCACCTAAGTTGGAACCCAGCGCTAAAAAAACGGATACAGCCTTTTCAGTTGAACACATCCGGTTTATACTATTTTTTCATCAATCCAATATCAACATAGCATCTCCATATGCTCCAAACTGATATTTCTCTTTCATAGCCAATTGATACGCGTCCATTATCTTCTCATATCCTCCGAAAGCGCAAGCCATCATTAGCAACGTGGAATAGGGCAATTGAAAGTTGGTAATCAGGCTGTTGGTAAGGGTGAATTCATAAGGAGGGAAAATAAATCTATTGGTCCATCCTGATCTTGGTTTAAGGTACCCATCCGTACTCACTGCTGTTTCCACTGCTCGCAGCACGGAGGTTCCTACGGCACAAATATTACGTTCATCGTCCTTGGCCCGGTTCACCTTCTCGCACAGTTCTTCCTTAATCTCGATCTGTTCCGACTCCATCTTATGCTTGGTAAGATCCTCCACATCGATCATTCGATACGCGCCTAATCCGTTATGCAAGGTGAGAAATCCGAATTCTATATCTCTGATCTGCATCCGTTTCATCAGTTCCCGGCTAAAATGCAATCCCGCGGCCGGTGCCACTACGGCTCCCTCGTTTTGCGCGAAAATATTCTGGTACCGTTCCGCGTCCTCGGGTTGTGCATCTCGTTCCAAGTATTCAGGGATAGGCGTTTCACCTATCTTAAATAATTGGTCCTTAAACTCATCGTAAGGGCCATCATAGAGGAACCTCAAGGTCCTTCCTCTTGATGTAGTATTGTCTATTACTTCAGCTACCAGTTCTTCATTTTCACCGAAATAGAGTTTATTCCCGATCCGTATTTTCCTGGCGGGATTCACCAGTACATCCCATAAATGTTGATCGGGGTTCAGTTCCCTTAGTAAAAACACTTCTATTTTAGCACCCGTTTTCTCTTTATTCCCAAATAAGCGCGCAGGGAACACTTTAGTGTCATTAAAGATAAAAAAGTCTCTATCATTAAAATAATCCAACACATCTTTGAACACACGGTGCTCAATTTTGTCAGAGTTCCTGTGAACTACCATCAGCCGGGCTTCATCGCGATGTGAAGAAGGGTATTTCGCGATTAGCTCTTCCGGTAAATCAAATTTAAATTGCGAAAGTTTCATACGATTAATTAATCTTTACTTGTCCATGTATGGAACTTGCTGAAATCATTTTGCTGAAAAAAAGCTCATTAATTGCTCGTCTCATACGTTAAAAAAATCCTGTATCAATTATATTTTCTAGTAAATCTCTTTTTAGGGCAGAGGAATAACAGTATCTAAAAACTGATCAATCTCATCCATTTTCAAACAGTTGTCTAATGTTACTTCACCTATCCTCGTGCGCGTTAACCCAGTGAGGTGTGCACCCGATTGTAATGCTTTACCAATATCCCTTGCCAACGCCCTGATGTACGTACCTTTACTACATGCCACACGTATGGTTATATTCGGAAGATCAAAAGCCGTTAATTCGATACTATCTATAACCAACAATTTGGGTTTTAGTTCAACATCCTCGTTCTCGCGTGCGTACCTATACGCCCTTTTTCCATCCACCTTCACTGCAGAATAAATGGGTGGTACTTGTTCGATGGTTCCCACGAAACGAGGAAGTACCTCTTGTATCATTTCTTTCGAGATATGATCCACCGGGTATTCAGCATCAATTTCGGTCTCCAAGTCGAACGAAGGGGTTGTAGCACCCAATCGGATACAAGCTACATACTCTTTGGTATGTGCTTGCAACTCTTCTATTTGTTTGGTTCTTTTACCCGTGCAGAGAATCATCACCCCGGTAGCCAACGGGTCAAGTGTTCCCGCGTGCCCCACTTTCAGTTTTTTGATTTTTAGTCTTTTGCTAATCTTAGCCCGCACTACACGTACCAGCCGAAAGGAGGTCCAATGAAGTGGCTTGTCGATGCATAAAATTTCACCCTCTATAAAATCCATTTATTCGTTTGATTTCTCCTCTGCCCCCGAGGCAAAAAAGTGCATTACTTATTCAAGTTTCGCGTTCATCACCTTACGTGGCTTCCGTGAGGTGATCCATATCAAGATACGCGAAAATTCAGTTATTGTGTCATGAAAAAAGGTGAAAAAGAATGGTAGCCACGCCCACAACAGAACAATAGATGGCGAAATAGATCAATTTCCCTTTTTTTACTATATTAATCATCCACTTGCACGCGATCGTCCCCGCGACAAATGCCGCTATAAAACCTGCTATTAAAGAGACGGTAGGAATGGTACCCCCGTAATCTCCACCTTGAGCGATTTGGATGGTATCTAATAAAGCCTCGCCCAGAATAGGTGGTATTACCATCAGGAACGAAAAACGAGCCAACGCTGCTTTTTTATTTCCCAGTAAAAGTCCCGTAGCAATCGTTGAACCCGACCGCGACAGACCGGGAAGTACCGCAACCGCTTGGGCAATTCCGATTACGAGCGCATCCTTTTTACCAATAGTACTCTTTTCTTTGGGACGGTAATAATATGAAAAAGACAGCAGCAGAGCTGTCAGCAACAACATACATCCCACTATAAGCAACCCTGAACTGAAAACTTCCTCTACTTGATCTTTAAAAAAGAGTCCCACGATCGCGATCGGCACCATGGATATTATTATATTGATCACGTACCGTGTTTCATCGTTCATTTCCCATTTAAAGAGGCCTTTAATGATCCAAGCGACCTCTTTCCATAATACCACTAAGGTGCTAAAAACAGTAGCGATATGTACCACTACCGTGAAGGTAAGGTTATCCTCTACCTCGATACCGAACAGGGCAGAACCAATAGCCAAGTGGCCACTACTGCTAACTGGTAAATATTCCGTTAATCCTTGTACGATTCCAAGGATAATTGCTTCAAAGGTACTCATTCAGATATTTTTAACACGATGGCGCGTAAATTATCCCTTTGATTCTTCTGTTTTTTTCTCTTTTGAGGGAAAGAGGATCCCCGCGATCATCAGCACGAATCCAGCGAGGCACACTATTGGAGCCAATTTGATTCGCCGTGCGCTGAAGATATCTTGTTCGAAGCCGGCTTCGAACGAGGTGCCTGGCCCTGCCATTAACACGAATCCCAAGATGATGAGTAAGACAGCGACTCCACAAATGAGAAGGTTTGTTTTCCCTAGAGCAATATTTTTCTGCGACATATTTTGTTTTAAAATTATTACACGTAATAGAGTTGATCTGTTTTCATTTTCACGTACCTGTTTACGGCAAATGCCGTAGCCACCATGGAAATCACGATACCTAACAGGATCACAATGGCGAAAATGAGTATAATATCAACATTCGATATAATGGGCTGGATGTCCGCGTACTCTCGGCTGAAGTAAACGATCATGCCAAAGATAATCAGATTGGCAATGATGCCCGCGACGATACCAGTAATTATATTGTTTACCACGAATGGTTTTCTAATAAACCCTCCCGTTGCTCCCACCAGTTTCATCGTGTTAATTAGAAACCGCTTTGAGTAAACGCTCAGTCGTATGGTGTTACGGATAAGGGTAAACGAGATAAAGAGTAAAATCGCTGCTAGGATAAGCAGTACTGTCATTACCTTTGAAAGATTCTCATTAATCAAGTCGATAGCTTCTTGCTGATATAATAGGTCGGTGACGTTATTATCCTGCCGAATTACCTTATTAATCACCGCGATGCTATCGCTATTAGCGTATTCCGAATGGAGAAAAATCTCGATACAATCTTGAGCAGGATTATACCCTAACAACTCTTCTGGGTCTTCCCCCAAATCTTTAATCAACTGCTCTTTGGCCTCCTCTTTGCTAATAAAGCGAGAGGAGCGGACAAATGGTTGCGCGTCTAAGCTTTTTCGTATCCGTGTAATTTCAGCATCATTCACGTCTGTTGAAAGCATCACATTGAAGCTCATGTTCTCTTTCACGAACCGCGACAGCCCATTCCCCATGAAAAGGATCAGGATGGTTATCCCCAAAAGCACCAATACCAACGAAATGCTGATAGTAGAAATGATTTTCGCGTTTAAAAACCGAGCGGTGGATACTTTTCTCTTACCTGACATACGGGTTGTTAACCTTTTTCCAATGAACTTGCAAAGTAATAAAAATTATCGCAGAAAAACGGATGTAATAGAAAATAATAAGGCAAAAAAACTTAATTTAGTCTTCCGTCTCTTCTTCGACCTGCATTTTGGTCGCCACTAATTTTTTATGTAGCTGTTTGCTCCGGATCACGGAGCCCACGATCGAGATCACGATCAATGCCAGTATTAATAACAGCGACGTTGATGTAGCGATATGAAAGTCGATATCATTCGAGAGCGCGTAATGATTAAACATCATCTTGAATCCGATAAAAAGAAGGATCGCGCTCAACGCGTACTTGAGATAATAAAAATAATCCATTACCCCTCTCAAGGCGAAATAGAGCGAACGAAGCCCCAGTATAGC
>CAYFMZ010000011.1:0-37259 GCA_964344275.1 uncultured Proteiniphilum sp.
GTTCACTGAAGTTAGATATTTGCTCGTCATGGCAAAGTGCAAGCAAGCTTGACTATGCTCATTTGACTTAACGCAAATAGTTCACTGAAGTTAGATATTTGCTCGTCATGCACTTGCCAAATATTACTTCAACAACTAAATATGAGCCCTATAAATGTTTTATGGGGCACCCGTTAGATGAGATGGGCGTAATCTGATAAGCTGTCTGAGCGAAGCGAGTTATTTATCAGATAGCCTATGCATCTTAAACGGGTCATAAAACTTTGACAGACGAGTATTTAGTTGTTAGAGTAACGCACATACAAAGCTGAAGTTAGATAAAAAAGAAGCCTGTGGGGAAAAAGATAGCGGAAACGCCCATGATGAAGCAGTTTGTCGAGATAAAAAGCGAACATCCCGACGCCATACTGCTGTTTAGGGTAGGTGATTTTTACGAGACATTTTCAGACGATGCCATCGCGGCATCGGAGATCTTGGGCATCACGCTGACAAGGAGAGCCAACGGGGCCGCGCAGTTCGTGGAGCTGGCAGGATTTCCTCACCACGCGCTGGATACGTACCTCCCCAAGCTGGTACGGGCGGGGAGACGGGTGGCTATTTGCGACCAACTGGAAGATCCTAAACTGGCAAAGAAACTGGTAAAAAGAGGGATCACAGAGCTGGTGACCCCGGGAGTCTCCATTAACGACACCATCCTGAACCATAAAGAGAATAATTTCCTGTGCGCGATCCATAGAGCGAAACAGAACCTGTTCGGCATCGCCTTCCTGGATATCTCCACGGGGGAGTTTCTAACCACGGAGGGGGAACGTGAAAACATCGATAAGCTTCTCTCTAACTTTTCTCCCAAAGAGATTTTGATCGAGCATGGCAACCGTAAAAGGTTTGAAGCTGATTTCGGCAACCAATGGCTACTGTCGGAATTGGACGATTGGATATTCACGGACAGCGCGGCACGGGATAAGATGCTGGCACACTTTCGCACGAAGAGCCTGAAAGGGTTCGGAGTGGAGCACCTGGAGCAAGGGATTATCGCCTCGGGGGCAGTGCTGCACTACCTCGAAATCACGAAGCACACGAACATCGATCACGTGAGCGCGATCACACGCGTAGAGGAGGAGCGGTTCGTGCGGCTGGATAAGTTCACGGCACGAAATCTGGAACTGCTTGCCCCGATGAACGAGGGAGGCACGAGCTTGCTTAACGTGCTGGATAAAACCATCTCCCCGATGGGGGCAAGGTTGCTGCGCCGCTGGGTGGTGTTCCCACTGAAAGAGAAAAAACCGATCGAGGAGCGGCTCAGCGTGGTGGAGCACTTTTTCAGGGAGCCGGAGTTGAAAAAGCTGTTGGAAAAACAACTTTCGCTGATCGGCGACTTGGAACGAATCATCTCAAAAGCAGCCGTGGGGAGAATCAGTCCGCGCGAAGTGGTGCAGCTAAAGGTGGCACTCACGGCCATCGAGCCGATACGAGAAGCGTTCTTGGCTTCGGATAACCCTTCACTACAGAAGATGGGGAAGCAGTTAGATCCCTGCACGGCCGTCCGCGATCGCGTAGAGAAAGAGATCAAACCCGACCCGCCGGCATTGCTGCACAAAGGGGGGTATATACGGGATAAGGTGGACGAGGAGCTGGATGAACTGCGACAGATCGCTTACTCCGGGAAGGATTACTTGATGAAGCTTCAACAACGGGAGAGCGAACGAACCGGTATCCCTTCCCTTAAGGTGGCGTTTAATAACGTGTTTGGCTATTACATCGAGGTACGGAACACGCACAAGGATAAAGTACCGGCCGAGTGGACCCGGAAACAGACGCTGGTGAGCGCGGAGCGATACATTACCGAGGAACTGAAACAGTACGAGGAGAAGATACTGGGCGCGGAGGAGAAGATTATCGCGCTCGAAAGCCGGATATACACGGCACTGGTGGAGAGCCTGATCGAGTATATCTCTACCATTCAAAACAACGCGAATATTATCGCGAGGGCCGATTGCTTGCTGTCGTTCTCGAACGTGGCGAAAGAAAACAACTATATCCGGCCCGAGGTGAATAATAGCGACGTGCTGGATATCAAGAACGGGCGGCACCCGGTGATCGAAACACAATTGCCGCCCGATGAGCCTTATATAGCGAATGATGTATACTTGGATAGCGACTCGCAACAAATCATCATCATCACCGGCCCCAATATGGCGGGGAAATCGGCGCTCCTTCGACAAACCGCGCTGATCACGCTAATGGCGCAGATCGGGAGCTTCGTGCCGGCAGAGTCGGCCAAAGTGGGACTGGTGGATAAAATTTTCACCCGGGTGGGCGCGTCCGACAATATTTCATTGGGTGAATCGACTTTCATGGTGGAGATGAACGAGGCGGCTAATATCCTGAATAATCTGTCCGAAAAAAGCTTGATTCTTTTCGATGAACTGGGACGTGGGACCAGCACCTACGATGGCATTTCCATCGCGTGGGCCATCGTGGAGTATATACACGAACACCCCTCCGCAAGAGCTAAAACCCTCTTTGCCACGCATTACCATGAGCTGAACGAGATGGCGAAGTCGTTCAAACGGGTCAAAAACTACAACGTGGCGGTGAAGGAGATCGATAACAAGGTGATATTCCTTAGGAAACTGGTGCCGGGAGGCAGCGAACATAGCTTCGGGATTCACGTGGCGAAGATGGCGGGGATGCCGCAGAGCATTACCCGGCGTGCCGACGCTATCCTCGGGCAAATGGAATCGACGAACCGAAAAGACGGGATTAAAAAGCCAATACAGGACTTCGTGGAGAAAAGGGAGGGGTACCAAATGAGTTTCTTTCAACTTGACGATCCGGTATTGAGCCAGATACGAGACGAAATCGTGAACCTCGACGTGAATAACTTAACACCTATCGAGGCCCTGAATAAGCTGAACGAGATAAAGAAAATTGTGAAGGGAAAGTAACAAAAGAATTACGGACATGTATGACGATAACAACTCCCACGAGGGGTACCCGCGGGATAACCACCGGGTGGGACGGATTGAAGTGATCTGCGGATCGATGTTCTCGGGCAAAACGGAAGAGTTATTAAGACGGCTCAGAAGGGCGCAGTTCGCGAAGCAACAAGTGGAAATATTCAAGCCTTCCATCGATACGCGCTACTCCCCCGAGGAGGTGGTGTCGCACGACAAGAATACCATTCTCTCTACGCCGGTGGAACATTCCAGCAACATCTTGCTGCTCTCTTCGGGGGCAGAGGTGGTGGGGATCGACGAGGCGCAGTTCTTTGATGAAGGACTGGTGGAAGTGTGCGTGCAGCTGGCCGACCAAGGGGCGCGGGTGATCGTGGCGGGGCTGGACATGGATTTCAAGAGGAACCCTTTTGGCCCTATCCCGGGACTGTGCGCCGTGGCGGACGATGTAACTAAAGTGCATGCCATATGCGTTGAGTGCGGGCGGCTGGCCAATTACTCGCACCGGCTCGTGGATAACGATAAACAGGTGATGCTGGGAGAAACCGAGGAGTACCGGCCCCTTTGTAGGAAATGCTACCTACGCTCAGTATCTAAAAAACAACCTTAACAATCAAACAATCATTTATATATCAAAAAACCACACAAAATTCACTTTAAAAAAACGAAGTGTGGCTTAAAACAATTTAAGGCTGAAACTTGTTAGATGTTTACGAAACCAAAACTACGTATTATTAACTTCAAAAAACGACTTATGAAACTAAAGAAATTATTTTTCGCGGGCCTATTGATGGCTGCCCTCACTACTACACTGAATGCACAGAGCTATAACACCGCTTTTGGTGTTCGACTGGGATACGACAGCGGAATTACATTGAAGCACTTTTTCGCACCCGCGAGTGCCGGAGAGTTTATCCTATCCGCTTCACCACGCTATTTCCAACTTACAGGATTGTACGAGTACCAACAACCGGTACCGGGGGCGCCGGGATTAGACTGGTACGTGGGTATCGGTGCTCACCTTGGTGGTATACACCACGATAAGGATCGCTACAGCAACTCTTTCCTGCTGGGGGCTGACCTGATCGGGGGATTGGAATATATTTTCCCGAGAGCACCCTTTAACGTGTCGCTCGACTGGAAACCGTCGTTCAACTTCACGAATGATTACAACGACTACTGGTATAGCGGGTTCGCGCTAAGCTTAAGGTACACGTTCAGGTAATCAATTTATATCCTCGCGACTTAACCGCGAAACCGATTTAAAAAACCGGCTTCTATATGGAAGCCGGTTTTCTATTTTACACTTTTCGAGTGATCCACTTTACATTTTTAGAGTATTTCATTTTACATTTTTAGAGCAATCCGGTTTACATTTTTCGAGCAACAGAGCAACACATCTCCTATGGAGTTTCGCGTAAAATGCGTATTTTTGTAGAATGCAACATACAGAGAAATATAGTGAGCCCGATTTGCTTAGCCAACTGAACGAGGCACAACGCGCGGCCGTGGAATTCTGCGACGGCCCCTCGCTCGTGATCGCGGGTGCCGGATCGGGAAAAACACGAGTACTCACTTATAAAATAGCCCACTTATTGGAGCAGGGGCTCCCACCCTACTACATCCTCGCGCTCACCTTCACCAATAAAGCGGCCCGGGAGATGAAATTACGAATTGCCGAACTGGTGGGTGAGAAAAATGCCCGAGGGCTCTGGATGGGTACCTTCCACTCTATCTTCGCTCGCATCCTGAGAAACGAGGCGGAAGCCATCGGGTTTGAATCGAATTTCACCATTTACGACACCGCCGACTCGCATAACTTGGTGAGGCTTATCGTGAGGGAGATGGGCCTCGATGATAAACTGTACCGCCCGGGTGGAGTGCACGGGCAGATCTCGAGGGCCAAGAACAGCTTGATCACGCCGGCCATGTACGCGGCGAACTCAGAGATCATCCAGTACGACCGAATGGCGAAACGCCCGCGACTCTTCGAGGTATACCAACGGTACCAAAGCAGGCTCCGATCAGGGAACAGCATGGATTTCGATGACCTGTTGATGCAAACCAATATCTTGTTCCGGGATCACCCCGAGATACTCGAGAAGTACCGGAACCGCTTTCAGTACGTGCTGGTGGACGAGTACCAAGACACTAACTTCTCGCAACACCTGATCGTGAAACAACTCGCGGAAGAACATCTTCGGATTTGCGTGGTGGGTGACGACGCGCAAAGTATCTACTCGTTCAGGGGAGCGAATATCGATAATATTCTGAAATTTCAATCGCTCTTCCCCGATACACGGGTGTTTAAGCTGGAACAGAACTATCGCTCCACACAAACCATCGTGAGCGCGGCCAATAGCCTTATAAAAAAGAACACGGAACAGATAGCCAAAGAGGTGTTCTCGGAAAATGAAGAGGGTGAAAAAATAGAGGTGCTGGAGACTTTTTCTGACTTTGAAGAGGGATTGGTCGTAGCCAATAAAATCGCAAGGAAACGCTTGGAGGAACATACGCCTTACAGCGATTTCGCGATCCTGTACCGAACCAACGCGCAATCGAGGGTCTTTGAAGAGGCGTTCCGAAAAAAGAATATCCCTTACCGCATCTACGGGGGGCTCTCGTTTTATCACCGGAAGGAGATTAAAGATGCCATCGGCTATTTCCGGCTTATCGTGAACCCGGGCGATGAAGAGGCGTTCCGACGAGTGGTGAATTACCCGAAGCGAGGGATCGGCGATACTACCGTGGGTAAAATTTCATCGGCGGCACAACAGCACGAGGTGAGTCTTTGGCAGGTGTTGTCAGAACCCTTGGAGTATAATTTAGACGTGAACGCGGGGACAGCAAAACGCTTGGCAGGCTTTCAAGAGTTAATAGACGACTTTATCGCTAAAAATAATAGCATGAACGCGTTTGAACTGGCACAGGAGGTGATAAAAAACAGCGGGATCTCCAGCGAGGCTTACAGCGACATGACGCCCGAGGGGATGAGTCGCGCGCAAAACATCGAGGAGTTGCTGAACGCGATCAGCGAATTCGTTTCAACCCGGCAAGAGGAGGGAAACGAAGAGATAGCGCTGGTGGATTTTCTGTCGGAGGTGTCGCTCTTGAGCGATCAGGATACCGACAACGAGGCGGAGAGCGAAAAAGTGACCCTGATGACAGTGCACGCGGCGAAGGGGCTCGAGTTTAACCACGTGTTCGTGGTGGGGATGGAGGAGGACCTTTTTCCATCGTCGATGGTACGTTCGGATGCACGGGGGTTGGAAGAGGAACGTCGGCTGTTTTACGTGGCCATCACACGAGCTAAAAAGAGCTGCACCATCACTTACGCGAAGAGCCGGTTTAAAAATGGATTAACGAACCCCGCGACGAAAAGCCGATTTTTGAAAGATATCGATCCAAAATACCTGCTAATGGATGACAAAGGGCGAAGTGGTGGAAAGCGAGATCGTGAACGGGATAATGAAAGCGATAGCTTCTGGGGATCCATGCGGGAAAAGCGGCTGCAGAGAGAGGGTGCAAAAGCCTCCAATCCTCGCGGTCTGAAAAAGATAACGCCGGTAGGGCAGAGTATGCCTGCCCTACCTCTCACGAAAGAGGCCCAAGCGTTAGAAGAAGGAGATATCATCGAACATGAACGTTTCGGCAGGGGAGTGGTTGCCTCCATAGAGATGAGTGGCAACGACCGGAGGGCATTCGTGGAGTTCGATTCTGCCGGAAAAAAACAGTTGCTACTTAAATTCGCCAAGTTCACTATCGTGGGAACATCCTCCCGTTCAAAATAAAGGTGAATGGAAATGTTCACGAACAGAGTGAAAAAGTGAGGGCATGAGATATTTTACTCCATACATGAAAGTCAAGGAGAAAAAGTATTTTCAGTCCGTTATATCAGTAATAATCACAGCATAGCACACAAATTGCAATTTAATTAAATCTCCAACAAGGATTTTTCTCCACTGCTTCCCCGGAACAACATCTCCGTGGGGTTCTCCAATAGCTGCTTTACCCGAGTCAAGAAACCAACCGACTCCTTGCCATCGATCACGCGGTGGTCGTACGACAATGCCACGTACATCATGGGGCGTATGACTACCTGCCCATCGATAGCCACGGGGCGTTCCAGGATATTGTGCATGCCCAAGATGGCGGACTGAGGCGGGTTGATTAACGGGGTGGATAACATGGAACCGAAGACGCCGCCATTGGTCACCGTAAATGTTCCACCGGCCATCTCCGGGATCGATAACCGTCCTTCACGTGCTTTCTCGGCCACATCCGCGATCGCACGCTCTATCTCGGCCAACCCCAAGCTCTCCACGTTACGCACCACCGGCACCATCAATCCCTTGGGGGCACTTACCGCCACCGAAATATCCACGTAATCGTACGTCACCAAGTTCTCTCCATCCAGCATGGCGTTCACGTTGGGAAATTCCTGCAAGGCCACGGAGCAAGCTTTCAGGAAAAACGACATGAATCCTAACTTGATGCCATGCGCTTCCACGAAGGCATTCTGGTATTTTTTACGAATATCCATGATGGGCTTCATATCTACTTCGTTGAAGGTGGTGAGCATGGCCGTCTCGTTTTTTACCGATACCAGCCGTTCGCTCAACTTCCTACGCAAGGAGCTCAGTCGGCTGCTTTTTGATTCACGGCTGGGTGATCTTCTGAAACTACTGCCCGAAACTCCATCCCCGTGTACCGCGCCTAAGGATGCTTCCACGTCTTCCCGCTTCAATCGCCTCAATCCACTAAGAACATCATCCACCGACAAGTCATGCGACTCCATCACCTTTTTAGCAAGGGGGGTAATCTTTATGTTGTCGTGCTCCCCTGATCCCTTAACGCTATCTTCCTTGGCACTTTCTTGCAACGCGGCAATAGAACCCACTGATTCTTCAGGCTGAGGCTTATCAATGGAAGGATCAATGGGCTTGGCACTTTCCTTGGAAGCCTCCGGGGCATTAATCACTTCCTTGGATATGTCGGCCGTCTCTTTTGCCCCACCCTTGTCGTGTACCGAAAAGGGTTCGATGGATTTATCAGGCTGCACCGAGGTGTCGATGGTGCAGGCTACTGCCCCCACTTCCAACATATCTCCTTCGGACGCCTTTAACGAGATTTTCCCGGCCTGATCTGCCACCAGCATCAGCGTGGCTTTATCCGATTCCAGCTCGGCAATCTCGGCATTCTTCTGCACTATATCGCCCTCCTTCACTAACCAGTGAAAAAGCTCCACGTGAGAGATGGACTCACCGGGACTGGGCACCTTAATTTCGATGATCGACATATAATTTGTTATTGAATATATTTGTTGTATTTGTACACGGGGCAATCACGTGAACATATTAAGTTGAACCAGCTATACTGATACCAGTAGAGACGGGAATTACTCGAACGCTTTCTCTATGATTACCGCTTGGTTTATCTTGTGCAGCGCGGTGAGCCCCTCGGCAGTAACCCCGCTGGCATCCCGCCCAATCACCCGGGTAAGCCGGTCGCGCATTTGTTGCTGTATAAAAACGGCAGCCCCCATATTGAGGGGCTCCTCCTGTACCCAGAAAAGTTCTGTCGCATCAGGATAGAGCGTCAAGATATCCTGAAGCTGTTTGTCGGGAAAGGGGTAGAGCTGCTCCACGCGAAGGATGGATATATCGTCTCGATTTGCCGCTGCACGAGCGGCTTTTAGTTCGTAGTAAATCTTACCGCTGCAGAGGAGCACCCGTTTTACCCGTGATGAATCAACCTGCTCATCCGCGATCACCTCCTGAAAACACTTCTCTGTAAAATCGGACACAGTAGAAATGCACTCGGGATGACGCAACAAACTCTTGGGGGTGAACACCACCAAAGGTACCCGGATGGGACGGTGTAGTTGACGGCGAAGCACGTGAAAAAAATTGGCCGGCGTGGTACAATTTACTACTTGCAAGTTGTAATTCCCGCACATGGTCAAGAACCGTTCTATCCTGCCACTTGAATGTTCCGCGCCTTGGCCTTCATAGCCATGGGGGAGCAACATCACCAGTCCCGAGCGCAAGCCCCATTTTTCTTGTCCCGACGCGATGTATTGATCCACGATCACCTGCCCCACGTTATAAAAATCGCCGAACTGTGCCTCCCAGATGGTGAGCCCGTTGGGATGAGACAGTGAATAACCGTACTCGAACCCCAGGATACCGTACTCGCTCAAAATTGAATTGTAGACTCGAACAGGTGCTTGCGGTACGCCCAAGTTTTTCAACGGGAAATATTTCTCCTTCCCGTCCTCTGTGATGATCTCGGCGTGACGGTGCGAAAAAGTCCCACGCTCCGAATCCTGGCCACTCAAACGCACGGGGTGCATCTCGCTCGCCAATGACGCGTAGGCCATCAACTCGCCCATGGCCCAGTCGTACGAGTCGGACTCGATCATCTCTGCACGCTGGGAGAACAAACGATTCACCTTGTTGAAAAATTTCTTATCCTCGGGTAGCGCGGTGATACTTTTTGCAAGCGCGAGAAACGTCTCACGAGATACTTGGGTTTCCGCGGGCCGCTCGTAATCGATGGGTTCCGGAAACTCTATATCGCGGCTCCGGTCACCCAAAAACGGGTGCAAGTGCAAACGGCTTGAGCCGACCGATGCCTCGTAAGCTTCTTCCAATACTTGCTGGAAACTGTTTACCTTGGCATCAAACGCTTCGCGGGTAATTACTCCTTCCGAGATCAATCGCTCGGCATAGATATCACGCGGGTTTTTGTGCTTCGCGATTACATCGTATAGCTCTGGTTGGGTAAATCGCGGTTCATCGCCTTCGTTATGCCCGTACTTGCGATAAGAAAGCAGGTCGATAAATACATCGATATTGTACTTTTGCCGGAATTCCAATGCCAGTTTGGCAACATATACCATCGCCTCCACATCATCGCCGTTCACGTGAAAAACGGGCGACTGTGTCACCTTGGCGATGTCGGTACAATAGGTGCTGGAACGCGCCTGTAAGTAGTTGGTGGTAAAGCCTACCTGGTTGTTGATCACGATATGGATGGTGCCCCCGGTCTTGTAGCCGTCTAATTTCGAGAATTGAATAGTCTCGTACACTACTCCTTGCCCCGCTATGGCGGAGTCACCGTGAACCACGATGGGCAATACCTCGTCGTAATTGAAGTTATGATCGTTTTCCAGCAGAGAGCGGGCAATACCTTGCACCACGGGGCCTACTGCTTCTAAATGGGAAGGGTTGGGTGCCAGGCTAATAGAGAGCCTACGTCCCTCGTAATCAAAAGAATTGTTGTAGCCAAGGTGGTACTTCACGTCGCCATACTTGATCTCTTCCTCGTAGTTTTGAGCATTGAACTCTTTGAATACCTGTGAATAAGGCTTTTTCATCACGTTGGTGAGCACGTTGAGCCTCCCCCGGTGGGCCATGCCCATCACTACCTCGTTCACGTTGTACTCTCCACCCCGGGCAAGGATGGCGTCCAACGCGGGGATGATGGATTCGGAACCTTCGAGCGAAAAACGCTTCTGGCCCACGAACTTTTTATGCAGGTAATCCTCGAAACCGGAGGCTTCGATCAGGCTATCCAGTATCCGTAATTTCTTCTTTTTACTATACACCTCCCTGTTTCCGGTACTCTCCATCTTTTCCTGCAACCAGTGAATGATCTCCGGTTTGGTCAAGTAACGGTACTCTACCCCGATGGAAGAGCAGTATGTCTCATCCAAACGGGTAACAATCTCGCGGAGGGTGGCCTTGCCAAGTCCGATCTCCTTGCCTGCTTCGAACCGGGTATCGAGGTCTTTTTCCGAGAGGTTGAAATTCTCGAGAGACAGGGTGGGCGTGTAGCTACGCCGGGTACGCACCGGGTTGGTTTTCGTGAACAAGTGCCCGCGCCGCCGGTAACTGGTAATCAAACGCAGTACCTCCAACTCTTTAGGGGAATGCAATAACGCACCATTCCTGTCGTGCTGGATAGTGGGAAAATGGGTGACGGCTAAATCAAAACCCTGAAAAAAATATCGGAAGCTTTCGTCCACGCTATCGGGATTCTCCTTGTATTGCTTATACAAGGCCTCGATGGCCCCGATATCCATCGTCTCAAGTTCAATGTTGGCATTCATCGGTCAATTCTCTCTTTTTATCTATAATGGAATGGAGGGGAAAAAGTTCATTTGTAATAGTCTTTTTCTACACTCGGCATAATAAATGAATTTACTTATGCTCTCGTTAGACGAAAAAGTTCACTATGTCGATAAAAAATACTATTTTCGCGTTGAAACCACAAGATAGCAACAAAATCATTATAAAGATTAATTCAATGACAAAAAGTGCTTTACAAATTGCAAGGGCGAGTTACATGCCCAAAATGCCAAAAGCCCTGAAGGGGAATGTAAAAATTGAACAAGGAGCCGCCACCGAATCGGTGCGCGATCAGCAGGAAATAAAAGAACTTTTCCCTCTTACATACGGGATGCCGATCGTAAAATTCGTTGAATCATCGGAAGATTCGAGTGCCGACAGCCCGGTAAACGTGGGAGTAATCCTCTCCGGGGGACAAGCGCCCGGAGGGCACAACGTGATCGCGGGGATCTTCGACGGCATCAAACGGCTCCATGCCGATAGCAAGCTGTTTGGTTTTATCCTCGGGCCGGATGGGCTAATCAACCACAAGTATAAGGAACTTACCGCTGATATCGTGGACGAATACCGCAATACCGGTGGATTCGATATTATTGGGTCTGGACGGACAAAGCTTGAAACGAAAGAGCACTTCGATAAAGGATTGGAAATTCTCAAGAAACTGGAAATAAAAGCCCTAGTAATTATTGGTGGTGACGACTCTAACACGAACGCGTGCGTTCTGGCAGAATACTACGCCTCCATCAACGCGGGGGTGCAAGTGATCGGGTGCCCAAAAACAATCGATGGCGACCTAAAGAACAACCTGATCGAAACCTCCTTTGGATTTGATACTGCCTGCAAGGTATACTCTGAACTAATTGGCAATATACAACGTGACTGTAACTCGGCCCGTAAATACTGGCACTTTATAAAGGTAATGGGACGTTCCGCATCGCATATTGCCCTAGAGTGCGCGCTGCAAACACATCCCAATATCTGCATCGTCTCGGAAGAGGTAGCCGCGAAGGAGCAATCGCTCGATGATATCATCGATTACATCGCGGGCGTAATTGCCAAGCGTGCCGAACAGGGACTGAACTTTGGAACGGTGATTATCCCCGAGGGACTCATTGAGTTTATCCCGGCGATAAAGAAGCTTATCCAAGAGCTCAACGACTTCCTGGCACATAACCAAGAGGAGTATGATTTGGTGCGCCGCTCGGGGAAACGCGAGTACATCATTAGCAAGTTGTCTGCCGAAAACTCGGCGGTCTACGCGAGCTTACCCGAGAACGTGGCTCGCCAACTCACGCTTGACCGTGACCCGCACGGGAACGTACAGGTATCGCTGATTGAAACGGAAAAACTGTTAGCAGAAATGGTTAAAAAACGCCTTGACACGTGGGCAAAAGAGGGAAAATACAGCGGTAAATTCGCTACTATCACCCATTTCTTCGGGTACGAGGGAAGATGCGCGGCACCATCAAATTACGACACCGACTACTGTTACTCGTTAGGATACACGGCATCTATGCTTATTGCCGCCGGTAAAACAGGGTATATGTCTTCCGTACGCGACACCACTGCTCCCGCGGCAGAGTGGGTGGCCGGCGGCGTGCCTATCACCATGATGATGAACATGGAACGGCGTCACGGCGAGATGAAACCGGTGATCCAGAAAGCATTAGTGGAACTGGAGGGGGTACCCTTCAAGTATTTTGAAAGCCAACGCGACAAGTGGGCTATCGAGACCGATTACGTTTACCCGGGTCCCATACAGTACTTCGGGCCGACTGAGGTATGCGACCAGCCAAGTAAAACACTGGAACTGGAGCAGACGGGAAAAATAAAGTAACCGCTCCATAGCAATAGATCAAAATAGGGTGAACCGCCACGGCGATTCACCCTATTCTTTTTTAGCCATATAGGCTTAAACCGGGCTTACCCGGGCACGGCACTGTTTAGAAGAACTGGAAACGATTGTCTTCTACACCAAGGCGGTTTTTCAGTACTTCTACCGATTGCATTTGTATACGGTACGAGTTGTTGTTCATCATAGTGAGCTTCTGCTCCTCTGCATCGTATGGCTCAGTACCTTCCGTGCGGTTGACCACCGTAGCCACGTATACTCCCATGTTTCCTTTCATGGGGCCTGCTATTGTGTTGAGCGGGGCAAAAGCGGAAATCGCGTTTAAGGTGGGTTCAAAACCTACCCCAGTGATATTGCGCGTGGTAAAGTTAACAAACCCCACCGTATCTGTCATGCTATTCATGGCGGACGCGTACGCCTCAAGCGAGGAGAGATTCTGACTTTCCAGATCCGCGATAATCTGTTCGGCTTTTTTCTGATTTACCAGCTGCATACGGATGCTCTCGGAAACTTCGGAGAGAGGGGTGGTACCTGCCGGTATCACCTGGTCTACGCGCGCCACGATACGCAGGTTGGTCAAATCGAACTTCCGGACCGAACCCATATTCTTCTCGTTCGCCGCCCATGTAATCACTTGACGTGAGTTGGGTACTTGGCCTAATGAAAAATCATTGGCCGAAAAAGTCATATTGGGCATCACCATGTATCCTTTCTCTGATGCCAGTTCTGAAAATTTCTCTCCAACGTCATCCATTGCCACGAACTGGTTTAGTTCATTGTCTATGTTGTTAGACGTCTTCTCGCTGGGGAGCACCGGCATATTTATGATCGCGAGTTTATACTTCGTTACAGGGCGAGTCCTCTCCTCCACCTGAAGGATTAGTTGCTGCCCCGGAACGGTGAGTTTTATTGGTTCACCTACCGGTGCGTTGAAAACGGTTCTGACTGTTTCTGACCCAAAAGAAATCAGATCAATCTCTCTTGCCCAACCCACATCGCCTCCGTTTGAGGCAGGATTAAGAGAGTTAGCCACCACATCAAAAGGCTCTCCCTCACGAATAGCCCCGTAAATACTATCCACGAACTGGGCAACCAGTGAGTCTTGCCCCATCATGGTGGCGTCGGGCACGGCCATCATTCGAAGGCGTACCGAGTCAGGAGCAGTTATCTTATCTATCAGCTTCAACACCTGATATGAGTCACCTTCACGTACAGGGCCATACATCTCATCGATGGAGGCCGAGCGAGCAAAATCGAGTTGCGAAGGGGTGAACATGGTTTCACCCATGTACACATCACGATAGGGTGTTTCTGAATAGTCGGCTACCACAACGGAAGGATTGGAACTGTTTTGTAGTTGATCGTACGCTATGTGAGATTCAGATTCTACTTCAGCAAAATCCTCGTCGCTCGGGACAATCTCCTTCATGAAATAGGAGAGTTTCACCAAGGGTGCCTCCAAGCGATACGATCTTTTATGCTTGTCGTAATACGCTTTTATCTCTTTGCCTGTGACCGTGGCCAGCGAGTCGGGCACGGTAAAATAGTTTTGCACCGCGTAAACAATATCGGCGGTCTGTTGAGAAAGATCAAAATACGTTTCGGCTTCCACATCGTTTATTATCACGGCATTGGCCAATAACGAGAGGTATTTCTCTTCCAATCGCTGTGTTCTCACCATATCTTCAATAAACAGCCAAAGCGACTTGTATTGATCTACCAGTGCTTGTTCTTGTGGATTCGTGCTGGGAATATTGATCACGTTCAAAAACTCAATCAACGCGGAATGGCTAAAGATACCTGTTTCAGGGTCTACAAAGAACGGGAGTTGCTGTAGGATAGGCGAAATGGATTCACCATGGACCAAATCATTAATCTCTGCTTTGGAAACAACCAATCCCAACTTCTTAGCCTGATCACCCAAGAGACGCTCACGCACCATCTGCTGGTAAACCGCTTCCCGGATTTGAGAAGTGGTGTTTTCATCGAGCGAAGATTGTCCACTCAGCATTTTCTGAAACTCTTCGAACTCCGTGATTTTGTCAGCATATTGCTGCGTGGTTATTATCTCCCCGTTAACCACGAACGCCTTGTCGCGCGCTCTCCCTAAAAATGTAGATCCTGAAGTGAATAAATCACCTAAAACAAAAGCTGCTAATGCCAAGCCGATCACTACGACCAACAGTGCACCTTTGTCTCTAATCTTTTGTAAAGTAGCCATTTATTAGTTTATTTGTATTTTTTAATCGTTAAAAATTTAGTCTGTTCATTGAAGGGCACGAAGATAGTAAAAATATAGCAGATAAATTCTTTTTCCGAAGAAAAAGTAACCGCGAATTACCTTAGTCTAAAGCCCCGTTACCCTTTAACCCTTGGATGGTCAACCGTACCACTTCTATTTTTCGAGCCGTTACTTTCTGTATCTTAAAAGTGTATTCCCCAATGACGATTGTTTCGTAGGTTTTGGGAAAACGGCGGGTATGGTGCAAAAGGTATCCCGCAACGGTAGAATAGTCGTCCGATTCAGGAATCTGCAAGCCATAATGCTCATTCAGGTAATCAATCTCGACGCGGCCCGACAATACGTACTCGTTATCTGCTTCCTGTTTCACGAACTTCGATTCCACATCGTATTCATCCTCTATCTCACCAAAAATCTCCTCTACCAGGTCTTCCATGGTCACGATACCCGAAGTGCCACCAAACTCGTCTACCACCACCGCGATGCTCTTTCGCTGCTGCATAAGGTCGCTCATCAACTGATTGGCTTGCATACTTTCGGGCACGAAAGAGAGAGGGGCCACGTTATTCGTCCAATCCCCCGGGTTATTGAATATCTCCCACATGTGGATATATCCCACGATATCGTCTATATCCTCTTTAAACACGAGGATACGGGAAATCCCGGTTTCAATAAATTTATCTTTCAAGGTCTCTATGTCGGTATCGATACTCACTGCCACGATCTCTGGGCGGGGCACCATGCAGTCTCTCAGCTTAGTGGTAGTGAAATCGAGCGCGTTCCGAAATATTTTCACCTCAGGATCCACATCACCCTCTTTCAACATCATGTTATCGATACTTTTCTTCACGTAGGCATCCAGATCTACTCTTCCGTAGGTCTGTTCATTCGAGTGGACGGACCGGATACCAAATAACAAGAGGATTCCTTTTGATAAGCCGACAAAGGCTTTTGCTACAGGATAAAGCAACACGTAGAAGAGAAAAGCAGGCACCGCGAGAACGCGTACCCATACACTCGGGTTTTTCTTGAAAACCAAGCGAGGTATAAATTCATCGGTCAACAACATCACCGTGGCCACAAAAATGATCACGAGCGGCAACATCCACCAAGCCGGCACATCGTGATAAAACACCCTGTGATATGCAATAAGCATGGTAAAGTACACAAAGAAGACAAGCACTATCAGCTTCGCTACAGAGAGAGTAGATAGGAACTGGCGGGGGTGCCTATAGAGGGTGTTCAACATAAAGTTATAGGCCCCCTTCTCTTTTTTTGTAACGGCGTGACGGAGCTTGTCAGACGCGACGAAGGCCACCTCCATCCCTGAAAAGAAGAGAGACATTGCTAAAAAAGCAATCCACCATGCCATTTCTACTGAACCCGGTATCATATGCTTTCTTCATTCACTTCTACCGAATCGACTACTAACGAGTCGATTCCTGCATCCGTCGACTGTTCAACAAAAGGAAGTTTAGCATCACGTGGTCTGAAGATCCGGTAGTTGGTCATATGTTCGTTCGACTCGAATCCATATCCTTTTAATTGGGATTCTCCACGTTGTATCTCGATATAGGCATCTGAGTAAACCCTTCCGTTCTTTTGATCCCAGTAAAGCTCTTCGCTATCAAACTGTTCCCCTTGCATGTTTTCAACATGTACATTTTTTATTAATTTCCAAAGGTCTTGCTCGGTGTAGTACCAAGCCGTGTCGGCTTCTACGGTTGCCTCAATTTCAAAATCGGGTGTAAATCGTTCCAAGTAGAGTCCTTCCGGGAAATACCAATAGGGCTCTTTCGCTTTATCGAAAACCATCCACACATCATAAACCATTTTATAACGGGTGATCCCTGAATCAGAAACCAGCTGGGTAGCAGAATCGGTAATCAAGGTGGGCACTGATTCGGGATCGTAGCTGAAGGTGACAAGGCCTTCGTTTTTATCCTTGCAAGAGAAGAAAAAAAGCACCATGACAACTGCCATGAAAGCAGTTGTCAGGTGCCGGATATATGGTATGTTGTGTTGTTTTTTCAACACGTTCTCTCTGTTTATTGCTTCTAGGGCTACTTACCGCAGTCTAACGGTAGTGTTCTCGCCAATCCAGCCAGGAATATGCACCGTTTCACCGGCTTTGATTCCCATCATAAAAGCTGTTTCGGTATCCATGAAGGCAGCAGAATAACGGTTGATAAGGCTATTTGCCTTGTCGGCAACGCTGGGGTCTACCGACCGTGCACGTTGCAACTTGTCTACGGCAGCCAAATAAACCAGCCCTGACTTCTCCGGCTCGGAGAAAATGGAGTTGGCAGAAGTGGCGTAGAGTTGAGCAATCAGAATGTAAGCTTCCCCGTTATTCGGGTTATACTTCAACGCGTCGTTCGCGGCTTGCCTTGCACGGGCAAAGTTGCGTTGATTTGAAAAGATGCCCGCGAGCTGCATCATGTAGTCGGATGCCTTGCTATTGTCAGTCTCCAAATCGGCAGCTTCCGAGTAGTACTTCACGGCTGTTTCGTAATCCTTATCTCTCAAACTCCGGTTAGCTAAACCGAGTGCGGCGTTGGCTGAGGGCTCAAGTTGGTAAAGGTATTCCGAAGCAGTGAAGTATAGCTCACTGTCACTACAGCCTACGGAACCAAGCGCGTTAATTACTTCGGAGAGGAATGCTTTATCGCCTTTGTTAGGCTCTACTTTATCGGCATAATATTCGTTAAGCGTGTTGCAATCACCGGCACCGCTATTGACAAACCCTTTCACGATTCCTTCTTTTAACATGTTAAGGTAATCGGCACTCGCTTGATCGCTCGCGCTGTTCGCGTTTGCAATAGCTTTATCCACGTACCCTACCACATTGAAATAGTCCGTGATGTACTGATCTTTCCGTGAGTTGTCGGCCAGGTAGCGGCTTAAAGAAGCAACCATGTAGTAGGAATAGGCATCCATTGGATACATTTGGTCTTTCATCTCGTTTACTGCCTCGCTCAGCCAGTTATAGATAACCTCTGTCTCTGCCTGATCGCCCAGCATCTCCATGTAGTCGTACGTTTTGTATGCCACAATAGTACCTCTTGCATCGTCGTCACCAAAGTAGACCAACCGCTGATCGTATATATCTTTTACTTTTTCAAGGTATTCGTTTTTCTTGTTGGCATCGGTCTCGCTTTCGTATAAAGCTTTAAAAATCCGAGGGCCATAAATAAAGGTATTCTTACTGGCAGCCGGGCAGTTTTCATAAACGGCATTCCATGGGGCTAATGCTTCAGCATATGCTTCGGCCTTGGCCGAGGTTTGCATTAAACTCAGGTTGATGCGACACTGCACGCTGTCTTCACCGTGTCCAAAGGGAGCGTTCACGGGATCATATCCTGCTTTTTGGGCACTTACACCGGCTATTAACGCGATAGCCATTATTCCCGATAATACTAATTTTCTCATATTCCTTGATGTTATTAATTTGTTCGCTAAAACTACACATTTTTTCGCGACGGCATGATACAAGTAAACTTGTCTTCTGCTCTTGTCTTAACAAAAATGTTCATTCAACATGTTGGAGTTTGGACAAAATGTTAAATGAAAAGTTTAATCTCTTATTCCAAAGTTTCCCAATTAAACTTCACAGATACTTTCAATTGTCGCAGATAATAGCACAACGAAGATCAGCATGTTCAAGCGATTGTTTATTAATTAAACTGACGCTTAAAGAACCAAGACTCGTTAATATTCATACCAATAGATATCTTAAACATATCTTGGCCGATCATAAAGTCTGTATCGGGTTGTTGTCTCGAATATCCAAAACCAATATTCAATATCGAGACGTGCCCCGTCCTTAAATCATGCATAGGTAACCCAAGCCCTACCGTCACACCGTATTCACGAAAACTGCCGAGTCCTATCCTTACCCCATCGCTATCATTTGGATTAAATACATTCACGTTAGCGTACGAATTACTATAAGAAAGCCCACCTCGAAAACGGATGCGATGAAAAAAATTCTGACTGTATGGATCGATCACGTACTCTATCCCGGCATTCAGACGGACAACATCATTGAAACGTTCCTCGTCAGTAAGTTCATCCAATAACGTGGGATATGCTGTCCCTTTCCATCCTTGATAAGTTCCATCTATTCCCACTAACAGGTGCTGGGTGTTATAAGTTACCCCTACACCCAACGTATGGGGAAGTGCAAACCCTGCTCCTCGCAAAGTATCGGTTGTTAGGATCTGCGAAGGAGGATATCCGGGATTTTGATAGGGATCACTAGCATACAACAATTCAGAGGGGTTCACATCTGCACGTGTCTGTAGGCGTGGTGAATAAACTGCCCCTAGCGTAACCGAGCGGGTTCGGCTCACGGGATAGGTGAATTGGAGTCCAAAATCATATTTCAAATCACGTATCGAGTACATATGTTTAGTTTCTCCCACTAACGCGGATGATACGCGAGGGATCACAACGCTACTATGTGAAAAATTACCAAAGAGATAAGATAGATTGGCACCAATGGATATATTCCTTACAGGCTCCCAAGCAATACCCCCGTAGATCTGGTTTAATCCTCCCGTTCCCCGGTAAATTTCTTCATACTGAATATTCGATAACGAGCGAAGTGTCCCGAAATTATATCCTACTTTTGAATAGGGAAGAAGTCCTATACTGGCTCCCATATTACGAAGAAGTGGAAATTGAATGGCAACGTAATCAAAATTCCCGTTGTAAAATTCCTGTTGGCTCACGCCATCGCTCAAACGAGCATAATGTCCAGAAATACCGAAATCGAAAATAAACGTGAGTGAATCAAGCTCTGAATAGGAAGCAGGATTACCGGGATTCACATGCTGGCTACGTCGAAGCCCGTAACTTATACCTCCCATCGATTCGGTAGCACCTATCGAGGGCTTCTCCAACAAGCCATAGCCGTATCTCCCGTATGGTGAGTTAGAACCTACTTGTTGTGCAAATATTACGGTGGTAATCGTGAGAAAAGCAATCGACAATATGTGCCGTTTCTTCCTTATATTCATCTGTATCGGTATATATATCAGCTATGAGCCGCCTTGTTTCATAAATAAAATAATTTACAAAGATGACATATTTTCGCGATGCCACCAACAGAGATACCCCTCTATCGTGTTAAAAAGATCAAAGTTTAATGATTATAAACTATTGACACTCTACTCTTCTCTACTCGTAGACGGATACCGATCTTACCTTTATTAACACAACTTCAATTGAAGCGTTTACACCTTATACCTGTTGTAGGAGACCATTTCCTGCAACAGCTTACGTTTTTTGGGACGCAGGGGCTGGGCACTATACCCTATAGCGATATCCAACCATACCCTCTTGGTATCGGGAATGGATAGGAGCGAGCGCATCTTTGGTTCGTTGAACCATCCAAGGATACAGGAACCCAATCCCTCGGCATGAGCCGCCAGCACTATATGCGCGGCAATCACACCAAGATCCATTTGAGCATAGTCTTTCTGTTTTATCCATCCGCCGACACCGGAAGAAAGATTCACTTTTTCTTCAACCAACACGATATGCACGGGTGCCTGTTTCGTGAAATGATTCATCCCCAGCGCTCGTGCAGACGTAGCGTCGGCCACCTTGTTCTTCAATTCGGGTTCATCTACCACGATAAGGTGCCAAGGCTGAGCGTTGCAGGCCGATGGAGCTAGTCGCGCGGCTTCCACGATCCGCTCTATTTTATCTTTCTCCACTGGACGTTCTGGATCAAAAGCTCGAACACTCTGACGGGTAGAGACAAATTCAAGAAAATCCATATTACTCGTTGCTTAATGCCGATAAGCGGCTAATATACTTGCCGATAATATCAAATTCCAAGTTGACCACCGTTCCCTTCTCTATTTGATGAAAGTTGGTGTACTCGTACGTGTAAGGGATAATGGCTACTTTAAACGAATCGCGAGTAGGCTCTACCACAGTGAGACTCACACCGTTCACGGTAACAGACCCCTTGTCTACCGTGAAATAGCCTTTTTTGGCCATCTCTTTGTTGAACTCGTACCGGAAGGTATAATACCAACTGCCATCCGCTTCCGTAACATCCGTGCAAACAGCGGTCTGGTCCACATGCCCCTGCACGATATGTCCATCCAGCCGCCCATTCATAGGCATGCTACGTTCAAGGTTTACCTTGCTTCCTACCTCCAGAAGGCCTAAATTAGAACGTTCGAGCGTCTCTTTTATGGCTGTCACCGTGTAAGTTTCGTTTTCGATAGAGACTACAGTAAGGCAGACCCCGTTGTGCGACACGCTTTGATCGATCTTAAGCTCATCAGTGAAAGAGCACTTTAACGTGAGATGCAGGTTTCCCCGTTCTCTCGCAAGGCTTACCACCGTTGCTGCTTCTTCTACTATTCCGGAAAACATATATTATTTAGTTTGAATATGATTGTTGTGAGTAATGTGCCAATAGCCTGCTTCAACGAGCGCTTCAGCGGTCACCGTGGTTTTTTGCCTTGTACAGTTAGTCATTAGTAAGGAAAAAATAATAATCAGAAATGGCACTTGTAGCATAACAATACTCTTAAGTTCATGCAAAAGTACAAAATTATTCTGTTCTGTGCATCATGAACTTCAAACTATAAAAAGAAACGATTCGGGCGAGCTAACCGAACCGGGATAGCTCTTCTTTTATTTCCTGATATGTTTTCTCACTTACAGGTACCAGCGGCAGGCGTAGCCGGTTAGCGATCATCCCTTTTAAATAGAGCATGCACTTCACTCCCGATGGGTTACCCTCAACAAACATAAGGTGAAAGAGCCGGTTGTAATTCGCCTCCATCTCGCGACGAGCGTTTACGACATCTCCTGACAACGCGCTCTTCACGAGCCACGACATCTCTTTGGGAAAGGCATTCGCGAAAACCGATATCACACCTATCCCCCCCTCTTCTATCACGGAAGTGGTGATGCCATCGTCCCCCGAAATCACATGAAAACCATCCGGTGCCGCGTCAATGATCGTTTTTATTTGGTTCAAATCACCCGATGCCTCTTTTATGGCCACCACATTGGGACATTCACGGGCTATACGCAGGGTGGTCTCCGGGGTCATATTCACTCCCGTCCGGCCCGGCACGTTATACAGTATGATAGGTAGCGGGGAATGGTTCGACAAGGTTTTGTAATGTTGAAAAAGACCCTCTCCGGTGGGTTTATTATAATAAGGAGTAACCGATAATATGGCACTCACGCCAGTGAAGTCCCCGTGTTCGAGCTCTTCAACCAGCTCAGCGGTATTATTTCCTCCCACTCCCATCACCACGGGAACTCTCCCCCTGGTTTGATTAACGATGCAACGAACCACCTCTGTTTTATCTTTTTTTGAAAGCGTGGGAGTTTCCGCGGTGGTCCCCAAGGCCACGAGGTAATCGGTGCCATTCTCCAGCTGGTATTCCACCAGGCGCGAGAGGGCATCGAAATCGATGGAATTATCGTCTCTAAAAGGAGTGATTAATGCTACTCCCAACCCATTTAAATAAACTTTTGACATGAAATGATGCGTTTTTTGTGCATTTTATTCTTCGAATCTGCATTTGCCGAACAAAATGAACCAGAAACGCGAAGTTACATATTTTTCGAAGAGCAACGTAACGTCAACGAATAAAGATTTGAAAATTATCTGTATCGAGCAACACTCTTTGATAGATTAGTGAATAAATAATGGAGGTTAGTGAATTATTTTGTACTTTTGCAAGTTAACTGGGTATTTGTACACCTGTAATTATTGTGAGTACTACAGGTGAAGCAGTAGCAACACATCCGATTATGTATAATTCAGAACTTAGCGAACAAGAAGTCATACGCCGGGGAAGCCTTAAGGAATTAAAACAGATGGGTATAGAGCCCTATCCCGCCGCACTCTATAAAGTGGATGCCTACTCCACCGATATTAAAAATAAATTTCAAGACGACGGTGAACGCCGTCAGGTAAGCATCGCGGGGAGGATCATGAGCCGCCGCATTATGGGGAAGGCCTCGTTCATCGAACTGATGGATTCAAAAGGACGGATTCAAGCTTACATTACCCGTGACGACCTCTGCCCAGGTGAAAACAAGGACCTATATAATACGGTATTCAAAAAATTGATGGATATCGGTGATTTCGTGGGAATCACCGGGTTTGTTTTCCGTACTAAAATGGGTGAAATTTCGGTGCATGTAGAAACCATGACACTGCTGTCGAAATCACTGAAACCCCTGCCCATCGTGAAAATGAAAGAGGGCGAGGTGTACGATAAATTCTCGGATCCCGAGTTGCGTTATCGCCAACGCTACGTGGACCTGCTCGTAAACGACGAGGTGAAGGATATCTTCGTGAAGCGAACACGTATTTTTGACGCGATGCGTGAATTTTTTGATCAACGGGGTTACCTCGAAGTAGACACACCCGTACTGCAAAGTATACCCGGGGGAGCTGCTGCACGCCCATTTATTACCTATATGAACGCGCTCGACATCGACCTCTACCTTCGAATTGCTAACGAGTTATACCTGAAACGGTTGATCGTGGGGGGGTTTGACGGGGTATACGAATTCTCGCGTAACTTTCGCAACGAGGGGATGGACCGGACGCATAACCCGGAATTCACGGTAATGGAGATCTACGTGGCATATACCGACTACAAGTGGATGATGGAGTTCACCGAGCAGATGCTGGAGCACGTGGCCCTACAAGTGTTAGGTACCACCCAAACAAAAGTAGGCGATACGGTGATCGATTTCAAGGCTCCCTACCCGCGGGTAACAATGATTGACGCTATCAAGGAGCATACCGGTATCGATATCAGCGGAATGGATGAAGCACAACTGCGAGAGGTATGCAATGAACTGGGTATAGAACAAGACGATACGATGGGAAAAGGTAAGCT
This sequence comes from uncultured Proteiniphilum sp., assembly GCA_964344275.1. Lineage (GTDB taxonomy): Bacteria > Bacteroidota > Bacteroidia > Bacteroidales > Dysgonomonadaceae > Proteiniphilum. The sequence continues at coordinate 24,090 of CAYFMZ010000011.1, forward strand.
GATAGATGAGATCTTCGGCGAGAAGGCCGAAGGGAAATATATCCAACCCACCTTTATCATTGACTACCCCATCGAGATGTCGCCCCTCACCAAGCGGCACCGGGAAAACCCCGAGCTAACGGAGCGGTTCGAGCTGATGATCAACGGGAAAGAGTTGGCCAACGCCTACAGTGAATTGAACGACCCGATAGACCAACGCGCACGTTTTGAAGAGCAGCTCCGCCTATCGGAGAAAGGAGACGACGAGGCGATGTTTATTGATCAAGACTTCCTTCGCGCATTAGAGTACGGCATGCCTCCCACTTCTGGAATGGGGATCGGGATGGACCGGCTCACCATGTTGCTCACGGGACAAACCGCCATTCAAGAGGTGCTCCTCTTCCCGACCATGCGACCCGAGAGAACAGTTAAAAAGGACACTGTCTCACGGTATACCGATATCGGTGTGCCTGAAGAGTGGGTAGAACCGTTACAAAAAGCAGGGTATACCCGCGTGAAAAATATGAAAGATGTAAACCCCAACAAGCTTCACCAAGAGGTATGTGGCTTGAATAAGAAATTGAAACTGGGCCTGAACAATCCTACACCGGAAGAGGTTAAAAGTTGGGTAGACAACGCGTCGGTACTTTAATGCCTACATTTCAGAAAAAAAGATGTAATGGATTCTATCGGTAAAATTTGTATCCTGGGAGGCGGCACATGGGGAACAGCGCTGGCTAAAATGGTGTTGATGAACCAAAAACATATCAACTGGTTCATCCGCCGCGACGAGCAAATCGAAGGTTTCTATAAGTTAGGGCATAACCCCAACTACTTGACTAATGTTAAATTCAATTTGGCCCAGATCACCTTCTACTCCAATATTGAAAAAGCTATTAAGGACTCGGATACACTTATTATTGCCATCCCTTCACCCTATGTCAAACAGTATTTCCGACGTGTATGGAACAGCACCTTTCGAGGCAAATTTGTTGTTTCGGCATTGAAAGGGATTATCCCGAACGACAACATGGTGATGAGCGAGTTTCTCGCGGATAACTTCAAGATTCCATTAGAAAATATTGGGGTTCTTTCCGGTCCCTGCCACGCGGAGGAGGTAGCCTTGGAACGGCTCTCGTTCCTCACGGTATCCAGTAAGGATGAGGCGAAAGCAAAGCTGTTAGCCGAAGGCATCTCTTCGAGGATATTAAAAACAAGTATCTCGAACGACGTGGTGGGTGTGGAGCTTGCATCGGTGCTCAAAAACATCTACGCGATCGCGGCAGGTATTTGCCAAGGTCTGTTGTACGGGGATAACTTCCAAGCCGTGTTAATGAGCAATTGTGCCAAAGAGATGGCTCGCTTCTTGGATGGTGTAGTTCCCATGGAGCGCAACATCACGGAGCAACAGTATCTCGGGGACATGCTGGTTACCGGCTACTCCCAGTTCAGTAGGAACCGAACACTTGGTACCATGATCGGCAAAGGCTATTCGGTGAGAACCGCGCAGCTGGAGATGGAGATGATTGCCGAAGGGTATTATGGGGCAAAATGCATTTATGAACTGAACAACCGGTTTAAGGTGGATATTCCAATCGCGCAAACGGTCTACCAGATATTATACGAGAAACTACAGCCGCTAAAGGCTATCAAAAAATTGATTGATTATTTCTGATAAGCCTCCTTTAAGATGGTTTTAAAATAGGATTGTAATGAGTAAAACTCTTCAAAAGAGAGGTAAATCATAAAAACTAACAAAATGGATAGCATTCAATTAAACATCAAGCATGTATCCACGTTCCTTTCGGAAGAGGATATCCTAAAGAAATCGGAACAGGCAACTGCTTGCAACCGGGCACTGCATGACGGCTCACGAGAAGGAAGTGACTTCTTAGGATGGGTGAACCTCCCCTCCTCTATCACCGATGATGAATTACGAGCGATAGAAGATGCCGCGGTGGTTCTTCGCACTCACTGCGAAGTGGTAGTGGTAGTGGGGATTGGCGGGAGCTACCTGGGTGCACGTGCGGTGATCGACGCGCTCTCCGGTTCGTTCGACTGGCTCCAAGAGAAGGGGAAACGAAAAAACCCGGTGATCCTGTATGCAGGATATAACATCAGCGAAGATTACCTTCACGAGATGATGGTTTATCTCAAAGATAAACAGTTCGGCATCATCAACATCTCCAAATCGGGTACAACTACTGAACCGGCCATTGCTTTCAGGCTCCTTAAGGAGATGCTGGAGAAGCGAGTGGGCAAGGAAGAGTCTAAAAAACGGATCGTGGCCATCACCGACGCTTCCAAGGGTGCACTTCGCACGTTGGCTGTCTCGGAAGGGTACAGGACTTTTGTTATCCCGGACGACGTGGGTGGACGCTACTCCGTGCTCACACCGGTAGGGTTGCTTCCTATAGCCGTGGCAGGTATCAACATCCGGTCGTTAGTGGCCGGCGCATTGGAGATAGAAAAGGCGACGGGCCCCGACACCTCCTTCGATTACAACCTACCGGCCATCTACGCGGTTATTCGAAATGAATTATACAAAAGAGGCAAGAAAATAGAGATACTGGTGAACTATCACCCCAAGCTCCATTACCTGGCCGAATGGTGGAAGCAGTTGTTCGGGGAGAGTGAAGGAAAAGAGCTGATGGGTATTTTCCCGGCAGCGGTCGATTTCACGGCCGACCTGCACTCGATGGGCCAATGGATTCAAGAGGGCGAGCGCTCCATCTTCGAGACAGTGATCTCTATCAAGGGACCCAACGAAAAAGTATTGATCCCTCGTGACGAGAGGGACCTAGACGGATTGAACTACCTCGAAGGGAAAGGGGTGGATGAGGTGAACAAGATGGCAGAGTTAGGTACTCGAGTGGCCCACGTGGACGGTGGTGTCCCCAACTTGTTGATCGAACTTCCCAAACTGAACGAGAAATACTTGGGACAGCTTATCTATTTCTTCGAGAAGGCATGCGGCATCAGCGGCTACTTGTTGGGAGTAAACCCGTTTAACCAACCGGGAGTGGAAGCCTACAAGAGCAATATGTTCGCTCTATTGGAAAAGCCGGGCTACGAGGAGGCCGCGAAAGCAATCAAGTCGAGGCTATAATAAATTCCCTGTCGAATGGTAAAAAAGGTCGAGCAAATTAAACGTTTGTTCGATCTTTTTCATTTCTTATTATTTTGATTATATTGCTTATGTTTCGTATGTATCAATTGATACATGTAAACTTTTAATTATACTATTCACTATCAACTGATCCTTGTCGCCGTTCTTAATTGATCCCGCGAAAAGGATCTATAAACCATTCTTAAAATGAACGAACTTTTCACACGTTATCTTAAGGATAATCAGTTTTCACGCTTCGACTTGAAGGCGGTAATTTTCGATATGGACGGCGTACTCTACGACTCCATGCCAGCACACGACATTTCATGGCGAGAAACGATGGATGAGCTGGAACTGGAATACCTCCCTAATGAATTTTACTTGCAAGAAGGGCGATTGGGTAAATCCACGATAGATCAGATATTTCAACGCAACCTAAAGCGCAATTCCACACCGGAAGAAGAGGAAAGCATCTATGCCCGCAAGTCGGTATTATTTCAAAAATACAATCATGGAGGAACCATGCCGGGTGCCTTCGAGACGCTCGAGTACGTGCGGGACCAAGGGTTAAAGTCTGTTCTTGTCACCGGGTCGGGACAACCCTCTCTGTTAAATAGGCTCGACACACATTTCCCGGGGGCATTCACTCCCGAAACGATGGTTACCGCGTTTGACGTGGAGCACGGTAAACCGCATCCCGAACCCTTTTTAATGGGATTGCAAAAAGGTGGACGCCTAAAGCCCAATCAAGCCATCGTTATAGAGAACGCACCACTTGGAGTTGAATCGGCTGTAGGTGCGGGTATCTTTACTATCGCCGTAAACACGGGACCCCTCTCCGACTCCATCCTGACAGGCGCGGGTGCCGCGAAAGTCTACAAATCGATGGATGCCCTAAGGGAAGCAATGCCGGAGATATTAGAATTAGCGCGAACAGCACGGGCTTAAATCAGTTTTATCTAGCCTGAACCACTTCATTCACAATTTATTTATATCTTTGTCGTATCAGGTTTCGTACAAAATGGAAGATAAAGTAAACAGGATGTCGTTTAGATATTCACGCATGGAATACTAATTTAAGAGCCGGAATTATGGAGATCAACACGTATGGATTTCTACGCGTGGCGGCTGCGTCACCGAAGTTAAAAGTGGCGGATTGCGATTACAACACGGCCGAGATAAAACAGGTAATAGAACGGGCTCAACGGGAGAATGTACAAATTCTCTGTCTTCCTGAACTGTGCATCACAGCCTATAGCTGTGGCGACCTGTTCTTTCAGAAAGCATTGCAAGAAAAAGCATTGGAATCGCTTCACGAGTTGGTTCGTTTTATAAAGGGACAATCATCTCTTATCGCCCTCGTCGGGTTACCCCTTCGTATTAAAAACAGCCTATTTAACGTGGCTGCCGCTATATCGCACGAGGGAATTCTGGGAGTTGTGCCCAAGACATACCTCCCTAACAATAACGAGTATTACGAGAAGAGATGGTTTACATCCGGAAATGAACTCAACGATTGCATGGTTGAGATTGAAGGAGACGATGTACCACTGTGCCCCGACGGAATAATCTTTCGTACACCATTTGCTAACTTCGGAATAGAAATTTGCGAAGATCTGTGGATGCCTATTCCCCCATCTTCTCAACTGGCCATACAGGGAGCCGAATTGATCTTTAACCTTTCGGCGAGCAACGAGCTGGTGGGTAAACACGCCTACCGGAAAGCACTCGTCAAGCAACAGTCGGCCCGGTGCCACGCGGCGTACATCTACGCTTCGGCCGGCTTGTGCGAGTCGACCACCGACATGGTGTTTTCAGGGGCTTGCCTTATCGCGGAGAACGGCACTTTATTGGTGGAATCGGACCGATTCTCGCTTAAGAGCGGAATGATCATCGCCGATATCGATGTAGAAGCATTGCGTCACGACCGGCTACAAAACAGCAACTTCGAGGCGATGGCATCGGACAACGCGACGGAAGTGGATGGGTGGATCGACGCAATTTCATCATCCGGTATGCACAAGGAATTTAATCCGCATCCGTTTATCCCCTCTGCATCAGAACGCGATGAACGCCTCTCCGAAGTATTCAATATACAAACACACGGGCTTACGAAGCGGCTGGTTCATACCGGTATACAAAAAGCAGTCATCGGTATTTCCGGGGGATTGGATTCTACCTTGGCACTGCTGATTGTCATTAACGCGTTCGACCGGCTGGGCATTCCACGTGAAAATATCCACGGTATTACTATGCCGGGACTTGGTACAACGGATAGGACCTATAAAAATGGTATCGCGCTCATGGAGTCATCTGGTGTGACCGTGAAAGAGATCTCCATAGTTGAGGCGGTCACAAAGCATTTTCAAGATATTGGACACGATATCAATATACACGATGTTACCTACGAGAACAGTCAAGCGCGCGAACGGACACAGATACTGATGGACTATGCCAACAAGGTGGGGGGACTGGTCGTCGGTACCGGGAACATGTCGGAGTTAGCCTTAGGATGGGCTACCTACAACGGCGACCACATGTCGATGTACGCCGTGAACACGGGCGTACCAAAGACACTGGTGGCCACGTTGGTTCAATGGATTGCCGACTCAAAAATGGATCAACCCGCCCGCGATATCCTGTATGATATACTCGACACCCCTTTCAGCCCCGAGCTGTTGCCGGCCGGCAAGGATGGAAAGATCGCGCAAGAAACGGAACATTTCGTGGGCCCTTACGAATTGCACGATTTCTTTCTATATCGTACGCTACGGAACGGTGATACCCCAAAACGTATCCACTTTATGGCCGAACAGGCGTTTAGCGGACAATACTCGTCGGAAGAAATTCTGAAATGGCTGAAGGTATTTTACACCCGTTTCTTCGCCCAACAGTTCAAGCGATCGTGCCTTCCCGATGGACCAAAAGTGGGGTCAATAAACCTCTCTCCTAGAGGCGACTGGCGCATGCCGAGCGACGCGTCGGCCGAAACTTGGTTAAAGGAGCTGGAAACTCTTGATTTCTCTTAAAGAAAATGCAACAACTTATATCCCTTTACACAACGCACACGGGAAAAGCAAATCCCACCCTCGAAGCGTTGCCTTCGTCAGGATCAAACCGAAGGTATTACCGGCTTAAAAGTGATAGCCTCTCGTTGATTGGCGTTCATGGCGAATCGCGCGATGAGAACCGGGCATTTATTAAACTTTCGCGCCATTTTAGTGAAAAAGGGCTGAATGTTCCCGAGGTGTATAGTGTTTCGGAAGACGAGATGTTTTATATACAGCAAGACTTGGGCGACACCATCCTGTTCGATGCCATCAAGGGAGGAAGGCTCACTGGGGTATTCAGTCCCGACGAAAAGAAATTGCTGCACGAGACCATCGCAATGCTAGCTGATTTTCAAGCGAAAGGAGCCGAAGGGCTCGATTTTAGCATCTGTTACCCTCTACAGGAGTTCAATAAACGATCGATTTACTGGGACTTAAACTATTTCAAGTACAGCTTCTTGAAAACCACTGGGATGGATTTTAGGGAAGATCTGCTTGAAAATGATTTCGAGAAACTAGCAGACGACCTACTTAATGATGCTCATGATACGTTTCTCTATCGCGATTTTCAGTCGCGCAACGTAATGATAGTCGATGGCATTCCCTATTTTATAGATTTCCAAGGAGGGAGAAAGGGGCCGGTATATTATGATGTAGCCTCGTTTCTGTGGCAGGCTAAAGCAAACTTCCCCAAAGAACTACGTGAAGAGCTCATCCAAACTTATATAGTGTCACTTCAAAAACATAAGCCAGTAGATGAGGTTCATTTTATGAAACAGTTACGTCTATTCGTGCTTTTCCGTACACTCCAAGTACTAGGAGCCTACGGCTTTAGAGGTTATTTCGAGAAGAAGCCCCATTTCATTCAAAGCGTACCGTTTGCCTTGGACAACCTGAGGGACCTTTTGAAGGAAGGCATTAGCGACTACCCATACTTGCAAAGCATATTGACGGAGATGACGGAGTTGAAACAGTTTGCCGACTCACGAAAACGATCCCTCGCAATACGTGTATTCAGCTTCGCGTATAAAAAAGGCATACCCAACGACATTTCTGGCAATGGTGGAGGATACGTGTTCGACTGCCGTGCCATCAATAACCCGGGGAAGTTCGAGAGGTACAACAACGTGAATGGGTTGGACGAACCGGTCATCAAGTTCTTGGAAGTAGATGGCGAGATGGTGGAATTTTTAGATAATATTTATCCCCTTGTGGATCGTCACGTGCAGCGATATATCGATCGTGATTTTACCGACCTGATGATTTCATTCGGCTGCACGGGGGGCCAACACCGATCGGTGTACGCGGCACAACGAGTAGCTGAGCATCTTCACAAAAAGTTCGGTGTAAAAATCACCCTCGTGCACCGAGAACAAAACTTGGAGCAGGAGTTCAGGCCATAAACGTGAGCCATAAAAAGGAAAACCTAGCGCTCGATGAAATGATAAACCAAAAACAGAGAACCCTATGAAAGCGATGATTTTTGCCGCGGGATTAGGCACACGACTGAAACCCCTGACCGACACCATGCCCAAGGCACTTGTTCCGGTAGCGGGCAAACCCCTATTGCAATACACCATTGAAAAACTGATAGCAGGCGGTTTTAGCGAGATCATTATCAACGTGCACCATTTCGCCGATATGATTATCGATTTCGTTGAAACGAACAACCGGTTTGGTATTCGAATCGAGTTTTCTGATGAGCGGGAAAAGTTACTCGATACCGGGGGAGCTATCAAAAAGGCGGCATGGTTTTTTGATGACAACCAACCCTTTCTTATTCACAATGTGGATATTCTTTCAAATATTAATCTTCGAAAACTCGTGAAGCACCATCAAGAGTCCGTCTCTTTAGCCACGTTGGTTTGCAGTGCACGTGAGACTTCGCGCTACCTACTTTTTGATGAATCTAATCGTTTGCAGGGGTGGATCAACGAGAAAACGGGCGAAGTAAAGTCGCCCATGCCCAATATCAAGCCGATAGAGTATCAAAAATTGGCTTTCTCAGGTATTCATGTCATGCAACCGGCTATTTTTCTCTTTATGCAAGACTGGCCTGATAAATTTTCGATAGTCGACTTTTATATCAAGCTATGTAGCCAAATCAACCTCTCATCACACGTGCCTACTCGATTTAAAATGGTTGATGTAGGGAAACCGGAAGCATTTACTGCCGCTGAACGTTTATTGAGTTAACCCTTCTTTTACCCGTTATCACTTCACCTTTATATAAACCATTTCGTTAAATAACATCAACTATATACAATTGGAAGATATGTAATAAAGTTCATTACTTTAAAGTTTGTTTAAATAAAATTAAACGCGTTTATTTGCAAATAAGTTAATATTTAGGCTAAAAATAGACACATTTCATGAAACCACAATCAATATTTTACACGTATTCAATATTTTGAAAATAATGTATAAATCAAAGCAACTCTCAACAAAAAATTAGATCAGATGAATCGACGAAAATTTTTGACTTACAGCGCATTGTTGGGTGGTGCAACTGTCGCGGGTGGTGAAATTGCTTATCCGGCAATAAACACTAAGAACACTTCCATCGCGCAAGACAAAGCAAGGGAGCTCAAAGCAGATGTGATTATCATTGGAGGTGGTATGGGAGGATGTGCCGCGGCACTAGCATGTTGTCGCAACGGATTGAGCGTGATTATGACTGAGGAAACCAACTGGATAGGTGGACAGCTGTCACAGCAAGGAGTTCCCCCTGATGAGCACCAATGGATAGAAACACACGGTGCCCCTAAATCCTACCGAGAATTCAGAAACAGGGTTCGAGATTACTATCGACGTAACTACCCTTTAACAGACGATGCACGTGCACGGGAAAACCTTAACCCAGGCGATGGAAGTGTATCTCGCTTATGCCATGAACCCAAAGTAGCTTTGGCGGTCTTAAAAGACATGCTTGCTCCCTACGAAAGCAGTGGAAAATTGCGAGTAATAACCGATTGCAAGATTCGTGAAGCGAATAACGCGAATGACCGAGTACTTGATGTGGAGGTAGAACATCTGAACAACGGCGAACGAACGGTGCTCACCGGGTACACTTTCGTAGATGCGACCGAGTGCGGCGATATGCTGCCGCTGACCGGAACGGAGTATATCACGGGGACAGAATCAAAGCATAACACGGGTGAATTGCACGCGGCAGAAAAAGCCGATCCGAATAATAATCAGGCTTTTACCGTCTGCTTCGCGATGGACTATCAACCGGGAAAAGATAACAGGCAAGACCCACCCGAAAGGTACGATTTCTGGAAAAAATATATCCCCGAAATGAACCCTCCCTGGCCGGGAAGATTGCTTGATCTCACCTACTCTAACCCATCCACGTTAGAACCCAGAAAACTGGGATTTCACCCTGAAGGGCTATCCTTGGATGGTGTGCTGAATTTATGGAACTATCGACGAATTATTAACCAAAAGAACTTCTTAGGGGGAATCTACGACGGCGATATAACCATCGTAAACTGGCCACAGAACGATTTCATACCGGGGAACTTGATTGATGTTTCGGAAGAAGAATTCAAACAAACCGTAGAAAAAGCAAAACAACTCAGCCATTCCCTTTTTTATTGGCTCCAAACTGAAGCCCCGCGACCGGACGGTGGTACGGGTTGGCACGGATTGAGACTACGTGGCGATATCATGGGAACGGACGATGGAATGGCAAAATACCCATACATCAGAGAAGCAAGGAGAATCAAAGCGGTATTCACGGTACTAGAGGAACACGTGGGAGCGGAAAATAGAATAATGGTCGTCGGTAAGAAAGAAGGTAGGAAGTCCGCGGAATTCTTCGATAGCGTGGGCATAGGATATTATCATATCGACCTACATCCAAGTTCGAGAGGAGATAATTACATCGATTTCCCATCATTACCTTTCCAGATTCCTCTTGGAGCACTTCTCCCGCAACGAATGAACAACCTGTTGCCAGCGAACAAAAATATTGGCACAACCCATATCACCAACGGCTGTTACCGTTTACATCCAGTTGAATGGAGTATTGGAGAAGCCGTGGGTCAACTGATCGCTTTCGCGAGCAAATCGAATGTACCGTTCCGTGCGGTGAGAGAACAGCGTGAATTATTATCTGCTTTTCAACAAATGTTACATAAACAGGGCGTGGAAACATCATGGCCCAAATAAATAAAAAATATCATGACAACTTATTCAAGAAGACAGTTTTTAAAAACGGCCACAGTCGGTGCCGCGGGACTCACCGTTGTTCCCAGTACAGTATTGGGTAAAGCGAAGGGATATACCTCGCCGAGCGATAAATTGAACATTGCCGGAATAGGGGTGGGGGGTATGGGCCGTCGCAATTTGGCGAACATGAACACTGAAAATATTGTAGCACTATGCGATATTGACTCGAAATACGCGGCCAAGACCTTCAACGATTATCCAAAAGCTAAACAGTATAAAGATTGGAGAGTTATGCTCGATCAAATGGGTAAATCCATTGATGCCATAATGGTTGCAACCCCGGACCATACTCACGCGGGGGTAGCAGCTCATGCTATCACGTTAGGTAAACACGCGTACGTGCAAAAACCGTTGACCCATTCAGTGTATGAATCAAGATTGCTCACCAACTTGGCGAAAAAATATCGGGTGGCTACGCAAATGGGAAACCAAGGCAACTCTTTCGATTGGTGCCGCCAGATGGCCGAATGGGTGCAATCAGGGGTGATCGGCGAAGTGTATGAAGCACACTGTTGGACAGATCGACCTATCTGGCCGCAGGGACTAGGAGAACCCAAGGGAGGAGTATCTGTTCCGGCAACATTGGACTGGGACCTATTTATTGGACCGGCAAAAAAACGACCGTATGACCCAGCCTACACACCATGGAATTGGAGAGGGTTCTGGGATTTCGGAACAGGTGCATTGGGTGATATGGCATGCCATATAATGGATCCTCTTTATTGGGCATTAGACCTGAAGTACCCTCTAAGTGTCTCTGCAAGTTCAACACTATCAAATCTATACTCCCCACCCCAAGCACAAAAGGTGACTTATAAATTCCCCGCTAGACCAACAAAAGGGAACGTTCAAATGCCCGAGGTTACCGTCCATTGGTACGATGGAGGACTACTCCCCGACAGACCGGTGGAGTTGAAAGATGGGGAAATGATGGGCGACTCGAATGGAGGAATTATCCTAGTAGGGACAAAAGGAAAAATTATGACCGGTTGTTACGGGATGAACCCAACCCTTTTACCCACCTCTCGAATGGCCGGATTTAAACAACCTGAACCGTCCATTCCTCGTGTAAAAGGGGGTAACGGCAATATATGGGACACAAATGCTCACGAGCAAGATTGGATAAGAGCCTGCAAAGAGTCCCCGAGAAACAGGACCGAAGCTTCATCACATTTCGGGTTTTCTGGACCTTTTAATGAAATGGTAGTAATGGGTGTACTGGCAGTGCGGCTTTCTGGCTTACAAGGGCTCCATCGAGAACTTCAATGGGATGGGGAGAAGATGCAATTCACCAATATATCCCCAACCGAGAAAATACGAATCGTTACACACGACGAATACTCGGTAATAGATGGAGATCCTAAATTCGACCGTAGATTCACCGAGTTTAATGCTCTAGAGATGGCGAACGAGTGGATAAAACACACCTACGAAAACGGGTTCGCGTTACCCGAAATGCCTAAATAAATAAGCCTATCGAAAAAGAATTTATACTTGAGTATGCCAGAGTAAGATAACATTCAATAATGATAATAAGAATAATAATATGAAAACATTAAAAATAATAACCGGTTTGCTACTTTGCCTATGGATCAGTACAAGCTGTACGTCAAGTGGTACCAAAACGAAAGCCGAACAGCAAGGATGGCAGCTTTCAGTACAATCCTACACCTTTCACCTTTTCACGGCCATTGAAGCGTTAGACAAAACAGAAGAACTGGGGGTTAAGTTCATTGAAATATACCCCGGACAACGAATGGGTGAAGGGTTTAATGATGCTATATTCGGTTATCAACTGAACGAAGAACAACGTGAAACTCTTAAAAAAGAGGCTCAAGCACGCGACATAAAGATAATTTCTTCGGGAGTATGGACCGCTCAAAAAGAAGAGTGGGAGGATATCTTTTCGTTTGCAAAAAATATGGAGATGGAATTTATAAGTGCTGAACCCGCGCGTGAAGATTGGGACTTAGTGGAACAGCTGGCTGAAAAATATCAAGTGAAAGTGGCTGTTCATAATCATCCCAGCGAAAGCTCTTATTGGAAACCGGAGATATTACTCAACAGTATCGAAGAGAGAAGTTCTCTATTGGGTGCTTGTGTAGACGTGGGCCATTACAAACGAATGGGATTGGAACCTGTTCCTTCCATGAAACAGCTAGAGGGGAGAATCATCTCACTCCATTTTAAAGACATTGCACCCAAAGGGGAAGAAAAAACATTGGAGGATGTGATATGGGGGAGAGGCATTCTCAACGTAAAAGAGATGTTGGAAGAATTAAAAAGACAGAACTTTAAAGGCTATTTCACGATCGAATACGAAGCAGATTGGGAAAACAATATACCGCATATTAAAGAGTCGATTGAATATTTCAATAAAATAGCCACGGATTTACCGGGTAAGTAACATCTATGAACTCTCCCATAGACTCCTTGTCACCGGAAGAACCACCGATAATTTGGAAATCCCATTTTGGAAAATAGGAAAGATGTGGTACACTAAAGTAAAATGAGATAAAAAAAACAGTATGGCTTATTGCTATCGTGGTAGTAATTGTATTTAGCGCGACGCAACTTACATCCGTATGGTGATTATGGCTCCGACGGCATAACAAACCCTAATCCCAATACCAACTTTGATGTAACAAAAGACCATGTGTACGCGGTAGACCGAACGGAGAAGGAACTGATATTCTACGTGGACGGAGAAGAGACGTGGCGTTATCCTAACATGTATCTAGAAGATGAAGAAACAAGACTACAATACCCGTTCAGTAAGTACAATTTTGATATCAT
>CAYFMZ010000012.1:0-37161 GCA_964344275.1 uncultured Proteiniphilum sp.
AATGGAGATATGCCGCTTGTTTAATATGCTGCCCTTCGCCGTAGACAAAGTTTGAGAGAATTGAACAGTCAAATAAATTCGCTGGATTGGAAGTTTAATTTTGATTTCCTGAATAGAAAGTAAATTCACCTTAAATCAAATTCTGGAGCGTGGCCCGCTCCTTGATGATGATATCGCGCCGGTTGACGTCGATGATCCCCTCCGCAGCCATCTCCATCATCACTTTTACTAAAGCGGGACGGGAGACGCTGAAGAGGCGGGCCATCTCTTCCTTGGAGATTTTCAGGCGGAACTTCGATTCGCCGGCCGATTCTTTCAACAGGTAATACGCCAGTTTGGCGCGGATAGTGCGAAGGGAGACCAACCGAAGCTTCTCGGACAAGAAGGATACCTTGTTGGAGATGTAGGATAAAAAGGCGAGCATGAATGACTCGTATTTCCGCATCAGCAAGTAAACGTTTTCCTTGGGTATCAATACCACGGTGCAAGCACCTTTACAGATAGCGGAAACCGGCGAACGGTTGTCAGTTGAAAACAGGAAGCCAGTGGCCAATGGATTCGGAGCCTTTATATGCTCTACTTTCATAAAATCGCCCTTCTCGTCGGCCATCTCGGTGCTGATCTCTCCGCGGACAAGTATATAAAGGAACTCGCATTTAGACCCTTGCGTGACAATTACATCCCCTTTCTCGAAAGATTTAACGGAGAAACGAATGTCGTTCATAAAGGAATCGCGCTGGTCGGCAGGAACCGAGCTGCATAAAGGACACTGAAATATCATTCGGGCGTGATCGGGAGCTGTAGGTGGAATGTGCATGTTGATTTTTAAATTAAACAGGCTCTTGAAGAGCCAAATAAACGTTAAACGGATTCTTGAGGCTTTCTGATGAGAAATACTAGAACATATTTCTTACGGACAATTTGAATGGTTCCGAACATCCGGAAACAGTGAGCAATATACTCTTTTTTTTCGAAATGTCATAATTATTACAGTTTGTTTAGCCCTTTCTCCTTTTCTTTGTCATAAACTGATTAAAATGTGCGACCATGGGTAAATTAAAGAAGATATGGAACGAGGTACGGCCGCGCGGGGGTTGGAAATACCCGGCCATTATCGTCACGGGCGCGTTCGTGGGCCTCTTTATTTACACTTTTTTCGCGTCGAGGGCGTACAGCTACCTCTCGGACGACCCGGCCACTTGCGTGAATTGCCACGTGATGGCTCCCTATTACGCCACCTGGATGCATAGCTCACACGGGCAACGGGCCACCTGCAACGAGTGCCATATGCCGCAAGATAACGTCGTGAGCAAGTATATCGTGAAAGGGATCAATGGGGTACGACACGCTGCCGTGTTCACGATGCGCACGGAAGACGAGGCGATGCAAGCGATCGAACTGAACTCACAAGTGATTATGAACAATTGCATCCGGTGCCATGAACAGCTTAACACGGAGTTCGTGCAGACGGGGCGCCACACCTATTGGGAGAAACAAGAGATCGGAGGCCAGGCCTGCTGGGATTGCCATAGAGACGTACCACACACGCGTAGCCGATCGCTCTCGTCTACTCCCAACGCGCAGGTGCCGATGCCGAAGAGCAACGTGCCGGATTGGTTGCACAATATGGTGAACAAGTAATGCAGGTTGTCATCGTGTAGGATGTGTGATAGAAAATATGAAATGTGAAGATGATATATAGATTTAGGATTTAGACTAAAAATAAATACGATAAAAATAGTTGCTATGGACAGGACAAAAGAGAATAACAAGATGAAGCCATGGGTAGGATGGCTCCTGTTTTTCGTTACGGTGGGCGTGGTATTCCTCCTGGGGATGCTGGCTGCTTCCATCACACAGCGAAGGGCCGAGATTGCCAGCGTGATGAACAACAAGAAGGTGGAGATCACCGGCATCGAGTCGAGAAACGAAGTGTTTGCAGTGAATTATCCACGTGAATACGAAACGTGGACTCAAACCGCCGATACTACCTTCCAAAGCGAGTTCAACGGCAGCAGCGTGGTAGACGTTCTGGAGGAGCGCCCGGAGATGGTGATCTTGTGGGCGGGATATGCTTTCTCGAAAGATTATGGCACTCCAAGGGGACATATGCACGCCGTGAGCGACGTGCACCATACCCTACGGACGGGATCGCCCATGACGGAAGAGGAAGGACCGCAACCGGCTACCTGCTGGACTTGCAAGAGCCCCGATGTGCCGAGGCTAATGGATTCGGTGGGAGTGGCGGAGTTCTATAATAAACCATGGGCGCACTGGGGACACGAGATCGTGAACCCGATTGGTTGTGCCGATTGCCACGACGCGGAGACAATGGATCTGAAGATTAGTCGCCCGGCTCTGATTGAAGGGTTCGAAAGCATGGGAATGGATATACGCGAAGCCACGCACCAAGAGATGCGGTCGCTCGCTTGCGCGCAGTGCCACGTGGAGTATTACTTCACACCCGAAGGGAAATACCTGATCTTCCCCTGGCATAACGGTACAGGCATGGAGGGGGCAGAGCAATATTACGATAGCATCGGGTTTGCCGACTACACGCACGCGCTGAGCAAGGCGCCTATTATCAAGGCGCAACACCCCGACTACGAGATATTCAAGACGGGCATCCACGCGCAGAGAGGGGTTTCTTGTGCCGATTGCCATATGCCGTACGTGTCGGAAGGGGGTATCAAGTACAGCAGCCACCATATCCGCAGCCCACTGGCAAGCATCAACAACACCTGCCAGGTGTGTCACAGAGAGTCGGAAGAGGACCTAAGGAACGCGGTATTCGAGCGCCAACGTAGTGCAGTGGAAAT
The DNA here is from genome assembly GCA_964344275.1 of uncultured Proteiniphilum sp. GTDB lineage: Bacteria > Bacteroidota > Bacteroidia > Bacteroidales > Dysgonomonadaceae > Proteiniphilum. The sequence continues at coordinate 2,820 of CAYFMZ010000012.1, forward strand.
ACGCAACCTCGTAGAGAAGGAGCTTGCCGCGGCGCATATCGAAGCACAGTTCGCGTGGGAGCAGGGTGCTACCGAAGCACAAATGGCCGACGCGTTACAGCTTATCCGTCAGTCGCAATGGAGATGGGATTACGCGGTGGCCTCACACGGCGGATCGTTCCACTCTCCGGTGGAGTTCCAGCGGATCTTGTCGCACGGGCTCGACCGGGCTCACAAGGCTCGCTTCGAGATCGCGAAAGTATTGGCAGAAGTTGGGTACACCGGCAGCGTACCGATGCCCGATATCTCCTCCAAGGCGAAGGCACAAGCATATATCGGCCTCGACATGGACATGGAGAGAAGCAATAAGCAACAGTTCCAAGAGACAATCGTCCCCGGTTGGTTGGAAAAAGCACAAAGCAATAACAGGCTGGTCAGCCTGAATTAACAAACAAGCTCCTCGTGCGGCACGGGTTTAAGGACGTGCCGCACCGAGCGGGGCTAAGGTTATCAAACAACAGAGATGAAGAAATCTTCGCGCGGGATCTGGGAGCAGCCGTGGGGGTATATCGAAGGATTTATCGTGGCCGCCGGGGTAGTGCTGGCCGGCGTACTCCTGCAACTCACCATAGGAAATATTCATTTGTCGCTGTTTACCTTCCCGGTAAACATTATCGTGGGTGCACTCTTCATCGTGGCACTGCTCGTTATTCATTTCGCGGGAGCGAGAAAACGGACGGTGCGATGGCTGGCGGGAGTCTACCCGACCATCCCGGCATTGACTCTTTTGATATTGCTTTGCGTGATCTTGGGCGTACTGCCGCAATTCTCGACCAGCACGGCACACGAGCCACATCCCTTGAATCTCTCTTTTCGATTAGGGTGGTACACGATGACTACCTCGTGGCCGTTCGTACTGCTCTGCTTTTACACGCTCCTGCTCCTGGGATTGGCCACGCTGAAGCGGACAAGGCAAAAGCAGACTTGGCGAGAAATCGGGTTTTACCTGAACCACTTGGGAATCTTTATCGCCCTACTGGGGGGGATGCTGGGAAGTGCCGACATGGAGCGATTGACGATGACGGTGCAAGAGGGGCAAGTAGAATGGAGAGGCACCACTTGGGGCGGCGAGATGAAGGAGCTTTCGGTCGCCCTCCAACTGGACACGTTCTTGATTGACGAGTACGAGCCAAAGCTGGTGGTGATCGAGACGGAGACGGGAAGGATGCTGCCGGAGGCACGACCCGAGAGCTACATGTTTGAAGGGATTGGAAAGACAACCCGACTGGCGGGAGTGGATATCGAGATTCTGGATTACTTGCCACACGCGGCCATCTTCCGGGATACTACTTTCCTGAACGTGGTGCCGATGATGATGGAAGGAGCCACTACGGCCATCAAGCTGAGGGCAAGTCGCCCGGGAATGGATACACCGGTGGAGGGATGGATAAGCAATGGCAGTTACATCTTCCCACACAGCACGCTCGAGGTTGACGGGGAGACCAGCGTGGCAATGCCGATTCAAGAGGTGAGGCGATACACGTCGCACGTGACCGCCTACACCGAAGAGGGCCTTTCGAAACAGGCGGTGATCGAAGTAAATAAACCGCTGCGACTTGAGGATTGGGTGATTTACCAGTACAGCTACGATGATAGCAAGGGGAGGTACTCCGACACGTCGATATTCGAACTGGTACGCGACCCATGGTTGAAGATAGTCTACACCGGCATTTTCATGCTGTTGGCGGGGGCACTCTTTATCTTTATCGCGGGGCCAAAGAAGAGGTCAACCATTGAGGATTAACGGCAATGAACGCTTCACGAATCAAAAAACTGTACGCGGATAAAGTTGAGGCATTTAAATATTTCGTGGGGACCCATTGACCTCGAAGAGCGTAAAAAAGAGCAGCTGTTTGAGCGAAGCGAATATTCGAGTCAAGCTAAATGAACAGAGTCAAGCTTGCTTAAATAATGCCATAGCAAGCGAATATCTACGATGCGAGTTATTGCTCTTTTAGCGATTGAGGTCATGAATGGGTCACAAAATATTGACAGCCGAAAACTTAATCGCTTACAAACTCGCGAAATGTGAGTGGCTGACGTAACATTTATTATGCAACTAACAATATGACGTGGGATTCCTTTATATATTTCGCGATAGGCGCGGTGCTCTTGTGGGCCGCCGGTGCCGCGTTGGCGTATAAAACCAAACGCAAGGCGCTGCCCGCCCTGCTCACCGTGGCGGGACTGGTGGTCTTCGGGCTCTTTATCGCCGGCCTCTGGATATCGTTGGAACGCCCGCCCCTGCGCACGATGGGCGAAACACGGCTATGGTACTCTTTCTTCCTGCCGGTAGCGGGCGTGCTAACCTACTTGCGATGGAACTACAAGTGGATCCTTTCGTTTACAACTGTGCTATCGACCGTATTCGTGATCGTGAACATCGCGAATCCGGACATCCATAACAAGGTGCTGATGCCGGCACTGCAGAGTCCTTGGTTCGCACCGCACGTTATTATCTACATGTTTTCCTACGCCATCCTGGGAGCGGTAACGCTGGTGGCCATCTATTTCTTGGTACGGGAAAAGAAAATTGGTGACAAGGAACGGATCATGCATATGGCGGACAACATGGTGTATGCCGGGACGGCCTGCATCACGCTGGGTATGCTCATGGGCGCCATCTGGGCAAAGGAGGCGTGGGGCCACTACTGGAGCTGGGACCCGAAAGAGACTTGGGCTGCCATCACCTGGCTGGGCTACCTGATCTATATCCATTACCGGTTGAGGAAAACCTCATCGAACAAGACCTCCATGGTCATCCTAATCATCTCGTTCGTGCTGCTGCAGATATGCTGGTACGGGGTAAATTATCTCCCTTCGGCACAGCAAAGCATTCACACCTACAGTTAACCCATTGTCACGAAAAAGGGACTTATCGTGTCTTTTTTTCTTGATTGCCCAAAATGTGAATCATTTTGTATATTTTTGTATTATTATACGTGAGAAGGACGAGCTCTGTTTGAAATAAGATCGTCAGGTAGGCAATGTGTCCAAGTATATATAAAGGAGCAGCCATTTTAACAAGATCAAAGGAAAAAAGTATGTCAATATTACGATTTAAAGCGGTAGAAGAAGCATCAAAGAGGATGCCGGTAGAGGTGAAGGTTCCCGAACAATTACCCTCGGAATATTACGGGACATACGTTTTCAATCGCACGCAGATGTCGAAGTACCTCTCGAAAGAGACCATGAATATTGTTCTCGAAGCCATCGACCGCGGTACCACTTTGCATCGGGGCATCGCCGAACACGTGGCCGCCGGCATGAAAATGTGGGCCATTGAAATGGGAGCTACTCACTACACGCACTGGTTTCAACCGCTCACGGAGGGAACGGCCGAGAAACACGACTCGTTTGTTGATTACGAGAATGGGCCCGGCGGGAATATTATTGAACGCTTTTCGGGAAAACTGCTCGCGCAACAAGAGCCGGATGCATCGAGTTTCCCCAGCGGGGGGATACGAAACACGTTTGAAGCAAGGGGGTATACCGCGTGGGATCCGAGTTCGCCTGCTTTTATCATTGACGATACGCTCTGTATTCCTACCGTTTTCATCTCCTACACGGGAGAGGCATTGGACTACAAGACGCCCTTGCTAAAGGCGCTATCCGCCGTAGATAAGGCATCCGTGGAGGTGTGTAAGCTATTTTACCCGGACGTGAGGAAGGTGTACTCTTTCCTGGGCTGGGAGCAGGAGTACTTTTTGGTGGACCAGGCACTTTACTCGGCAAGGCCCGACTTGAGCCTTACCGACCGCACCCTCATGGGACATGAGAGCGCGAAGAACCAGCAGCTAGAGGATCACTATTTTGGAGCGATACCACCGCGTGTAGCCTCTTTTATGCGAGAGGTGGAATACGAGGCGTACAAATATGGCATCCCCTTGAAAACGCGTCATAACGAGGTGGCACCCAACCAATTTGAACTCGCTCCCATTTTCGGGGAGACCAACTTGGCCGTGGACCAAAACTTGCTGGTGATGACCCTTATGCGCCGCATTGCACCTAAGCATCACTTTAAACTGCTCTTGCACGAGAAGCCCTTTGCCGGAGTAAACGGCTCGGGAAAGCACTGCAACTGGTCGCTCTGCACCGATACGGGAATCGGACTATTCACTCCCGGGAAAACAGCTCACGAGAACCTGCTCTTCGTCACTTTCCTGGTGAATACCCTCATGGCTGTGTACAAGCACAACGGTCTCCTAAAGTCCTCCATCATGTCGGCCAGCAACGCGCACCGGCTGGGAGCAAACGAGGCACCGCCGGCTATTATTTCCGTCTTCTTGGGAAAACAGATATCGGGAGTGCTGGACAAGATCGAGCAGAGTTCACAAGACGACGATATTACGGTGGATGAACTACGGTTGATGAAGCTGGGGGTAGCGCATATCCCTGAGGTGCTGATTGATAATACCGACCGTAACCGCACCTCTCCCTTCGCTTTCACGGGCAACCGCTTCGAGTTCCGCGCGGTGGGATCGTCGGCCAACTGCTCTTCGGCCATGATCGCTCTTAACTCTGTAATGGCAGCTCAACTGATAGATTTCAAAAAAGAGATCGACGCGAAGACCGGCAGCGGAATGAAGACCGAAGAGGCGATTTTCGACACCCTCCGCCACTATATACGAGAGTGTAAACCGATCCGGTTCGAAGGCAACGGGTATAGCGACGAGTGGAAAGAGGAAGCAAAGCAGCGAGGCCTCAATTGCGAGACGAGCGTGCCCCTGATCTATAACGAGTACACGAAAGAGGAGTCGGTAGAGATGTTTGAAGCAATTGGCGTTTTAAACGAGAAAGAGCTTCACGCGCGCAACGAGGTGAAATGGGAGATGTACACCAAGAAGATACAGATCGAGGCACGTGTGTTGGGCGATCTCAGCATGAACCATATTATCCCCGTGGCCACCGAGTACCAGTCGATGCTGCTCGACAACATTTACAAGATGCATGCCGTGTTCGATAAGGAAAAGGCAAACAAGCTGTCGAAAGAGGATGCCGCGCTTATCGAAGATATCGCCGATCATATATCGGCCATTAAAACCAACGTGGACGATATGGTAGAGGCACGAAAAGCGGCCAACAAGCTCGAAGACGCGTACGAGAAAGCGGTGGCTTATCACGATACGGTGGAGCCTTTCCTGAATGTTATCCGGTATCACGTGGACAAGCTGGAGCTAATCGTGGATAACCAAATGTGGACACTGCCCAAGTACAGGGAACTGCTATTTATTAGTTAAATCACAAAGCTTGATCACTCACCACTAATTAAAAAAATAGCAGGAATCTATTCTCCCTGCTATTTTTTGATCTCAACTAAACAAAGAAAGAGGGTTAAATATACTCATCTCCATAGCGAAGCTTCACGTCGGTCACGAAGTGCTTAATCCGCTGCTCTTCGCTCTTCTTGCAAACAAGAAGTACATTATCTGACTCGGCCACGATATAGTCCTCCAACCCCTGTATTACTACCAACTTCTCGTCGCTCATGGCAACAATATTGTCTCTACTCTCAACAAAGAGCGTCTTGCAGTTCAAGTGGGCGTTGTTATTTTCATCCCGATCGGAGATTTCATGCAGTGCACCCCACGTACCCAGGTCGCTCCACCCGAAGTCTGAAATATTAACGTAAACGTTGTCTGCTTTCTCTAGAATACCGTAATCAATAGAGATATTGGGGCAAAAAGGGAAACTTTCGTCAATGAATTTTTTCTCGTCAGGCGTATTGAAAACATCTTTTCCCTCGTTGAATTTTTGGCTAATATCGGGAAGATATTTCTTGAAAGCATCCATGATGCTCTTCACGTTCCATAAAAAAATACCGGAGTTCCAAACGAACTCGCCACTGTCGACAAACTTTTTTGCCAATTCGTAATCGGGCTTCTCGGTGAACGCCTTTACTTTAAAAATACCGTTCTCCTCCTCTTCGTTCGACTGAATATAGCCATAGCCTGTTTCAGGCCTACTGGGTTGAATGCCTAACGTGAGCAGTACCGAATTCTTCTCCACGAAATCGAGCCCTTTCCGTATATCGTCTACGAACTCATCCACATTCACGATCAGGTGATCGGAAGGTGCTACGACGATATTAGCGTTCGGATTTATCGATCTGATTCTGAAAGAAGCGTAAGCAATAGCAGGTGCAGTGTTTCGTCGAATCGGCTCCAGCAAGAGTTGATCTGCTGTCAACTCAGGTAATTGTTTCATCGTCATATCCGCGTAAGCGTCATTCGTAACGATGTATATGTTCTCAGCCGGTACAATCTTCTTGAAACGATCAAACGTACTTTGCAGTAACGAACGTCCTGTACCGAAAAAATCAAGAAACTGCTTGGGTTTATCCTCTTTGCTAAAGGGCCAAAAACGGCTTCCCACGCCACCACTCATAATTACACAATAGTTGTTACTGTTTCCCATCCTAAGATTATATAATGTTTAATAAAATAAAATTCATTTCGTTTTGATTGGTTTGTGAAAGAGTTGGATATGCCTACCAAGACAAGCAAGACACTCTAAATTAAATAACATTGTTTCGTTACAATTTGTTTGATAACTTCACTTTCCTTAATGGCTTCTCACCAGTTCCGATCGATTTTCTTGTTTTTCAAGCAACCGGGCCTTTCAAAGGCTATAAACTGTTTTTTACTATCTACTTTACCCTTTAAAGATACGAATAAAAATTGAAGATGGATGAATTGGATCTAAAATTATTCAAATTAAATTGTGCTTACGCGAACATTTCGTATCGATTTGTGTCATTTTAAAAGAATAAAAAAATAAACAAAAAAAGGAGCCTAGCTGTTTTGAAATCCCAAAAATATGTGTACTTTTGCACACGCTTAGAGCGATACCCTTTAAAGCGATGCCCAGATGGCGGAATTGGTAGACGCGTTGGTCTCAAACACCAATGGATGCAAGTCCTTGTCGGTTCGATCCCGACTCTGGGTACTGAAACGGACAATGTAAAATTCTTCTTACATTGTCCGTTTTTTCTTTTCAACTACACATTGGTTTTGCTTTCAGTGGCACAATGAACTTTCATCTTCTCTCGTTTCAGGTTTTTTATTTTCTGGCTGCAATAAATAGCTCCATTTCACGTTTTAATTTCAATAAAGCGGTTATACGATAACATACACCAATGGCGAATATTAGACTTTTCACGTCCTTCAACAAATAAAACAAATCTTGCATGAGCAATCATCATTTCACTGACAAATCCAAGTTGCCACGCCCTGTAGTTACGGGAGCACGGCCAAGAGAAATATCACTAGAAATCATTAGACAATTCGCGCGATGCCAGCATGTAGAAAAACAACTATTCTTTCATGATAATATACTATTTCTCAACTAAGGTATTAATCAGAAACAAGAATTGGCTCCTTATATATTATTGAAATAATCATTTTTCATTTTCGAAATATAAAGTTTTTTTCATACCTTTGAGATCAACCGGAGTAAAACAGATACCACACGGGGAAGTGTAAGCAAAATAAATATAATCATTCAAGACACAAACAGTAAAAATTATGAGTACTATCGTGGCACCGTCTCTTTTGGCGGCAGATTTTTTGAACCTCGAAAGAGATATTGAGATGTTGAACCGCAGTGAGGCAGATTGGATTCATCTGGATATCATGGATGGTATTTTCGTTCCTAACCTCTCTTTCGGTTTCGCTATAACTGATCTGTTAAAGAAGGTGACTCAAAAGCCATTGGACACCCACCTCATGATCGTACAGCCGGAAAAATTCATCGACGAGGTGGCGGCTACTGGATCTACTTTCATGAACGTGCACTACGAAACATGTCCACATCTGCACCGTGTGGTGCAGCAGATCCGTGGTAAAGGAATGAAGCCCGCGGTAACACTTAACCCCCACACGCCTGTCTCGGTACTGGAGGATATCCTTGGCGACTTAGATATGGTGCTTTTGATGTCAGTTAATCCTGGGTTTGGAGGACAGCAGTTCATCGGGCACTCCGTGCAAAAAGTGGCTCGTTTAAAAAAGATGATCGAGCAACAAGGCTTGTCGACCCTCATCCAGGTAGATGGTGGCGTCAATCTCGAAACGGGAAAAATGCTGGTAGATGCCGGTGCCGATGTACTGGTCGCGGGTAGCTACGTGTTCTCATCCGATGACCCCGAGGAAGCTATTCGTAATCTTAAGACACTTTAGCTAATTAGATATTATCGTACTAGCATTGTATGCTCTGGCCGGCTTAATGATTTATGCTCTGGCTGGCTTATTGATTATTGATAGCTGCCACGTGAAGGCACGCTCGAACGTTCAGTCTCTTAATTCATATGCACTCTTTTATCGGAAAAACACCTTTCTTTCGTCTCCTGCTTCCTGTCGTTGTCGGCATTCTGGTAGCGGCTTTGCTTCCGTGCAAAGCTATCTACCTGTCCCTTACCGGATTTATCGGCTTACTCGTGATGCTTTCGTCCTTCTTCATAAAGGAGAAGCAACGGTATCGTTCCAGGTGGCTTTTTGGGGCGGGCCTCTTTCTTTTTCTTTTCACTATTGCCAATCAACAGTACCAGGAAAAGGAGAAAGGATCGTACGCCAGTTTTCAGGATGATAATCATCATTACGTGGGCACCGTGCTTAATATACCAGAAGTAAAACCACGTTCCATTGCTTGCCATATCAAAACCACCTATCCTGTAAAAAAACGGGTAGTTTTATACCTTCAGCAAACCGATGAAGCACGTATACTCATGCCAGGAGATGAACTCCTATTTCAAGCGAAGATAGAACCATTCAGGAATTTCGGTAATCCCGATGACTTTGATTATGCTGGGTTCATGAAGATCAAGGGTTTTTCCGGTTCAGCGTTCATACCTGAAGCGCGATGGCAAAGAACGGGCAGACAACATATTACTCTCCCCATCCTATCGCAGCGTTGCCGTGCCAAGGCACTCGATTTTTACCGATCATTTCAATTAGATCCGGACGCTTACGCGTTCATCACAGCCATTACACTTGGCTACAAAGCCTACCTTTCGGACGATCTTCAAGAGGCTTTCCGTGCCTCCGGGACAGCTCACGTGCTGGCTGTAAGTGGGCTACACGTGGGCATCATCTACCTAGTCATTAACTTCCTCTTTTCATTTTTGGGCAATCATGGAAAACGGTTCGTGGTTCGACAACTCTTAGTAATCCTCACCTTGTGGGGATACGCGTTAGTGGCAGGGATGTCAGCCCCGGTAATCAGGGCAGCATTCATGCTTACCATATATGGTGTGGGGCGAATTCAGAAAAGAGCCGGCTTCAGCTACAACACGTTGGCAGCAGCAGCATTTTTTCTACTTCTCAGCAACCCGTTTAACCTGTTTGATGTAAGCTTTCAGATGAGCTTCATGGCGGTTTGCGCTATCCTCTTTTTCCAACCCAAAGTTCGTCGACTCTATAAACCCAAAGGAAAAATAACCCGATATATATGGAACCTCTCCACGGTATCCTTATCGGCCCAATTAGGCGTGTTCCCCTTAGTACTCTATCACTTCGGCAGCTTCCCTACCTATTTCTTTATTGCCAACTTGTTGGTAGTCCCCCTGTTGTCCCTCGCAATTTACGCGGCCGTTCCATTGATCGCTGCCTCCCTCCTTACTCCTCTTAATGTACCCGCTATTGCTCAGTTAGAAGGTATCTTCCAATGGGTATTAAAAACACTGATCGAATGTATTCTACAGGTGGTATATATCACTGAAACACTTCCGTATGCTCAATTAACAGATAAATATCTCTCTGTTTTTCAGTCGCTGCTTCTCCTCCTCTTCACGTACTTGATCGTGCATTTTTTTGTCACTCGCCGGCCTCGTCCTCTCATTACTGCACTCGCGGCCACGCTGATATTTCTGACTACCGCTCTTTACGATCGATGGACATCACCGCCACCGCAACTGGTGGTCTTCAACAGTCCCTCCAATAGTGAAATTGGGTTCTATGACAATAACAGGCGCCTCTACATCGAGCTTCCGTCGAACGGGCTGCTGCCACATCCCAAGAAAAGCATACTGCGACTTTCCGACGGAACGGTAGATGGATATCATTCCGAGGAACCACTTCCTCTGGACATTCTACTCCTTTCTCATTACAAGAATTTCAATATCGACTCTTTATTGTGCTTGTTTGACCCTCAAGTGATCGTCCTTGACAGCTCCATCCCCCCCTATACGGCACGGAGGCTCACTACAGAATGTTACGCGAAGGGCGTGATGCTCCACGATGTATCCCTTCACGGTGCCTATTCCATATTTTTTTAGTACTTTTGCCGCTTAACATCAACACGTGCATAAAAAAAATGAACGTCACTCCCTCCATCTCGACTATCATAGAACCACGCGAAGTGGAACAGGTAATGGACGCTATCCGTAGCTCCCAAAATATCGTCATCACCACTCACCTATCTCCGGATGGCGATGCGTTGGGAGCTTCGCTCGCGCTCTATCATTTTCTTAAGCGACAGGGAAAGGCACCGCGTATTATTGTTCCCAACTCGTTCCCCTATTTTCTTCGCTGGATGGAAGGAGCAAACGAAATCGAGGTGTATGAATATAACCCGCCCGCTGGAAACCGGATACTATCCACCGCTGACCTTATTTTTTGCCTCGACTACAACATCATTAAACGGGTGGGGCCAATGGGGGCATACCTTGAGCAATCCACGGCCACGAAAATACTCGTGGATCATCACCTCTTTCCAGGACCCAGCTTTGACATTGAGATCTCCCACCCCGAGATATCCTCTACCAGCGAACTGATATTCCGGCTTCTAAACCAGGCTGGCGAATACCATCAGCTCACTAAAAGGGAGGCAGAGTGCATTTACTGCGGCATGATGACCGATACCGGCGGCTTCACCTACAACTCGGGTGACCCGGAGATTTACGAGATCATCAGCCTATTGTTACGTAAGGGAGTGGACAAAGACGATATCTATTCGAAAGTTTTTCACAACTACTCTGAAACCCGTTTTCGACTGCTTGGCTTCACACTCTCCCAGCGGATGGAGGTGTACCCCAGGCTCCACTCCGCACTGCTTCACCTCTCTCGAGAAGATCAGGCACAGTTCCAGTTCAGCAAGGGCGACACCGAAGGATTCGTGAACTACCCACTGAGCATCAAGGACATTATCTTCTCTACCTTTATACGAGCGGACGAGGAGTTGATCAAGCTCTCTTTTCGTTCTCAAAAATCATTCCCTTGCAATGAGTTTGCTGCCGAATTTTTTAACGGGGGTGGACATCTTAACGCGTCAGGAGGTGAATTTTACGGCCCTTTCGAGGAGGCGGTGCGCATTTATACCCTTGGGCTTAAAGCGTACGAAGAGAAATTAATAAAGGCGTTCAACGAACCGTAACCAATATATCCGAACAACCGATAGCTCTCGTTTAACCCATTTTTAAGAATAGATAATGTTTATTTCGCCACTACCTCCGTTTTTTTAAAACGGATTACGTACTTTTGTACTCTATTACAATAAATTCATTCTATCGCGGAATGATATAACAACGAAATTACATTCAATTAATGAACGGATAAGAATATGAAAAATTCACGTGCAATCTTCGTTATAACCGCCGTGCTATTCATCCTTTTAGCGTCATGCAAGGATCAAAAAACATATGCCGACCGTTTGAAAGACGAAGCCCGAGCTATTGACCGGTTCATAGCACAAAACGATATCGATATACTGGAACGTTTTCCCTCTAACAACACGTTTGGGGATAACCAGTTCTTCAGGGACGCCACTACCGGAGTATATTACAATATAGTGGATTATGGTGATACCACTCAAAGAATCTCATTGGGAGAAGAGATTTACGTACGCTTTCAAGGCTTGAGCTATTTTATGACGGAAGACACCACATCCTTCAGCAACTTGGATCCAAACTTAAGTCCTTTCCCGCAAACTCTAATATTCAGAGGAGCCGTCAACCCTACCACCAGTGCCTATTACGACACCCCTGGATGGATTGTACCTGTTCCTCTCATTGGTCATAAGGCAGTAGTAAAGATGATTGTCCCGTTCGATTTTGGATCATCGTACGACCGGTCGCAGTACCAACCTACTTACTACAACCGTGTTGAATATCGTTTCGGGAACCACTATTAAATAAGCGTCACCCGAAAAATCTTCGTCAAGACGGGTACTTGTTGATTTCTCGTCTTTATCCTATCTTTTTTATCATCGATTAAACAACCCATCATGACATTGATCAAATCCATATCCGGGATCAGAGGAACGATAGGGGGGAGAAGCGGCGAAAACCTCACTCCCCTCGATATCGTGAAGTTCACGGCTGCTTATGCCGCGTTCATCAAAGAATCATCGGGTGAGGCATGCCCTCGCATAGTCGTCGGGCGAGATGCACGTATCTCAGGCGACATGGTGCATCGCGTGCTAACAGGTACCCTACTGGGAATGGGTTGCAACGTAACCGATATCGGAATGGCCACCACCCCAACCACAGAGATAGCCGTGGTGAAAGAGGGGGCCCAGGGCGGTATCATCATCACGGCAAGCCATAACCCGAAACAGTGGAACGCGTTGAAATTATTAAATTGCGACGGGGAGTTCCTCGATGCCGAGGAAGGTGAACGAATACTTTCACTCGCCGATAGGGATGATTTCCTTTTCTCTCCCGTGGATCAATTAGGGAAAATTACTCAAAAACAATACCTCCACGAGCATATACAAAACATCCTATCACTCGATTTAGTGGATACTAAAGCCATTAAAGCAGCTAATTTCCGTGTGGCGATCGACTGCGTGAACTCGGTGGGTGGCATCGCCGTCCCAGAACTACTTTACGCGTTGGGCGTAAAAGAGATCTTCAAGCTTCATTGCGCGCCACATGGTGACTTCTCACACAATCCCGAACCTCTTCCACAGCACCTTACCGAGCTGGCCGCGCTTACCCGTGACTCCCGAGCTTCCGTGGGGTTTGCCGTGGATCCCGACGTGGATCGATTAGCTATATACCGAGAAGACGGAGAACCATTCGGTGAAGAGTACACCCTCGTGGCTGTCGCGGATTATATCCTACAGCACACGCCCGGCAACACGGTGTCTAACCTGAGTTCAAGCCGTGCACTTAGAGATATCACGGGCCAACACGGGGGTGAGTACCACGCGTCGGCAGTAGGTGAAGTGAACGTGGTGACCAAGATGAAGGAGACAAATGCCGTGATTGGCGGCGAAGGGAGCGGGGGTGTAATCTACCCTGCTGCTCACCATGGTCGGGACGCCTTAGTAGGTATCGCGCTATTTCTTTCCTATATGGCTCGATCGGGTAAAAAACCTTCGGAGCTAAAAGAGATGTACCCAACCTATTTCATGGCGAAACAAAAAGTAGAACTCACGCGTGGTATGGATACCGATGCGGTACTTCAGACGGTGAAAAAGCGGTTCAGCAACCATGAGGTTACCGAGATCGACGGGGTAAAGATCGACTTCCCCGACAAGTGGGTACATCTGAGAAAATCAAACACCGAGCCCATTATTCGTGTCTATTCCGAGGCTCGCTCTGAACACGAAGCAGCACAAATCGGTGAACAGATCATCCATATGATCAAAGAGCTCACGTGATGTTTACATTATACAAGAAACATTAAATATATCTTTTAAAGCAAATTCAGTGGTTTTCCTGCAAATGAGAACTTCTACAAATTAAAACAGTTGAATTACATATAAATAAGCTATATAATTGAATGAAAGATACGTTGGTAAGTCGCTCTGATTTTAAAGGGTTGCACCCTATCTTCCAAGGAAAACGAGGCGACAAAATCATCGATTTTGGCATGAAAATAGGTGGGCTCCAGTACGCGAATAAGGTGTACAACGGCTCCAAACATCTCACCGGCCCTGCTTTTTGCGAGGACGCGCTCGACAAGCTGGGAATTACCCGCGTATTACAAAATGAAGCGGTACTGTCGCGGGTTGAAGGGGCACCCTTTATCACTATCTCTAACCACCCTTACGGCCATGTAGACGGGATAGCGATCATTGAAGCTGTCGGCAGTCGCGTGTCCAACTACAAGATGATGGTAAACTTTATCTTGGGGCTGGTCGACACGATGGCAGAGAACTTCATCACCGTGGATCCGATGAAGAACGAAGAGAATAACAAGGTCACCTTCACCGGGATACGCGAAAGCATTGCCCACTTGAAAGCGGGACACCCGATGGGATTCTTTCCAGCCGGTGCCGTATCGAACCTTTATCTTAGAAAAGGTAAACTCGTGATAGAAGATCGAGAGTGGCAACCCGCCGTGCTCAAGATTATTAAAAAATCAAAAATCCCGGTTGTTCCCATCCACGTCTCTGGGCACAACAGCCGTTCGTTCTACCTATCAAGGATCTTTGGTTGGAAGGCACGCAACCTCCGCTTATGCCACGAGTTGAACAACAAAGAGGGTAAAAACATGGTCCTCACGTTTGGTGATCCAATCATGCCGCAACAGATTAAACGGCTGGGCAACGATATCGATCAGCTAGGCAAGTTTCTTAAACGAAGAACTTACGCTTTGGGAGAAAAATAAATAAATGATTATCTTTGAGTTTAAAAATCGCTCATCAGGTATATAAATTATGTCAAAGCAATCGATACAGCAAGTCAAACAGCGTTTTGGAATCATTGGTTCGGCTCCCGAGCTGGATCGGGCCGTTGACATTGCTCTACAGGTAGCACCTACTGACCTCTCCGTGCTTATAACCGGGGAGAGTGGGGCAGGCAAAGAGAGCTTTCCACAGATCGTACACCAGTACAGTAAGCGTAAACACGGTCCCTACTTCGCGATCAACTGCGGTTCCATTCCAGAGGGCACCATCGATTCGGAACTTTTTGGACACGAAAAGGGATCATTTACAGGTGCTACAGGTGCCCGAAAAGGATACTTTGAGGTAGCAGATAAGGGAACGCTATTCCTAGATGAAGTGGGCGAACTTCCCCTCTCTACTCAAGCAAGGCTACTACGTGTACTGGAGAGCGGAGAGTTTATCAAAGTGGGTTCTTCTATGGTAGAGAAAAGCAACGTACGAGTGGTGGCAGCTACGAACCTTGACATGGTAAAAGCGGTAGAGAAAGGGAAATTCAGAGAGGATCTTTACTATCGACTAAACACGGTCCCCGTACGTGTCCCGCCTTTGCGCGATCGTAAAGAGGATATCCCCCTTCTGTTTCGGAGGTTCGCGAGCGACTGCGCTGAAAAATATATGATGCCACCCATCGTGCTCACCGATGATGCCCGGACGATGCTTATGAATTACCGCTGGCCCGGTAACGTGCGGCAACTGAAAAATATCACCGAACAGATATCCATCATCGAGAAGGAACGAACCATCACCTCAGACATCCTCCAAAAATATCTGCCTTACAACGAAGTAGGCATGCTACCCGTTTCCATGTCCACGCTCCGTGAGGCCGATCAAAAATCGTTTGCCAACGAGCGTGAGATACTGTACCAGGTGCTTTTCGACATGAAAAAAGATATAACCGACCTCAAACAGGTAGTAAAAAACATCATGGAAGAGGCTCCGCATTCGCAGGAACCGGCAATCATACCGGGCGACGGCCCACAGGTACCCTTACCTATGAAATACGAGGCTTTCCCACGAAATATCTCCATAGATGAGAGTGAGCGGAACGATATACAGGAAGCTACCGAGTACGAAGAGAGCACGATGTCCATCAGCGAGGTAGAAAAAGAGATGATAGCGAAAGCACTGGAACGTCATAACGGAAAGCGAAAACTGGCCGCCGGAGATTTAGGAATATCGGAGCGTACACTTTATCGAAAGATCAAGGAATACAACCTCTAACGGTCGCTATGATTAGGATAATTCAACCCTAATGAAAATTCTCATAAAATGTCTCCTGTTTTGATTCTTGTCTCTTTGTGCAAACGTAAAATCAATATGAAACAAAGTATTATCATCCTATTATTCCTCTGTATCACGAGTTCGTGTCGTATATCCTACTCGTTTCGGACGGCGTCCATTAACTACGACCTCACCAAAACACTCTATATAGGGCACTTCGTGAACCAAGCACCACTGGTCTATCCCCCGTTGGAGCAGCGGTTCAACGAGGAGATGAAAGACATGTTCACTCGGAATACCCGATTACAGTTGGTAAACCAGAACGGAGACATGGAGATCGAGGGCGAGATCGTGGGCTACGAACTTACGCCCCTTGCCGTACAAGAGGACGCGTTTGCCTCGGAGACACGTCTGACCATGACGGTGAGGATGCGTTTTCGCAACAATAAAACCGATGATCCCGACATAGAAGAGCGCATCTCGGCCAACCGCACGTTTCCCAGCAACACCATGTTCGACACGGTGCAGGATGAACTCTTAGGGCAACTCATCGACGAGATCGTGGACCAGATATTTAACGCGACCATGGCAAATTGGTAAATCAAGTAAAAAGAGAGCCTCAAGAAAGGGGGCAAAGAAAAGAGGGTAAGGAAAAGAGGATAAGGAATAATATGCAAAAGGGCAATTCAATGGAGAGAGAACGGATATACACCTTTATGGAGCACCCGGAATCGATGGACGCGACCACGGTTGAGGGGCTCCGTAGCGTGATAGAAACGTACCCCTACTTTCAAACTGCCCGTCTACTCTATACAAAGAACTTGCACGCCATCGGGGACGAACGATATGGGGATGAATTAGGTAGAACGGCTATTTTTTGTGCGGATCGAGCAAGGCTGTTTTACCTGATTCATTCGGAAAAGTATGAACAACTCCTAAAACAACCTGCAGAGGACACCTTGTCAGAGACAGACCGGACAGAAGTATTATTGGACTCCTACCTGCAGTCGTTCCAAACGCGTTCTCACCCAAATAGCGATAGGGATGCCACTACTGCCTCGATTGGTGAGGAGCACGCTGCTTCAATCGATTACCTCGCGTACCTGGAATCGTTAGGTGAAGAGATGGACACTGGTAGCAGCCAACGGCAACCACTTCAACACCAGGCAATAATTGACGCGTTTATCGAAAAAGCGGACAACGACAGCATCCGCCCCGCGCCTGCTAAGGAATGGACTGCCCCCAAAGAAGACGCTCGAGAAGAAGAGAGTAACGAGTTTTTAACTGAAACGCTTGCTAAAATTTATATCAAGCAAAGAAAATATGAACAAGCACTCACTATTATTAAGCGGTTAAGTTTGAATTTTCCAAAAAAAAGTGCTTACTTTGCCGACCAAATTCGTTTTTTGGAATATTTGATTATTAACGAGAAAAATAAATAAATACGGATCATGTATATTTTCATCACCATTCTTATCCTGCTTGCATCCATACTGATGATTTTTGCCGTACTGGTACAAAAGTCGAAAGGTGGAGGCTTGGCCAGCGGCTTCTCTTCGTCGAACCAGATCATGGGGGTACGAAAAACAACCGATTTCCTCGAGAAATTTACTTGGTCGCTGGCAGCCGTGATGCTTCTTTTAAGTATCCTCACTGCAAAATTCACCGCATCGCACTCCAACACACCCCAGTCACAGATCGAGGTACAGCAACCGGCACCACTTAGCCCTGGAACCGCTCCCGATATGACCCCGGGATTACCCATTCCTTCAACACCGGTTCAGCCGGTACCGGAAGAAGTTCCACCCGCGGAATAACCACAACGTTGGATCTGCCGCATACCGCACGAATCAGTGAAACTATTCTGTCAAGCCACCAAAACAACGGGTAAGCGAGAGCAGTCTCAACCTTGCTTGAGGTATGCCATACTTCTTCTACTGTTTATCGCACCATTGGGTGTCACTGCTCAGGGGATCCAATACGATACTATTAAAGTTTCGCCTACTGACGAACGAAATATCCATATCAAGCAGGATCAACGCGGAGTGTCATATGATCATCTTGAGGCCACGCGAAGCCAACAGCAGGTACGATCAGGATCAACACGAGCTTCTGCTCAACTCTTCGACAGGAGTAAGCTCCGCTTAGGTGCCAATTTAGGGTTATCGATAAGCCGTCATTACACCAACTTGGGATTTGGTCCTCAAGTTGGCTATCAGTTTAATAATTACTTTATGGCGGGAGCCGGCCTGAAATACTACTATACACGGGCACGCACTCAAGACTACGAAATAAAAAACAATCTCCTTGGAGCAAACCTTTTCGGGTACTTTTACCCCGTCCGTTTTATCGCCCTCTTCGTGCAGCCCGAAATCAACTACACTCGTTCTACCCTCACCTATGAATATGAAGTAGGTGAAGAGCCACTGATCACCAAAGGGTTCGTTCCATCCGTAGTAGCCGGCGCGGGATTGCGTTTGGGTTATACACATCTCACCATTAACTACGACTTGGTTCAACATGCTCGTTCTCCCCACCCCACCGGGTTTTACATGGGAATATCCGCCTTCTTTTAAAAAGTGATTAAGCAGCTGCTTATCGTAGTACAATATCCCGTATCACAGGCATGCCCGCGTGTTCGTTCAGTTTCTTGATCAACCCTGCCTTATTCATGCGAAGCTCTTCTCGGAGTACAGACGACGAAAGTTGCACGTACAAGATATTGCGGCTGAAATAGACGCTTCGGGTATACTTAGATACCCCCTCGCCTAATAAATCGTGCCATCCCTTAACGGCGCGATGCTCGGCCAGTTTGGCTTTCAGGTTGCCGTGGCCATCTAAAAAATCAGAGAGTACTTCCGATAAAGGTTGAGCATTCTTTTTTTTCATGGCCCTATTCGTTCATATGTTTAATGGCACCGTCGGTAACGGAATAGATCCTATAATCATTATGAAACCTTTCCAGGATCTTATCCAACGATTCACGATTCGTATCCGATATAAATATTTGTCCGAACCCAGGGCCTGAAACTAATTTCACGATCTCTTCTACCCTGTTCGCGTCCAGCTTGTCAAAAATATCATCCAGTAAAAGGATGGGTATCGTGTGACCCGCGTTCTTTAAAAACTGAAACTGCGCTAACTTTAATGAGACGAAATAGGTTTTATTCTGACCTTGCGATCCTACTTTTTTCATGGGGTACCCGTCAAGCAACATCTCGAGCTCATCGCGATGAATTCCCACGGAAGTATGACCCAAAAAAATATCGCGCTGGCGATTGGCTATCAATCTCTCCCCGAAATCGGAGTCCGAAAGCTGAGAAACATACTCGAGCGATACGTTCTCACTTGATTGACTCACCCGTGTATAGAAATCGTCAAAGATGGGTGTAAGTTCATCTACAAACGCTTTCCGCTTTTGATTGATAAGGACTCCACTCTCCACCATCTGCTCTTCCCAGAGCTCAAGAAGCGTCAAATCGATGGCCTCCTCTTCATTTTTTAATAGCGCGTTTCTCTGCTGCAAAGCTTTCGAGTAGTTAACCAAAGCCCGGAGGTATCCCTTATCGTATTGCGATATGGCCATATCCATAAACTTGCGTCTGTCCTCTCCCACCCCCATGATCAGTTCGTTGTCGGCGGGTGAAATCATCACTAACGGTATCAGCCCGTAATGATCGGTGAGTTTGTCGTACGACTTCTTATCCCGTTTAAACTGTTTCTTCTGCCGTCGCTTCAGCCCACAGTAAATCTCCAACCGGGCATCGTCTTTCATCACGTACCTACCTTGCAGCATACACATGTCGGCTTCATGCCGGATGATCTGTGCATCTACGGGATTCGTGTAACTTCTACAAAAAGAGAGGTAATAAATTGCATCCAGCAAGTTAGTTTTTCCCATCCCGTTATTTC
This sequence comes from uncultured Proteiniphilum sp., assembly GCA_964344275.1. Classification (GTDB taxonomy): domain Bacteria; phylum Bacteroidota; class Bacteroidia; order Bacteroidales; family Dysgonomonadaceae; genus Proteiniphilum. The sequence goes on from CAYFMZ010000012.1 coordinate 22,602, forward strand.
CCACGAAACAGTTGATCGTGGGGGAGAGGTGAATCTCTGCCTGCTCTATATTCTTGTAATTCAGTATGGATAATTCTTCTAAAACCATGTAAATTAGTTGATCGTGCTATTCGTCACTCATTAAAAGACGTTGCAGATCTTCGGGAGAAATATTCATTTTGAGTCGCCCCCTCGAAGCGAAGGCGATTTTGCCCCTCTCCTCGGAAACGATGATTACTTTAGCATCGGTCTCCTGTGAGATACCCAACCCAGCCCGGTGCCTCAATCCCAAGTGCGTGGGAATATTTGGATTCTGAGAGATAGGCAGGATACAACCGGCCGCTTTTATTTTCTTTCCCACGATAATCATTGCCCCATCATGTAGCGGGCTGTTCTTAAAAAAAACATTTTCAATCAATCGCGAGGAGATGTCGGCATTTATTATCTCTCCGGTTTGCTCGTACAACCCCATGTGGATATCTCCCTGCACGGCAATCAGGGCACCCGTGTTGGTTCGCGACATATTCATACAGGCTAGTACCACCGCGGTAAGGTGCGAGTTATCTTTCTTATCGCTTTCGGTAGGGAAGATCAGCTTCGTGATAAAATTCCATCCTCTTTTAGAACCGAGCGACATCAAGAATCGGCGTATCTCATCCTGAAAAAGGATTACCAACAAGAATAGACCCACGCTCACGAACTGGTCCAGTATCGATCCCAGCAATACCATGTTAAATACCCGCGACACGAGTATCCATATCACCATGAATACGAGAATGCCGACAAAAAGGGGCCGCAATCCTGATATCTTCACCAGACGGAAGAGATAATAAAGGAGCGCGGCTACCAGCACCACGTCGATAAAGTCTTTTATACCAAAATGCGCGAACATACTCACTTATTTTTCAATCGAGGCGGTCTCGCCTTTTATCCTGTAAAGCCTCGTTATTATTGCTATACCGTGTTGTTATTGCCATGCTTCGTTACCTCCCCCACGATCTTCACGCACTCCACGGCCTCTTTCACGTCGTGAACTCGCAGAATACCTGCACCCGAAAGAAGGGCTACAGTATTCAATACCGAGGTGCCATTAAGGCTCTCTTCAGGTGTGGATTTTAGCAGGGAGTAGATCATCGATTTTCGTGACACACCCACCAAAACCGGTTCCTCAAAGATATGAAAATATTTCAGATAAGCCATCAACTCATAGTTCCTGGATAACGTTTTGCTGAAGCCGAAACCGGGATCAATAATCACGTCGTTCACCCCTAATTGGTTTAGCCGGGCCTTTCGTTCTGAGAAGTAGTACAAGATCTCCTGCAGAAAATTATCGTAGTCGGTCAGTTGCTGCATGGTTTGGGGCACCCCTCGCATATGCATCAGCACGTAAGGCACATTTAATTCGGCTACCACGGGGAACATACGGTCATCGATCTGTCCCCCCGAGATATCATTGATCATGTTCGCCCCGTACTCTTCAACGGCCTCCTTAGCCACATCGGCATGGAACGTGTCAATCGACAGAATGGCATCAGGGAACTCTTCCCGGATCAGTTTCAGTGCCGGCCTCAACCGCTCCATCTCCTCCTTGGCATCCATGAACCGAGAAGTAGGCGAGGTGGACTGCGCACCTATATCGATAAAGGTGGCTCCCTCTTCTATTATCTGCCGGCATCGCTCCACGATGGCTTCTTCAGATTGCTTTCTACTACGCGAGTAAAAAGAGTCGGGCGTTACGTTCAGAATCCCCATCACCCGAGGTGTAGAAAGGTCCATCAGGGTACCACGTATATTAATTGTTTTTATCACCTTAGTCACGTTCATTCTATCTATTGATTGATTTCTTTACGCTACATTTTTTAACTGACCCGTTGACGATTCACTATATCATCACATCAGTTACAATCACAGTACCGAGTCCGGGTCCCTCTCCGGATAATCAATGGTATAATGCAGTCCCCGGCTCTCTTTTCGGGCCATCGCCTGTTTGATGACCATGTACCCTACCTTGATAATATTCCTCAACTCACAGATATCACGAGATACCACCGAGCGTTGAAAGAGGTTTTCAGTTTCCCGGAATAAGATATTCAACCGGCTCATTGCCCGGTTCAGGCGAAGGTTAGAGCGTACGATGCCCACGTAAGACGACATGATTTGTCCCACCTCACGGTAGCTCTGCGTGATCAAGACCATTTCTTCGGGCGATGTGGTTCCTTCCGCGTTCCAAGGCGGAATATCCTCTTGAAAAGGATAATTCATAAAGAGGGGAACCGCGTGCTTTGCCGACGCGTCAGCAAAGACTACCGCCTCGATCAGCGAATTGGATGCCAGACGGTTCGCTCCATGGAGCCCAGTACAAGCACACTCCCCGTTAGCGTATAACCGGCGGATACTGCTCTCCCCGTGAATATTTACCAAGATACCCCCACAAACGTAATGCGCCGCGGGAGCTACCGGAATCATCTCCTTGGTAATATCAATCCCAAAAGAGAGGCACTTCTCGTGGATGGTAGGGAAATGGTGCCGTGTCTCATCGGCATCCTTATGAGTCACGTCCAAATACACGTGCTCTTCACCCCGCTCCTTCATCTCCGTGTCAATGGCACGAGCCACGATATCACGAGGCGCCAAAGAACCTCTCTCGTCGTATTTATGCATAAACTCTTCCCCATCCAGCGTTTTAAGTATCCCCCCGTATCCTCTCATCGCTTCGGTGATCAGGAAAGAGGGCCGTGCTCCGGGATGATAGAGTGCCGTGGGGTGGAACTGCACGAATTCCATCCCTTTCACTTCTCCCTTTGCCCGAGCCACCATGGCAATCCCGTCACCTGTCGCCACGGCAGGGTTGGTCGTAGTTTGGTACACCGCTCCAATGCCACCGGTAGCCATCAGCGTCACCCTCGACAAGAAGGTATCTATCTCACCGGTATCACTGTTAAGTATATACGCGCCATAACACTCGATGCCCGGCGTGTGTCGGGTCACGATCTGCCCCAGATGGTGTTGGGTAAGTACTTCTATCGCGAAATGGCGCTCGTAGAGATCTATATTGGGATGATTCCGGACCGCTTCCACCAGGCTCATCTGTATCTCTGCCCCCGTTTTATCCTTGTGGTGCAGGATGCGAAACTCGGAGTGCCCCCCCTCACGGTGGAGGTCGAAGTTGCCCTGATCGTCCTTATCAAAATCCACTCCCCAGCGAATCAGTTCTCGTATCTGCTCCGGGGCTTCGCGCACCACCTTCTCCACCACCTTCTCGTCGCATAATCCAGCACCAGCATCCAGTGTATCAGCAATATGGTTCTCGAAGTGGTCCCACGGGTTAGTTACAGAAGCAATTCCTCCTTGGGCGTAATAGGTATTAGCATCTTCAAGGGGATTTTTGGCTACGATAGCTACCCTGCCATACCGTGCCACCTTTAGACCGAAGCTCATACCCGCTATCCCCGAGCCAATTACCAGAAAATCGTATCTATACGTCATCTTTTATTCACTTTACACCTTTGTACAGCAGGTTGCTGCAATTGACTGTTGCATTCATTTAACGAAAATGATATTAACAGTGCAAAAGTAAACAATTATCGGGTAAATGAACCATACGCTTGAATTCCATATCAACTTCATTGCCATTCACACCTAGTAGACTGGCTGGAAGGGAAAACCATACCAACCCGTTTCGAAGCTATTGCGTAGCAGCACTTTCCACTATTATATCTTTAGAGAATCGGATGACCTTACCTTCACTTGTAATTCCCTCTCCAACTACCTGATAAACAGAAGGAGTATCAGCCGTATAAAACTCCACGACCGCTTTGCCGGACGTAGAAAACTGCACGTTAGGCTTCCAGTATATCGTGGTACGGAAATCGGGGGTGGGAGATTCATACTGTTCCTTTGTCTCGTAGGTAGGTGAATAAAACTCTACTGGTTGTTGAAAGCCAATCGGCTGTATCTGACCAATATTGGGAGACGTGGTGTTTTTCTGCACGAAACCACTCTTTGTAGTGATCACCACCGCTCCACTGGTGTTGGGGTAATACCCGAGCATGAACGTGTTATCTTTCATGATAAACATGTTATCAATAGATGTCACATCAATGGTCTCGAGTTGATCGAAGAAATCTTCATAGGTGATATCATCGATCACGAACAATACCGGACTATCGGATCGGGTAGTAGTTACCCGATCTGATTTGACAATAATACCTGGGCTGGCTACTAGCAACGAACGTAAACTGCTCACCTTTCTCTTTTCAATATCTTCAGAAGTTATCAATCCCGAGGATGAGATGGGCGAGTAAAATTTAGATTCTTTATACGTTTGTCTACCCTGGGCCGTAACCGTTACCTCTTCCAACATGATGGTTCGAATTCCATGTTTCATCGAATATTCGTCGTTCGCCTTTTTCAAATAGGCGTCCACTTCGTTATCTGACACATAAGAACCTTCCCACCTAGAAGGAACAGTAGCGAAGGAGGTATCAGGAAAGGATTCAGGATCGATATGAATAAGGTTGCGCCTACTTCCTTTTTTACTCAACGACTGTATCGTGATCCCTGTACCCTCTGGGTATTCTACGTTAAATGAGAATCGCCCTTTCTCATCGGCCGTGGTGGTTTCTGCACTAAACAGTGTATCAAGTGTCGCGATCAAACTTATCTCTCCATCCTCCATGCTTCTCAGTAATGCTTCTGTTCTCCCTGTTATTTCTTGAAACTGCTCGGGAGGATATTTATCAGGAGTGGTGATTTCTCCTTTCAACACCTTAGGGATATCGTATCTTCTCCATCCTTGAGAAGTCATTAACGCGTCGAGAGCCAACTGATCCAAAATATTACCAGTAAAATAACTCGCGGGAGACTCGATATACCCCTGCAGCTCCGAAGACAGCAAAAGGGTCGATATCAAATCACTTGTCTTGTCATCAATTACAACATTTTTATCTGTAACTGAAATTGCAAGGTTGTTATAAAACGAAACGGTATCGTTACCCACCAGCTCGAGGGTAAGTGTCACTCGTTCCCGCCGATTATACTCGGGAGAAGAGAGCTGTGTTTCCAGTCGTTCGAAATCGTTATCGTTAATGTTAAAAATCAGCCGTTCACTCAGCACATTGTAATGGCTGTCAAGAAGAAGGAAACTGGTAATTCCCGATGGAAAAACACTTTCTGGAAACGCGTAGCTATCAGTCTCAGTTGACCAAGGCTTATGATACAGCACCATTCCTTTATGGTGTACCAACAACGAGAGCGGATGATCCAAGGCGAGTTCTCCCTTTTTAAGAGTGGCTACGACTTGATCACCAATACGTTTAATACCAATTACTCTCGCCTGGGGTTCGGGTAGAGGTAGCTCGAATCGTTGGACTTCACCATTCCTTGTTTCACAAACCGCGTAATATGTTTCGTTAGGTTCCACCGACAGATGAAACGAGCCCATTCCTAGTTTATAAGTAGTAAGCGTTGCGACTTCTTCATTTTTCGAGTTATAAACAACCCCAGATACTCGTTCACTCAACCCCGAAGGATTCAGCGACTTGAAGCCCACTCGACAAGTTTGCCCGGGAATAAGATACCCACCTTCCGGATAAAATGAAACCTCGAAATCACTGGCCGCGTAGGGAATGGTGTAATAGCGGTTGAACTTTCGCCCCTCATGTACGATTCCCAATAACAAATTTCTGTTGTTTCTTTTTTTCATTGAGAACGATCCATGGAAATTCACCCCATCCTTCGGTTTAACGGTTCGAGTGATTTCATCAGTCAGTTTAAAGGTAACAATTTCCGGGACAATCGTATCACCATTTACCCGATCCTTGAAAAGAAAGTTCACCTCTACTGAGTTATGATCGACAGTAAAATTGGGAATGGGCTCAATTTGCAAGGAGTATGGATCAAGCACGTTGATTGGTTTTTTAAAGAAAGTTTCTTCCCCGCGGTTCCGAGAATAGCGTGTATATGCTCTTATCGTATAGCTCCCCTCGGCAAGATCCTCCTCCAAGTCGATATAACCGGCATAGACCCCAATGCTATCCGGTCTGATTTGAATCCTCTCTATCAATTCATCGAACGGATTAAATAGTTCTATATAGACATATCGGCTCAGAAAAACTGGTTGGTTACTCGCTGCATCTATCAGATGAGTTCGTAGCCAGACACGTTCTCCCGAAATATAAGTCGATTTATCGGTCTGAACGTATATTTTTTCATGAGGAAAAGATATTAACTGTTCGTTTAAGCGATTTACTAATGGATCTACGTCCAACGTAACATCTTGGGCAAACGCGTTGCTTACAATCAATACAAACCAGAGAACGAAAATATTTTTTTTCATGACAGGATATTTTAAGCACCTAATGGAATACGAGCCGAGCAGGTATTGGAACAACATTTCTATCTCTAGAAATATTAAATGGTTTTAAGTAAACCACACTTGGAACAAAGATAAGGGATTTTCTTTATTTTGATATATCATACGGGATTCTAGTTAAAAACAATCCTATTATTGCATTTATTGGAGTAAAATGTTTTCTTTGTGCTAGGATCAGCAGAAACCGATCCAGCGGAATTTATCATTGAAACTCTCGGCGCATGAAGCACTTGCCCTCTCTTCTTCTTTACCTCAACTCGTTATTATTTTTCACGAGCGTACAAGGCGTGTATTCGGCACAACAACAAGAGCCCACCTACATGTTAAGAGGGAGGGTCTTGAGCGGCGATGCCCATCAACCCTTAGTTAACGCCAGCATTACGGTTGACCGGACAAACATTTCAAGTGTCACTAATCAAGACGGGTATTTTTCCATACGCGTGCCCGAGTCAACTCACAACTTGAACCTCGTAATCCGACATATTGGTTACGAAAACCTCGAGATCCCGATAATCACGCTCGTCGACAATCCCAACAACCATATCACTCTTATTCCTGCACCCATTGAACTAACCGAGGTCGAAGTGGTGTCTGGCGACGGGACAAAATTAGTACAAGAGGCATTGCTACGAATTCCACGGAATTATCCCGAAGAGCCCTCAATGATGGTGGCATTTTATCGCGAATCGGTAAGGAAGGGATCTCGCCATATCTCCCTCGTAGAAGCCGTGCTAGACATCTACAAAGCATCTTACCGGTCTTATAGCAACGATCAATCCCGGATCTATATCGGCAGAAAGGCGACCGATATTTCGCCTCGCGATACCGTTTTATTGAAATTTCAAGGAGGCATAAGCGACGCTTTGATGCTGGATATCGCTAAAAATCCGGAAATCGTTTTTGGCACAGATGGTACAGAATACGAGTATCATATCGATGGGTTAATCAGCATCAATGACGAGCCCCACTACGTCATTTCGTTCACTCCACGTGAAGGGATCCCTCATATCCTTTTCAGGGGCACCATTTACTTGGAGGCTCAATCTCTTGCCTTTGCACGCATGGAGTTTAATATGAATGTGGAAAATAGAAAGGATGCAGCGAATATATTTATTAGACGAAAGCCCTCCCGCATGAGGGTAGAAGTAACAAACGCTCGATACGTGGTGGATTTTAAAGAAAATGACGGGAAATGGTTTTTTAATTACAGTGCTACCGAAGTGGGATTCCGGGTGAGGTGGACAAACCGTTTTTTCGGTTTGTTTGCCACTACTTACATCATAGGATCTGAGATAGCTATCACCGACAGATATGCCAACAACGTGGTACGATTCCCTCGCAACGAGCGAATCCGATCGACCGACGTGATCGCCGAGAAAGTAGAGCATTTCTTAGATCCCGATTTCTGGGGGGAGTATAACGTGATCGAACCCGACCAAGAAATCAACGATGCTATCAAAAGGCTCAGCGGAAAATTACAACGACGGGAATAAAAAACAGGTAAACGGTTTGTAGTTAATTTTTTTAGGTGTATCTTTGCAAGCCAAAAATGTTTTAAAAGTAATAGTACAAACAAGCATGTATTTAGATTCTGCAAAAAAGAAGGAGATCTTTGCTAAATACGGGAAGTCTAACACTGATACTGGCTCACCAGAAGCACAGATAGCATTGTTTTCCCACCGTATTTCGCATTTGACTGGACATTTAAAGTCAAATAAAAAAGATTATAACACCGAAAGAGCATTGAGAATTTTAGTCGGTAAGCGCCGTCGTTTACTGGATTACCTGATTGAAAAGGATATCGAACGGTACCGTTCCATCATCAAGGAATTAGGAATCCGGAAGTAATTCTCTGAAAAACTATTTAAGTGGTAGATCCTCTGATCTACCACTTTTTTTATGGTAAGGATCATCACTTTTCCCCCGATAAACAAAACGCGCAGAAAGACAAGCGCTTAAGACTAGGCCGCTTTTTTGCCAGTGCTAAAACATATTATATAACTATGTTTTATAATATGTTTTTTTATTTTGTCAAGTCAAAACAGTGTCTTATCTTTGTATCGATAACCTAAAACAATCTTTTTTATCTTAAGACTGATACCACGTTAACCAATACAAAAGAGGCCTTCTCGATCGAGGTGGCCTCTTTTTCATTTTATTCGGCTTTTTTATGTTAAAACACATACAGGTTTCTCTTCATTAAAAAACAAAGATTATATTTGAGGATCAAATCAATTGTTTTCCGTGATATGAATGCTAATAATGATAAAATGAAACGCATACTCATTCTTATTGATTACTCCAGCGAATTTAGCCGCCGTCTGCTAAAAGGATTAATCCAGTACTCGAACGACCATGGCCCATGGATATTTTATCGCCTGCCCACCTACTATAAAACATTATACGGCAAAGAGGGAATCGTGGAATGGGTGAAAGAGTGGAAAGCCGATGCCATCATTGCCCGGTGGGACCACGAAGGCACGAACTTACTGGCCACGTTAAACATTCCCATCATCCTTCAGAACTACAAATCCAGAAGCCCCTATTTTTCGAACCTCACGGGTGACTACATTGGCACGGGAGAAATGGCTGCACGTTTTTTCATTAAAAGGCGCTACCGAAATCTTGCATATTATGGCAATAAAGGGGTGGTTTGGTCTATGGAACGAGGTGATGGGTTCCGGCGTGAAGCTGAAAAAGCAAATCTCAACTACTATTATTTTGAAACAGAGAACCTAAACGGTGAAGAGTGGGGCACCAGCCACATGAAACTCAACGAGTGGTTACTTTCACTTCCCAAGCCGGTAGGATTGTTCGCGTGCGACGATAGTTTCGCGTTGAGGGTATCGCAGAGTTGTACGATTAATAATATTCGAATCCCAGAAGAAATTTCTCTCATGGGAGTGGATAATGATGAGTTGATTTGTCACCTATCAGACCCACCTATATCCTCCATCGTGACGGATGTAGAAAATGGCGGGTATGAAGCAGGGAGGTTAATCGATCGGATGATTAGTGGAAAGATCAAAGAGCCTTTTAATATCATTATCCAACCCACGCGGTTCGAGCTTCGCAAATCCACTGAAAAATATGATATCACGAACGAGTATATTTCCCAAGTTGTCAATTTCATCGAGGACAACTTTACTGCTGATATTGATATCAAGGGACTTACCGAACTAGTACCTTTATCGCGGCGGAACTTGGAAGTGAAATTCAAAGAAGAGATGGGAACCTCCATCTACCAATTTATCTTGAGCTGTCGAATCGACTATTTCGCTCGTTTATTATTGACTACCGACCGAACTCTTTTCGACTTAGCGTTGGAATCGGGATTTAATGATTGTAAGAATATCGCTCGAATCTTTAAAAAAATAAAGGGCTGCACTCCCTCCGAATACCGAAAAAGAATTCATTGATGATATCCTATAACGATTTTTGAAATCAAAATTACGTTTTTAAAGCAATTTTCTATTCGTTAAAAAATACTTTTGTGTGATAAAGGCGTATAAATCTCTATTTTTATTCTTATCACGAAAATATAACAAGTTTTACAATGAGCAGTATTCCGGAAATCAAACATATCAAAGACAAAAGAACCACCATCAAATCGATGATTATACTGGCACTTTTGTATTTTATTTTCGGGTTGGTATCATGGGTTAACACCATATTGATCCCCTACTTCGAGTTAACCCTACAGTTATCGCGTTTTGAATCCTACTTGGTGACATTCGCGTTTTACATTGCCTACCTGATCATGGCCATTCCTTCCTCTTACTTACTCAATAGAGTAGGTTACAAGAAAGGGATGATGTATGGCTTGTGGTGCATGGCAATCGGCGCCCTACTTTTCGTGCCGGCTGCCTACTGGCGGGTATATCAAGCTTTCTTGCTGGGACTTTTCTTACTGGGAGTGGGTCTCGCGATTCTTCAATCCGCGGCAAATCCTTACGTCACTATCGTGGGCCCCATAGAGAGTGCGGCGAAACGAATGAGCATCGTGGGAACCGGTAACAAGCTAGCTGGTGTAATCGCCAACTTGATATTTGCAGCCGTGGTAATTCGTGAGTCCGATCGTGAACTCATGCAGCAAATTGAAGCAGGAGTGTATACCGGGGCGAACCTGGATGCAGCGTTAAGCACGCTGATACAAGGTGTTATGACCCCCTACCTTATTTTAGGCATCGCCTTGTTCATTTTCGGCGTCATAATTCGTTACTCACCGCTTCCGGATCTGGATCCAAGCGTGATCAATAAACAGTCGGCCGCGGACGAGGAGTCTCGAAAATCGATCTTTCAATACCCCGCGCTAATACTTGGCGTTCTCGCCATGTTTTTTCATATTGGCACCCAGATGATCGCTTTGGGGACGAGCATTCAATACGCGGGAACCATGGGCGAAAGTCTTGCCGGACCGGCACAAAACATTCCCTCGTACACCATGCTCCTCACGTTCGCGGGTTATTTTATCGGCATCGCCTTGATCCCGAAACACCTCAAACAGCGAAACGCGTTGTTAATCTGCGCGAGCATCAACCTCATTTTATCTACTCTGATCATTACCACCAAGGGAACCGTGAACTTCTTGGGAATGACCACCGATATTTCGCTTTGGTACCTGGTGATGATGGGGCTCCCCAACGCGTTGCTCTATGCCGGTATTTGGCCCCTCGCCATTAGCGGCTTAGGAAAATACACCAACTTGGGATCGGCATTTTTGGTGATGGCGTTGAGTGGAAGTGCCATTATGCCCATCGTTTACAACGCGTTTTTTGAATTGAATAACGCGACGTTACCCACTTTCGAGTCGATGAAGTATGCCTATTGGATCTTGATTCCCTGTTTTGCCTATATCGTATGGTACGCCGCGTGGGGACACCGCATCAAATCCTGGAAGAGAAATTGATGTGATGATTTGATGGGTTGAATAGGCGATGAGCTTTTCTAATCGACACATCGATACATCAGCAAATTTACAAATCAAATTAATCGATATAAATATGAGCCAACGAACGATAATACAGAATGGGAAGGTTATTTTTCCCGATAAAATTGAGGAGAATCTTTCGATCGTATGCGAGCACGGGAAAATTACAGCCATTGTAAAGCCGGAAGAGGTAACACCGTCTGCAGATGATCAGGTAATCGACGCGAAGGGCTACTACGTTTCCGCCGGTTTCATCGATATTCACACGCACGGTGGTGGTGGCCACGACTTCATGGATGGCACCGTGGAAGCATTCCTCGGTGCCGCGGAAACACACGCGAAACATGGCACTACCGCGCTGCTGCCCACCACCCTTACCAGCACAACCGAAGAGTTAATAAAAATGTTTGCCACCTACAAGGAGGCTGTAAAGCAGAATAAAAAAGGAGCTAAATTTATCGGCCTCCACCTCGAAGGGCCCTACTTCGCGTATAATCAACGAGGTGCTCAAGACCCCAAGTATCTACGCAATCCCGAGCCGGAAGAGTACAATAGGATACTGAATGCGTCGGACGATATTGTTCGTTGGAGCTTGGCTCCCGAGCTACCCGGTGCATTGGAATTTGGGAATGTACTTCGGGAGAAAAATATCCTCACTGCCGTGGCACACTCCGACGCCATCTACGAAGAGGTGCTCGACGCGTTTGACGCCGGATTTACCCTCGCCACACATTTATACTCGGGCATGTCCACCATCACCCGGAGGAATGCCTATCGCTACGCCGGGGTAGTGGAAGCCGCTTACCTGATCGACGAGATGGACGTGGAAATCATCGCCGACGGGGTTCACTTACCGAAATCGCTTCTGCAGTTCGTCTATAAGTTCAAGGGGCCCGACAAGACTGCTCTTTGTACTGATTCGATGCGAGGGGCAGGGATGCCCGATGGGGAATCGATCTTGGGCAGTCTCGAAAAAGGACAGAAGGTGATCATAGAGGATGGAGTAGCTAAATTGCCCGACCGTACTGCCTTTGCCGGTAGCGTGGCCACCACCGACCGGCTGGTTCGCACCATGGTGGAGATAGCAGAGGTCCCTTTGGTGGAGGCTGTCAGAATGATGACCCTCACCCCTGCTCGTATTTTGAAAATGGATCAGCAGAAAGGGTCAATCCAACAAGGGAAGGACGCGGATTTCGTTGTTTTCGACAATAATATACATGTTTCATACACAATCTTAGAAGGAAATGTCATACACAACAGCTAGTTCAGATGTAGTTACATTCACGAAAGGAATGTTAGAAGTTAGAGTTTTTCACACCCGCGAAGAGATGGGTAAAGAGGCCGCGATCAATGTTTCAGACTCCATTCAACGGTCACTTAAACAGAAAGAGGAGATAAACATGATTTTCGCGGCAGCACCCTCACAAAGCGATTTCATGAAGGAGTTGATCGCGGACAAGGCAATCGAGTGGAACAGGATCAACGCCTTTCATATGGATGAATACATCGGGTTAGAAAAAGAAGCTTTGCAAGGTTTTGGTAATTATTTAAAACGTAACCTTTTCGATCATGTACCTCTCAAAAGCGTGCATCTTATAGACGGCCAAGCCGATGATACCGAAGAGGAGTGCAAGCGATACAGCACGCTTTTGGAACAGCACCCGGTAGATATTGTATGTCTCGGTATTGGAGAAAATGGACACATCGCGTTCAATGATCCTCCCGTGGCGGACTTTAAGGATCCCAGACAGGTAAAAGTCGTGGAACTGGATATATCCTGCAGGCAACAGCAGGTCAACGAGAACCTTTTCACGGGTATCGACTTGGTGCCAACTCATGCCATCACGATTACTATCCCTGGGTTATTGCGCGGAGGGGAGATGTTCTGCATGGTTCCCGCGCTGAATAAGGCCGAGGCAGTAAATCACACCCTGAACGGTGAGATCAGTGAAGCATGCCCCGCCTCTATCTTGAGGACAAAAAAAGGTGCTATCCTCTACTTAGACCGTGATAGCGCGTCGTTATTAGAAACCGAGGAAGCATAATGTTGTTCCTCGTAAAAGAAATCAATAAAAAACAGGTGTTATGAAGTTAAGAATTATTTTATCGGTAATATTATCGGGATTTTTGTTTGTATCCCACGCCCAAATGAAAATTGGGATAATCGGGCTGGACACCTCCCACTCCATCGCTTTTACCAAGTTTATAAATGGAACGGATAAAAAAGAGGAATATAAAGATTTTCAGATTGTGGCAGCCTACCCGTATGGGTCCAAGACCATTAAATCGAGCTACGACCGTATCCCCGGGTACATCGAGCAAGTGAAAGAGATGGGTGTAGAGATAGTCTCTTCCATCCCAGAACTTTTGGACAAGGTAGATTGCGTGTTGCTGGAGACGAACGACGGCAATCTGCATTTGGAACAGGCCTACGAGGTATTCAAGGCCGGAAAAATCATGTTTATTGACAAACCAATAGGTGCTAACTTGGGTCAGGCCATCGCTATTTACGAGCTATCCAAAAAATACAATGTTCCCATTTTTTCTTCCTCTGCCTTGAGGTATGTGCCGGAGAGCCAAAAGCTACGCGATGGCGAGTTGGGGGAAGTTCAAGGTGTGAACACGTACACGCCCGGGACGCTTGAACCGTCGCATGCCGATATGGCATGGTATGGTATCCACGGCATTGAGGCACTGTTCACCGTAATGGGCACGGGCTGTGTGTCGGTGAACCGGATGTCCTCCGAAGGGTCGGATGTAATTGTAGGCCTTTGGGACGATGGAAGAATCGGTACCGTACGAGCCATCCGGGAAGGACATAGGCCGTACGATGGGCATGCTTTCACCGATAAAGGGATCGTATCGACCGGTAAATACCAAGGTTATGAACCCTTATTGAGGGAAATATTAAACTTCTTCACTACCGGGATTCCCCCGGTAAGTGAAAAAGAGACTCTGGAAATCTTCACCTTTATTGAAGCTGCTGACGTGAGTAAAAGCGCGAAGGGGAAGATAATTTCAATGGAAAAGACCTTTAAAAAGGGAGAGAAAGATGCTCGGAAGCTCATCCGAAAATTAAAATAACTTTCGGTAATGAAGAAATGTTTCACCACCATCGCTGCCACAACTCTTTTATTGCTATCCTGTACTGGCAAACCAATGAAACGGATATGAATTAAACATGTCAGCTTGATGGCGCATCGCTCATATCTCGAAAAACGTCAAATGTTTTGTGACGCTAAAACAGAATAATCGTTTAAAATCAAAAAACAATATAA
>CAYFMZ010000013.1:0-1810 GCA_964344275.1 uncultured Proteiniphilum sp.
CCACCCTTTTCATTTATTATCCCTGCACACTGATCGATCGTGTGGGATAAATGTTAATTATTCTCCGGACGTAGTTTCCGCACCACGGCACCGGTTTGCCACATCTCGCTCTCGCGAAGGGCTTTCAATTCCTCCTCAAGCTTCTCGCGGTAATCGGGTTGCGAGTTACTGTCGATGGAGCGTTGTGCCTCGTTGCCACTGGCTACTTCCTTGTAGAGCTTCTCGAAAACCGGCTTAGTGGCGTCGTAGAACGGCCCCATCCAATCGAGTGCACCGCGCTGGGCGGTAGTGGAGCAGTTGGCATACATCCAGTCCATCCCGTTCTCGGCAAAGAGGGGCATAAGTGATTGCGTAAGCTCTTCTACCGTCTCGTTAAAGGCCTCCGAGGGGGTATGACCGTTCGCGCGGAGGACTTCGTATTGCGCTTGTAGGATGCCTTGGATGGCTCCCATCAACGTACCGCGCTCACCGGTGAGGTCAGAATACACCTCCCGTTTGAAGTCGGTCTCGAACAGGTAGCCCGATCCCACGCCAATACCCAAGGCTACCGCGCGATCGTATGCCTTGCCGGTGGCGTCTTGATAAATGGCATAACTGGAGTTGAGCCCCCTGCCCTCTAAGAACATGCGGCGCAAGCTGGTGCCTGACCCTTTCGGGGCGACCAAGATAACATCCACGTCCGCCGGAGGGACAATTCCCGTGCGGTCGTTATAGGTGATGCCGAAGCCGTGAGAGAAATAGAGTGCCTTACCGGACGTCAGGTGTTTCTTCACCGTGTCCCACAGGGCAATCTGCGCGGCGTCGGATAACAGGTACTGGATGATGGTGCCTCGCTGGCAAGCTTCTTCAATCTCGAACAGCGTCTCGCCGGGGACCCACCCGTCAGCCACTGCCTTATCCCACGTCTTGCTCTCCTTGCGCTGCCCCACGATCACGTTAAAGCCATTATCACGCAGGTTGAGCGATTGCCCGGGCCCCTGCACACCATAACCAATCACGGCGATGGTTTCATTTTTCAATACTTCCTTCGCTTTCTCCAGGGGAAACTCGTCGCGTGTAACCACGTTCTCTTCTACCCCGCCAAAAATCATTTTTGCCATTTTATTCAGTCTTTAAATGTATTTCGTTTATTAAATCTATCGTTGCAATAATACAAAGTTACTACTATATTTTTTCTGTTGCCAATAAGCGGCTTTTTTGCTCTTCCCGCTTGGCCAGCATGTCGCTCAATCTTTCTACCTTCGATTTAGTGATAGCAATGCGACCGGAACGGACAAATTGCAATACCCCGATGGTGGATGAGAGCTCTTCGAATAGCCCTTGGGTCTCGTCGAAATGGCCCGCCTTGAGGAAGACCACGCAATCCACCGAAACCTCAAGAATGCGCACGTTGTATTTACGTACAAAATACTCGATGGATCCAAGCTCCATCACTTTCTCGGTGGAGAGTTTATACAGTGCCAGTTCCTGATGCACCAAGTCTTCGTCGGTATTATAATACGCCTTGAGTATATCCACACGCTTGTCGATCAGGCGCACCAACTTTTTCATCACCTCTTCGTCGTTGGTAAAGGTGGTGATGGTGAACTTGTGAATCCCTTCGATGGCCGAAGGCGAAACCGACAATGTCTCGATATTGAGCTGACGGCGCGTGAAGATGGAAGTTATCTGGTTGAGCACACCCACCGTGTTCTCCGAGAAAATGGTGATGGTGTATAATGTTTTGTTATCGTTCATACGTTTAGTAATTAAAAATTAAGAACTAATGATTAAGAATTGAAAGAACCGGAATTGCTAATTATTCATTATT
>CAYFMZ010000013.1:1910-5764 GCA_964344275.1 uncultured Proteiniphilum sp.
ATTATTAATTATTAATTATTAATTATTAATTACAATGAATACCCGTTCCCAAGTAAAATATTGGAGATAGAACCACCCGAGGGAACCATCGGGTACACCATCCCTTTTGTCTCTACCACCACTTCCAAGAGGTACGATCCATCGTGATCCAGCATCTCTTTGATGGCGTCGTCCAGCTCTTCACGTTTCGTAACTTTCCTCCCTTTAATACCGTAGGCGTCCGCCACCTTGATAAAGTCGGGATTCTTCATTTGTGTTTCTGAATATCGTTCATCGAAGAACAGCTCTTGCCACTGGCGCACCATTCCCAGGAAGTTATTGTTCAGCAGGATGATCTTCACGTTCACACCATAATCCATGATGGTCCCAAACTCGTGCATGGTCATCTGCAGACCGCCGTCGCCCACGAAAATACATACCTCCCGATCGGGTGCCCCGTATTTGGCACCGATACCGGCCGGCAGCCCGAAGCCCATCGTGCCCAGTCCCCCGGAGGTAACCATGCTGCGGGACTTCGTGTATTTGAAGTAACGGGTGCTCATCATCTGGTGCTGCCCCACGTCAGTCACGCAAATTGCCTCGTTATTCGTGGCCTCGGTGACTTTGTGTACTACCTCGCCCATTTTTATCTCGCCCGACTCGGGAAAGAGCTCATTTTTAATGATGTGATCGTACTCTTTCTGGTCGTATTTGTCAAACTCGCCTATCCATTCGGGATGTGAGTGCTGCTCCATCTGTTTTGTCACTAACGGCAGCGTCTGCTTGGCATCGCCGACCACCTTCACGGTAGTCTTCACGTTCTTGTCCAGTTCCGCGGGATCGATATCGAAATGAATCACCTTAGCCTGCTTGGCGTAGGTCTTCAGGTCGCCCGTCACCCGGTCGTCGAACCGCATTCCGATCGCGATCAGCACGTCGCACTCGTTGGTCTTGATGTTGGGCGACACGTTCCCGTGCATACCCAGCATTCCTTTGTTCAGCGGGTGATCCGACGGCACGGCCGATAGCCCCAGGATGGTGGATCCAAACGGGATGCCTCCTTTCTCAAGGAAGGCTATCAACTCCTCCTCTGCATTGCCCAGTATGACTCCCTGCCCCACGAGGGCGAATGGCTTCTTGGCACTGTTAATAAGCTCGGCGGCCATCTTTATCTTATCTTCTTCAGGCTCAGGAACCGGTTGGTAACTCCGCAGGAAGGTGGTTCGCTCGTAACTGAAATCGCAACTATTCACTTGGGCATCTTTAGCGATATCAAGTACCACCGGCCCCGGTCGTCCGCTCGCGGCGATATGAAAAGCCCGTGAAACGGCCCACGCGATGTCTTCGGCACGGCGAACCTGGTACACCCACTTGGTAATGGGTTGGGTCACGCCAATCACGTCGGCCTCCTGGAACGCGTCGGTACCAAGCAAGCTCGAAACCACCTGTCCCGAGATCACCACCATGGGTGTGCTGTCCATCATGGCATCGGTGATGCCGGTGATGGCATTGGTAGCCCCCGGCCCGGAGGTGACCAAGGCTACTCCTACCTTTTCCGAAACGCGCGCGTATCCTTGAGCCGCGTGCACTGCTCCTTGTTCGTGACGCACCAAAATATGTTTGATTCTCTCCTTGTGATCATACAGCGCGTCGAACACCGGCATGATCGCACCACCCGGGTACCCGAATACGGTATCCACTCCCTCCGCTACTAAGGCACGGATAAGGATCTCACTCCCCGAAAGGGTCTCTTTATTAGCCGTGAGGGTGATGACTGGTTGAGTTTGTTTGTCTCTCTCCATAATTCTAAAATTAATTAGTTGAACCTGTTGTCCATTAAAACATTATTGCTGTTGATTTTTAAATTTCTTTCGTTGTTAATCGATCAGATAATACGAACCGCTCCTAAATCTGCCGAGCTGACGAATGCCGCGTAGCTCCTCAGTGCTTTCGACACGTTCCTATCGCGCGGTTTTGGTTGGAACGCTCCTTCGCCCTTGGCGAGCTCCTCTTCCCTTCTCGACGCGAGCTCCGTGTCGCTGATCCGCAGGTTGATGCCCCGTGAAGGGATATCGATATCGATGATATCACCATCGCGAACCAACGCGATGTTTCCCCCCGCGGCCGCTTCGGGTGAGATATGGCCGATAGAGAGGCCCGACGTGCCGCCGGAAAAGCGCCCGTCCGTGATCAACGCGCACTCCTTACCCAGGTGGCGTGCCTTGATATAGGAGGTGGGGTACAGCATCTCCTGCATGCCCGGCCCCCCTTTAGGCCCTTCGTAAATGATCACCACCACGTCGCCCACCTTCACCTCGTTATCGAGAATTGCTTGACACGCTTCATCTTGCGAATGAAACACCCGGGCCGTTCCGCTGAACTTCCAGATGCTCTCGTCCACACCGGCCGTTTTCACCACGCAACCGTCCTCGGCGATGTTTCCTTTCAAGATGGCGAGGCCACCATCGCGGGTATACGCGTGCGACACGCTCCGGATACACCCTTTCTCGCGATCGGCATCCAGCTCCTTGAACTGCGCGTTTTGCGAACCCATCACGATATTGTATCGGTTACCGGGGGCCGACGAGTAGATGCGCCTTGCCTCCGGGTCTATTTTTTCTTTCGTTATATCATATCTCTCCAATGCCTCCGCGAGCGTAAGCCCGTCGGCACGGCTCACCGAGGTGTCGATCATGCCCCCTTTCGCGAGTTCTCCGAGGATACCCATGATCCCCCCGGCACGGTTCACGTCTTGTATATGGTACTCCTTGGTGTTGGGCGCCACCTTGCAGATGCAGGGCGTTTTACGCGATAGCGCGTCGATGTCGTCAAGCGTGAAGTCGACCTCCCCCTCGCGGGCGATAGCCAGCGTGTGGAGGATGGTATTGGTGGAGCCCCCCATGGCGATATCGAGTGTCATCGCGTTCAGGAACGAGGCCCGGTTGGCGATGTTGCGAGGAAGGACCGACTGGTCGCCGTCGAAGTAATACCGATAGGCGTTCTCCACGATCTGTTTGGCCGCGTCTTTAAACAGCTGCATACGGTTGGCATGCGTGGCCAAGATGGTACCGTTACCCGGCAATGCCAGCCCGATCGCCTCGTTGAGGCAGTTCATCGAGTTGGCGGTGAACATGCCCGAGCAGGAGCCGCAGGTGGGGCATGCCAGTTGTTCCAGCTGTTCCAACCGCTCGTCGGATACAGACTCGTCGGCCGCCTCAGTCATCGCGTCGATCAGGTCGATCTGCTCGTCACCGATCTTACCGGCCTCCATGGGGCCGCCCGACACGAAGATGGCGGGGATATTCAGTCGCATCGCGGCCATCAGCATCCCCGGGGTTATTTTATCGCAGTTGCTGATGCAGACCAGCGCGTCGGCCTTGTGGGCGTTCACCATGTACTCCACCGAGTCGGCTATCAGGTCGCGCGATGGCAGGGAGTACAACATGCCATCATGCCCCATGGCAATGCCATCGTCCACCGCGATGGTATTGAACTCGGCCGCGAAACAGCCCAGCTTCTCCACCTCTTGTTTTACCAGCTGTCCGATTTGATGCAGGTGCACGTGTCCCGGCACGAACTGGGTGAAAGAGTTGGCGATCGCGATGATCGGTTTCCCCATCTGCTCGCGAGTCATCCCGTTCGCGTGCCAGAGTGCCCGGGCTCCCGCCATGCGGCGACCTTGGGTACTGGTCGCGCTCCGTAGATTCCTATTATCTTTTTCGTTACTCATATATTTTATTTCCTATTTCATATCCAAGATTGAAAACCGCTCGCGTAGTATCTTTTTCGTTGCTCATATATTTTTAATTCCAAATTTCAGATTCAAGATTTCAAATTAATCGTTAAATCATCACATTAGTCACATTGGCACATTA
>CAYFMZ010000013.1:5864-9342 GCA_964344275.1 uncultured Proteiniphilum sp.
CACATTAATATACCTTTCAATCCACTCTCCTACCTCACTCGTCTTGAATGCTTTGCCGCCATCGGCAATATCCTCTGTCACCACGCCCGCATCAAGGCTCGCGTTCACCGCTTCCCGGATCAGTGCTCCCTCCTCCATCAATTGGAAGCCGTACTCGAACATCAGGGCTACCGAAAGAATCATGGCGAGCGGGTTCGCGATGTTCTTCCCCGCTGCCTGCGGGTAAGAACCGTGGATGGGCTCGAATACCGAGGTATGCAGGCCGATGGAGGCCGAGGGTAACAATCCCAGCGACCCGGTGATTACCGAAGCCTCATCGGTAAGTATATCGCCGAACAGGTTCTCTGTCACCAGCACGTCGAAGCTCTTCGGCCACTGGATGATGCGCATTGCCGCGTTGTCCACGAAGAGAAAATCGGTCTCGATATCGGGATAGGTGGGCGCGATCTCTTGCGCGATCTGTCTCCATAGTCGAGAGGTAGCGATCACGTTGGCCTTGTCCACCACGGTCAGCTTCTTCCTCCGCTGCCCCGCGAACTGGTAAGCCAGGTGGAGGATCCGTTCGATTTCTTCTCGGGTGTAAACACAGGTGTCGTACGCCGTGTTCCCATCTTCGCTCCTGCCCTGCGGGCGTCCAAAATACATGCCACCGGTAAGCTCCCGTATGCAGACAAAGTCGGCTCCCTCCACCAGCTCGGCCCGGAGGGGCGATTTATGGATGAGCGACGGGAAGGTCATCACGGGACGGATATTCCCGTAGAGGCCCAGCTCCTTGCGCATGCGGAGCAACCCTTGCTCGGGACGCACTTTCGCGTTGGGGTCGTTGTCGTACTTGGGATCGCCGATCGCGCCAAACAGCACCGCGTCGCTCTGCATGCAGAGCTCGTGCGTGGCGGCAGGGTACGGGTCGCCCGTCTCGTCGATAGCACGTGCACCCACGATTGCCTCTTTATAGGTTAGCGTGTGGCCAAACTTCTCGCACACGGCTTTTGTCGCTTTCAGCGCTTGTGTCATGATCTCGGGGCCGATTCCGTCACCCGGTAAAAGAGCAATATTCAATTTCATCAATCTGTTGTATCTATTTATATATCTTAGTTTCGTTCCATCTCCTTCGGTTCACCTACTTCGGATCACCTACTTCGGTTGATTCTCACCGTTTCGTGCACGCCTAAAGTTTTAATTGCCTCTCACGGGAGGTGCGTGGGTTGTTGTATTCTTGGGATGTTCCCGCTTTCGAGCATGTTCAGCATCTTCATGGTAGCCTTTATGGCTGCCACGGTCTGGTCGATATCCAATGCCCGTGTTTTAAACACGTTCCCCTCGTGCTTCCAAGTGATCACCGTCTGCACGTACGCGTTGGTCTTCCCGCCCGGCGGGATCACCACCATGTAGTCGATCAGCTCCGGTACCGGTTTATTCAGCTTGCGGTAAATCTTGTACATCGCCTTCGAGAACGCGTGGTACTGCCCCTCGCCCGCGGCCGTCTCCTGGTACACCTTCCCTTTGATAGAAATTTTTACCGTGGCGGTAGGCCTTAGCCCATCGGTCAGCGTGAGCGAGTAGTTAAGCATCCGGATATCTTTATTATCATTGCCGTTCTTGAGCACGTCCGACACGATGTAGGGCAGCTCATCGATGCTCACCACCTCTTTTTTGTCACCCAGTTCGATGATGCGCGCGGTCACCTTTCGTGTTGCCTCGTCGTCCAGTTCAATACCTAATGCTTCAAGGTTCTTGGTGATATTGGAGCGGCCGGCATTTTTTCCCAACGCGTATTCCCGGAAGCGGCCAAACCGCTCCGGCATCAGGTTATTAAAATAGAGGTTTTTCTTTTTATCGCCGTCTGCATGCACCCCCGCCACTTGCGTGAAAACGTTATCGCCGATGATCGGCTTATTGTTTGGGATGCGTACTCCCGAGTAGGTCTCCACCACCTTGCTCACGTCGTATAGCCTCGATTCATCCACGTTCGTCGTCATACCCATATGGTCGTGTATCAGCGCGATCACGCTGGCAAGCGGTGCGTTGCCTGCTCTCTCACCCAGCCCGTTCACGGTAACATGCACCCCTTTTGCACCCGCCTTGATCGCCTCCTGCACGTTAGCCACGGCAAGGTCGTAATCGTTGTGCGCGTGAAAATCGAAGTGAAGCTCGGGGTACCGCCCGATGATCTCTTTAAAAAAAGCCGCCGTCTCGTTGGGACTCAGGATACCCAGCGTGTCAGGCAGCATAAAACGGGTGACGGGTTCCGATCGGAGGCCGTCGAGCATCTGGAAAACGTACTCTTTGGAATCCCGCATACCGTTTGACCAGTCCTCCATGTACAGGTTCACCGTGATGCCCATCTCTTGGGCTTTCGCGATGCACTTTTTCACGTCGTCCAAGTGCTCCTCCGGTGTTTTGGAAAGTTGGTACTTGCAATGCTTGAGCGATCCCTTGGTGAGTAGGTTTACCACCTTGCATCCCGCGTTGGAGATCCAATCAAGTGAGGCAGTACCGTCCACGAAGCCCAGCACCTCGAGCTTATCGATGTGGCCGTGCGTACGAGCCCATTGGGCCATTTTTTGGACCGACTGGAATTCTCCTTCCGACACCCTCGCGGAGGCGATCTCCACCCTGTCTACCTTCAGTTCTTCGAGCAGTAGGCGTATCACGCTCAATTTTTCCTGTCCAGCGAACGAAACGCCCGAGGTTTGTTCACCGTCTCGGAGCGTGGTATCCATGATCTCAATTTTCCTCATCTCTTTTATTAATTAATAATGAAGGGAGAATTTGGAGTTATTTATCCCTGATTATTGATTTCATTAATAGGAATAGACCCGCTGTTTCTCAAACGCTTCAATTTTGTCTTTATTCGAGAGCAGGAAGTCGATATCGTCCAACCCTTGCAACAGGCACTCTTTCTTGTAAGCGTTGATCTCGAACGTTTCCGATTCACCGGTTTCGTTGTTAGTGATGGTTTGCTCTTCCAAGTTCACGGTGACTTTACTGTCCGGGTTATTTTTTACCGACGCGAAGAGGCCACTCAGGAATTCTTCGCTTACTACCACCGGCAGGATACCGTTATTGAGCGCGTTGTTACGAAAGATATCGGCAAAGAAGCTCGAGACGACCGCCTTGAACCCGTAGCCACCGATGGCCCACGCGGCGTGTTCGCGGCTACTCCCGCTGCCGAAGTTCTTCCCGGCTACCAGCACCTCTCCCTTGTAGGTAGGATCGTTCAGGACGAAATCTTTCTTGGGGTTCCCCTCTTTATCGTATCGCCAGTCGGCAAACAGGTTATCGCCAAACCCTTCTCGGGTAGTCGCTTTCAGGAAGCGGGCCGGTATGATCTGGTCGGTGTCCACGTTCTCGATGGGCAGTGGCACGTAGGTGGATTGTATGGTTTTAAACTTTTCCATTGTTCTGTTTTTATATTTTAAGATTCCAAGATTCTTGTCGAATCAACACATCAGCGAATCCTTTCATTATTCACATT
>CAYFMZ010000013.1:9442-10944 GCA_964344275.1 uncultured Proteiniphilum sp.
ATTGGCACATTGGCACATTGGCACATTAATTATCACGGTTCCGTGATTTTCCCGTTCACTGCCGCGGCGGCGGCCACCAGTGGGCCTGCCAAGATGGTGCGTGCACCGGGTCCTTGACGCCCCTCGAAGTTACGATTAGAGGTCGAGACCGCGTATTTTCCCGCGGGTATCTTATCCTCGTTCATCGCGAGGCATGCCGAGCACCCCGGTTGGCGCAGTTGAAAGCCTGCCTCCTCGAGTATCTTGTCAAGGCCCTCGTCCTCGATCTGCTTCCTTACTCGCCAGCTACCCGGCACCAGCCATGCCGTCACGTTATCGGCCTTCTTCTTGCCCTTCACGTATTCGGTAAACACCCGGAAGTCCTCGATCCGCCCGTTGGTACAGCTGCCAAGGAAGACGTAATCGATCGATTTACCCTCCAGTTTTTGCCCCGGTGTGAGCCCCATGTAGTTGAGCGACCGCTCGAAGGATATTTTTCCGGCTTGATCAATATCGTCCAACGTGGGTATCGTACCATCAATCGGCATCCCCATGCCGGGATTGGTGCCATATGTGATCATTGGCCGGATTCGCGTCGCGTCGAAGGTGATCTCTTTATCGAAAACGGCCCCTTCGTCGCTTTTCAGCGTTTGCCAATAAGCCAGTGCCTCGTCCCATCTCTCGCCTTTGGGTGCGAACTCGCGACCTTTGATATAGTTGAACGTTGTTTCGTCAGGGGCGATCAATCCACCCCGGGCACCCATCTCGATACTCAGGTTACAGAGCGTCATCCGTTGCTCCATGGTGAGGCCGCGCACCGCTTCGCCCGCGTACTCCACGAAGTAGCCGGTAGCTCCCCCGGTAGTCAGCTTCGAGATCATGTAGAGTGCCATATCTTTCGAGCTCACGTTCTTCCCCAATTTCCCTTCGAAGTTGATCCGCATGGTCTTGGGTCGCGTTTGCAAGATACACTGCGATGCCAGCACCATCTCCACTTCACTGGTACCGATCCCGAAGGCGATGGCCCCGAAAGCCCCGTGCGTGGAGGTATGACTATCGCCACAAACGATGGTCATCCCCGGTTGCGTGTAGCCGTTCTCGGGACCAATCACGTGCACGATACCGTTCTTGGGATTGTTCAGGCCATAATAGGTAAGCCCAAAGTCCCTCGCGTTCTTCGCGAGGGTATCCACCTGAAAGCGGGAGATCGCGTCGCGAATGGGACTGTCTTGCCCCATGGTGGGAATATTGTGATCCGCGGTGAGCGTGGTCCGTTCTGGGCGGAACACCTCCAGCCCTCTGGCACGGAGGCCAGAGAAAGCTTGCGGACTGGTCACCTCGTGGCACAGATGCCGGTCGATGTACAGCTGCGTGGGACCATCATTCACCGTGGTTACCACGTGCGCGTCCCATATTTTGTCGAAAAGAGTTTTCATAAAACTATATTAATTGTATTACTATGTATTTTTATCAATTATATCTATATAACCGTAATTATCATCAGCATATTAGCCTAATTGGCA
>CAYFMZ010000013.1:11044-13328 GCA_964344275.1 uncultured Proteiniphilum sp.
GCATATTAGCCTAATTGGCACATTTATTCCACGAACTTGTTTACCGCGTCAATAAACGCTTCTACCGAAGCCGCGACAATATCGGTATTGGCCGAGAACCCGTAATAATGCATGTTATTATGCTCCACTTGCATATGCACCTTACCTACATCATCGCTACCATGGTCGATGGCTTGTATCAGGAACTCTTGGATCTTAATTTTTCGTTTGATGATATTTTTCACCGCTCGTATGGCAGCATCCACCGGTCCGTTTCCGGTTGCCGTGGCTTCGAACTGTTCCCCCGCGATGTTCAGGCCAATGCTCGCCACATCGCGAACTCCAATGCCGCACACCACTTGCAAGTAATCAATCTTGATCCGGGTCATGCGAGCCTCTTTGCCCACCAGGATTAATATATCGTCGTCGGTAATATTTTTCTTTTTGTCGGCCAGCTCCAAGAAATTTTGGTATACCTTATCCAACTCCTCCATGTCAAGTTTCACGCCAAGCATCGACAGCCTGTTTTTCAAAGCCGCACGCCCACTACGGGCGGTCAGCACGATCGCGTTATCGTCGATTCCCACGTCCTTCGGGTCTATGATTTCGTAGGTCTCCACGTTCTTGAGTACCCCATCCTGGTGAATCCCCGAAGAGTGCGCGAAAGCATTCCTACCCACGATCGCCTTGTTGGGTTGCACCGGCATATTCATGAGGCTCGACACCAGCCGGCTGGTAGAGTATATATGTTGTGTGTTGATATTCGTATCGAATCCACGGTCCTTGTGGCTTTTGAATGCCATCACCACCTCCTCCAACGAGGTATTGCCGGCCCGCTCTCCAATCCCGTTCAGGGTCACCTCCACCTGCCGTGCACCGTTCAGCACACCAGAGATAGTGTTTGCCGTGGCCATACCCAAGTCTTGATGGCAATGGGTAGACAGGATCGCGTTCTTCATATCCACGTTGTCTATTAAGAATTTAATCTTCGCACCGTACTCGTCGGGGAAGCAGTACCCCGTGGTATCGGGAATATTCACCACTGTTGCCCCCGCGTTAATCACTGCTTGTACCACACGTGCCAGGTACTCGTTATCCGTACGCCCCGCGTCTTCGGCATAGAACTCCACGTCGTCCACGAACCTACGGGCATACTCCACCGCCTTCACCGCCCGTTCGATAATCTCTTCACGGTTGGAGTTGAACTTGTGCTTGATATGAAAGTCGGAGGTACCGATCCCGGTGTGGATACGTTTCCGTTTGGCATACTTGAGCGATTCGGCCGCCACCTCGATATCTTTCTCCACCGCGCGGGTGAGCGCGCAGATAGTGGGCCACGTGACTGCTTTGGAGATTTCTACTACCGACTGGAAATCGCCCGGGCTTGAAACCGGGAAGCCGGCCTCTATCACATCTACCCCTAACAGTTCAAGGGCCTGCGCGATCTGGATCTTCTCGATCGTGTTCAGCTGACAACCGGGCACCTGCTCCCCGTCTCTTAACGTTGTATCAAATACAAAAATTCGCTCCATGTTATAAACCTATTTTTTTACTGCCCTGTATAAAACAAATAACCTTTCCCACTGGGTGAGAAAGGTTATCCTATTTTTTCCTTGTTCGTTTACCGATATTCCAATCTCACCCTCCGAAGTTGTCCAGAAGTAGAATAGAAATGACTAGAATATCGACGTTACGGTACATATTTTATTTCCTGTTATCTAATTAACGCTTGCAAAGTAAATATGAAATTTCGAATCCACAAAATATTTTCACTGTTTTCTTCAAAAAAATTAGAAATTGATAATTTTTTCGATGATTTTACTTCGATTTGATACAAAACAGAAGGTTTCTCCTTTTTACACTCATATCTAATTAATCTATGTTTCGAGTGCTTCAATCATTGCAATTACAGCTAAAACGAGGCATGTAATAGATGAACAACTTTTCAATCGAATTGTTTTCGCCCACGCCCGAAAAAGCGATGCATCTTCAACTATTATTTAATCAGCCCTCGAATGGGTGGAGCTGGGATGAAAACCTCGTGACTCGTAAAGTGTCCCCTTTTCCTTTCAAATACCTATATTTGCACCATGTTTTTCAGTAGCGATGAAATAAAGGAGCAAATGAACGAAGCGGGAAAGGCCCGAAAGCCCTTCCTTTTCGCGATTGATTTTGAAATGACGGAGGGATTTTTTCTTCCCAACCCCCTATCACAACAGGAAGTACTGTTCGATATAAAGGGGATTTCAAATATTGATACAACGGCAGGAGCAACCATTCCAACGGTAGGAGCACCCATTCCAAC
>CAYFMZ010000013.1:13428-36162 GCA_964344275.1 uncultured Proteiniphilum sp.
GTAGGAGCACCCATTCCAACGGTAGGTCTAGCACGCGTGGCAATGCAATCACCCTCCCGACCTAAAACGACAGGTGCAAAGCGTTCCGAACCACCGCGAGATTATCTGTTTGAAGCCGATCCGGAAGATTACAATAGATACCGTCAGCGTTTTTCAATAGTGATGGATGGATTGAAACGGGGCGACTCCTATCTCACCAACCTTACTATAAAGACTCCGATACGGTGTTCACTTTCCCTCGAGGAGATATTCCTCTTCAGCCGGGCCACTTACAAACTCTACCTTCCGGGGCGATGGGTATGCTTCTCGCCCGAGGGGTTCGTGCGCGTAAAAAACGGAAAAATGAGCACCTTCCCGATGAAAGGAACTATTGATGCGCGACTCCCCCGTGCCCGTGAAATCATACTGAGCGACCCGAAAGAGTCGGCTGAACATAACACGATCGTGGATCTACTTCGGAACGATTTAAGCCGTGTAGCTTCCAGTGTGCGAGTCGTACGTTTCCGGTACACCGATGAGTTAGAAACAAACAAAGGTTCGTTATTGCAAGTAAGCTCCGAAATAGAAGGCAACCTGCCTCACCAATACCTCGATCAGTTAGGATCGCTTTTCTTTGAGCTTCTACCCGCTGGATCGGTCTCGGGAGCACCCAAAGAAGCCACTCTTCGATTAATCCATGAAGCGGAGAGCGAACCACGTGGTTTCTACACGGGGGTAGCCGGCTACTTTGATGGAGAAGTACTGGAAGCGTTCGTGTTGATTCGTTTTATCGAGCAACAGGGTTCCGAACTTTATTTCCGTAGTGGCGGAGGGATTACCGCGAACAGCGACTACCGCAAGGAATACGACGAGGCGATCAATAAAGTCTATTTGCCCTTTCCCGCACCGTGAAGCAGTACGGGAAGTTGCACGGGAAGAGGTACGCGTCCATAGCAGGGCATGTAGAAGCAGATGTAGAGAAGCGCGATAATTTAAAACGACAAAAAGATGTTTTTAGAAACCATTTGTATAGTCGACGGCACTGCACGAGGCTTGGAAGCGCATCAGGAGCGCGTGGACAGGACAGCCGCTCATTTCGGTTTTACCGCTCCCTCCCTGTCAAGCTTGCTGAAAAATGGTATGCCGGAGCAGCTACGAAAAGGGAGGGTGAAATGTCGCGTAATTTACCGGGAGTCGATTCAAGAGGTCACTTTCGAACACTATCATCTAAAAGAAATAAAATCGTTGAGACTGATCGAGGCATCCCCGAACTACTCGTTTAAATATGCCGACCGGACGGTGTTGAACGATTTATTAGCGTTAAAAAGGGATCGTGATGAAATATTGATTGTCAGAAATGGCCTAATCACGGACACCTCATATAGTAACGTGGTTTTAAGTAAAGGGGGGAATCTCTACACCCCTTCCGAACCCTTATTGAATGGGACGAAACGACAAAAGCTCCTTCGCGAAGGGGTCATCAAAGAGAAAAGGATTCATAGTGATTCGCTTCTCGAGTACGATCGGTTGTACCTGATTAACGCGATGCTGGATATCGAGGATAATGTATCGCTGCCCACGAGTAAAATAGCCCGGTAAGCAGAGCCATGCTTACTTGGTACGCGCCACGCGAGGAGGAGAGTCATGTTTGAACTATGCCATGACTAGAATAGAAAAAACGGCTTTCTCGATCGCGAGAGAGCCGTTTTAATTTTATCGTTTGCCTTGTAGTGTCGATTACCCGAAGTCGTCGAACATAATCATTTCGGGAGGCACTCCCAAGCTGTCGAGCATGCGTTGGGCGGCATTGGCCATCGGACCGGGACCGCACATGTAGTACTCGATATCTTCGGGCGCGTCGTGGTCTTTGAGGTAGGTGTCGTAGATCACTTGGTGTACGAATCCCGGCGTGTACTTCACCCCGGCCTCGTCCGCTTTGGGATCGGGGCGGTCGAGCGCCAGGTGGAACGAGAAGTTGGGGAACTCCTTCTCCAAGCGGTAAAAATCTTCCAAATAGAAAGCCTCGATCAATGCCCTTGCCCCGTAGAAGTAAGACATCTTCCGGTCGGTAATCTTCAACGTCTCGGTGAGGTGCATGATCTGCGAACGCAAGGGCGCCATCCCCGCTCCCCCCCCGATCCAGAGCATCTCTCGCTCGCTATCGAGAATCGGGTGGAATTCCCCGAACGGCCCGGACATCATCACCTTATCGCCCGGCTTCAGGTTGAAGATATACGAAGAGACAATCCCAGGATTCACGTTCATCCATGTTCCCTTGGCTTTATCGAATGGCGGGGTAGCAATCCGTACGTTAAGCGTAATGATATTACCTTCTGCCGGGTAGTTGGCCATGGAGTATGCCCGCACGGTGTCCTCGTCGTTCTTGCACACCAGGTCCCACATCTTAAACTTGTCCCATTCCGGTTTATACTTCTCGTCGATATCGAAATCGGAGAATTTGATGCCGTTGAACTTGGGAACGCGAATCTGGCAATAGGCGCCCGGCTCGAAGTTGAGTTTTTCCCCCTCGGGGAGTTTCACCACGAACTCTTTAATGAACGACGCCACGTTGCGGTTAGACACCACTTCGCACTCCCACTCCTTGATGCCAAATACCGATTCGGGGATAACGATAGACATGTTGTCTTTCACTTTTACCTGACAACTCAATCGCCAGTTGCTGAGTTGTTCTCTTCGGGTGAAATGCCCTTTTTCGGTCGGAAGGATTTCCCCTCCTCCCTCGGTAACACGGCAACGGCACTCTCCACAAGTACCTCCGCCCCCGCACGCCGAAGAAAGAAAAATCTCATTTGCTTGCAACGTGTTAAGCAGCGTGCCGCCCATGGGTACACTTAGCTCTTTTTCCTTATTGATGGAGACTTTCACGTTGCCCGACGGCATCAGCTTGGCCTTGGCGACAAGGATGATCACGACAAGAATCAAGATGATTACCAGGAACACGATGACACTTGTCAGAATTGTTAATCCACCCGCGTTCAATAATACACTCATATTTTAATAGCTAATTTGTTTTTGTCTGCTTTGATTAAATGTCGATTCCGGCAAAACTCATGAAACCGATGGCCATCAGCGCGGTGATGATAAAGGTGATGCCCAGCCCTTTCAAGGGTTTGGGAACGTTGGAATACTCCAGCTTCTCACGAATGGCGGCCATCCCCACGATAGCCAGTAGCCACCCGATTCCCGAGCCAAAGCCGTACGCCGTGGCCAACCCCACGTTCGCGAACTCACGTTGCTGCATGAACAGCGACCCACCCAGGATGGCGCAGTTCACTGCGATGAGGGGAAGGAAAATTCCCAGCGAAGCATAAAGTGAAGGGCTAAACCGCTCGATGATCATCTCTACCAACTGGACAAACGAAGCAATGACGGCAATAAAGATAAGCAGGCTGAAGACACTCAGGTCCATGGTCGTGTACTCATCGCCCAACCACGCGAGCGCGCCCGCTTTCAACACGTAATTCTCAAGCAGGTAGTTTAGCGGAAGAGTGATTACCAATACAAAAGTAACGGCTATACCTAATCCCAATGCTGTCTTCACGTTTTTCGACACTGCCAGGAAGGAGCACATTCCCAGGAAGTACGCGAAAATCATGTTATCGACAAATATCGATCGGACAATCAGACTAATTGCTTCCATATATCTGTTCTATTTTAATTTTAATTGGTTTCTTCTTGTAATTCTTTATTGCGCGATCGATGTACCCAAATGATGCATGCCACCAGCAGGATAGCCATGGGGGCTAGCATCATGAGCCCGTTATTCTCATATCCCGCGTTGTAGAATGCCTCGGGAACCACTTGAATATCCATCAACGTTCCGGAGCCCAGCAGTTCACGGAAAAAGCCAACTACAACCAGAATCCATCCATACCCTAACCCATTGCCGATCCCGTCGAGGAAGGAAGGCCAAGGTCCATTTCCCAAGGCGAAAGCCTCGAGGCGTCCCATCAGGATACAGTTAGTCACGATAAGCCCCACGAACACCGAAAGCTGTTTGTTCACATCGTACGCGAAAGCCTTTAAAACTTCGCTGACGATGGTAACCAACGCCGCCACCACCACCAGTTGCACGATGATACGGATGCGGTTGGGAATGCTTTTCCGTAAAAGCGATATAATCACGTTAGCAAACGCGGTCACCAGAACCACTGCGATAGCCATCACCAGCGAGGGTTCAAGCTTTGAGGTCACCGCCAGTGCCGAACAGATACCCAGCACTTGCACGATCACCGGGTTATTTTTATTAAGCGGTCCTAACAGCACCGCCTTGGTCTTACTTGATAATAAAGCCATCTTCTTACTATTTTAAATCAGCTGTCACCGGTTGGCAGCATTCAGGTTCTCTAAAAAATTCCGATACTTTCCCACGCTCTGCAACAACATGTTATCCACTCCCTGGCTGGTAATGGTGCCCCCGGAAATACCGTCCACGTAGTCGCGGTTGGCCACCGACCTGCCCGGTTTAACCACCGCGATGGAGCGAAACTGTCCATCCCGGAAGAGTTCTTTGCCTTGAAACCGGCTCTTGAAGGGTGTGTCAGCAATCTCGGCGCCCAGTCCGGGCGTCTCGCCCGCGTGGTCGAACTCGGCCCCGTAAATAGCGCTTCCATCCGACTCGACAGCCAAGTATCCCCAGATGCTTCCCCATAGCCCGGTCCCGCTCATCGGGATCACGTACTTGACGGAACCGTCTACTTCCGCTTCATACACCGGTATCCCCGCAGCAGCCGGATCTCCCAGCTCGGTGGAGAAAGCGAGGTCATCGGGCGTGGTGCCCTCTGTCCCCTCTACCTTCCTACCTTCGCTGTCGATCAGGTAGGCATCTTGTATCAATTCGGCATATCTTTCCTGCGCTTCGCTGGTGGAAGCGTTAATATTCAACGACCGCAATATCTGCTGCATTTTGTCAATATTCTCGTTAGCGGTTTGTCTGTCGATAAGCACTTGGTGCGTGAAAGCCAAACCTAAGGCCACGATGACCACCATCACTACCGAGTATATTATGGTGTATGCACTACTTTCTCTGTTCATAATTCTTCTCATTTATTGATCGTTAGCTGTTTTTACCGCGGCCACACGCTTCAGTCGGCGTTTGATATTGGCTTCTACCACGTAGAAATCGATGAGCGGCGCGAACGCGTTCATAAACAGGATAGCAAGCATCATTCCCTCGGGATACCCGGGGTTAAACACGCGGATAGCTACCGCGAGCAAGCCGATAAAGAAGCCGTAGATCCATTTCCCCTTCTCCGTTCTGGCAGCGGTCACCGGGTCGGTAGCCATAAACACGGCCCCAAAAGCAAATCCTCCCAATAGGAAGTGGTAATGCACCGGCATACCCATAAGGGCATTTTGTGCGAAGAAGTTGGTGATGACCACGGCAACTGCTCCTCCCAAAAACACCGAGAGCATGGTTTTCCAACTCCCCACGCCGGTGGCGATGAGAAGGATGGCACCCAGAATGATAGCAAATGTAGAGACTTCACCCATGGATCCGGGGATAAAGCCAAAGAACATATCACTGATAGAAAGGGATTGCCCCGTGATGCCCTGAAACGAGAACTCACTGAAACTCGCTGCTTCGGTGGTAGCTATCTGTCCCAGGGGAGTGGCGCCGGAGTATCCATCAATCACGTTTCCCCCGCCCAACCCGAAAGTATCGGAGGTGCGCACCCATACTTGGTCACCCGACATTTTTGAGGGGTAAGAGAAAAACAGGAACGCCCGGGTTATCAACGCCACGTTAAACACGTTGTAACCGGTTCCCCCGAACACCTCTTTCGCGAAGATCACCGAGAAAGCGGTTGCCACGGCGATCATCCATAAAGGCGTATCCACCGGGAGAATCATGGGGATCAATATCCCTGATACGAGGAAGCCCTCTGCCACTTCCTCTTTACGTGCTTGCGCGACGGCAAACTCAATGCCTAACCCTACCACGTAGGAAACAACAAGTTGAGGCAACATGGCAAGTAAACCAAAAAGGAACATATCCCCAATAGACGCCTGTTGTCCAATGGCCATGTAGTGTTGGAGGCCCACGTTATACATACCCACTAACAAAGCGGGTATGAGCGCGATGATCACGATGATCATCGTTCGTTTTGAGTCGCGCGCATCGTGAATATGCACGCCCGATCTTGAAGTGATATTGGGTACGAAAAGAAACGTTTCAAACGCGTCGTACGTTGAATGAAGCCAATGCAGCTTTCCACCCTCTTCAAAGTTCGGTTTTATCTTATCCAGGTAATTTCTTAACGCTTTCAAAGTTCTATTATTTATATAAGTTATTACTCGTTATTAAAGCCTGAAGCCGCGGGTTATTCCATCTCCTTGCGGAGCATATCAAGTCCCGTGCGAATGATACGTTGTAGTTCCAGCTTTGATGTATCCACGAATTCGCACAGCGCGAAGTCCTCGGGGGCCACTTCATAGATACCCAATTGCTCCATCTTTTCGATATTAAAGGCGAGCGTCGATTTGATCAGTTGCTCCGGGAAAATATCCATGGGGAACACTTTATCGTACTCGTCCGACACGATGATAGCTCTTGGTCCTCCCAGTAACCGAGCATCCAAGCGATATTTCTTTTTCAACCGGATGTAAGTTCCACCCGCGCTGTATCGTTTGGGCGAAAAAGAGGCCCATCCGAATGCCTCGTGAACATCATCCCCTTCCGGGATAACCGTTATCTGCGCATCGTATGCCCGCAACACCCCGTTCTTCTCAATTTTCCTTCCGGTTAACGGGTTTCCACTGATATATCTTAACGAGATACCCTCGGTAACATTTCCTTCGAAGATCGATGAGAGTTCCGTACCGATTAGCATGTTATGATATCCCTTTTCTTTTACTTCCGATCCGGTAAGTGCTACCGTGCGCGTCAGGTCGGTTACCCCCTTGTTGAACAAACGTCCGATCATTGCGACGTTGAGCGCGTTGAGCGTCCACACCACTTCGCCCCGGTTTACCGGTTTTAGATGGTTGATCTGCACGCCGACGTTCCCCGCCGGGTGTGGCCCATCGAATTCGGTGATCACCGCGTTTTTCGCTTGGCGCAGTGCCGGGTTGGTGGTTTTGCTGCTGATGGAAAGGTAGACATTGCCGGCTGTCAACTTTGTCAATGCATCGAGCCCCGCCTGCAGGTCGGCCTCCTGCCCCTCCAAGATAAAATCATAGGATGGAGCCAATGGGGAAGAGTCAAACCCGGTGACGAAAATATCACGCGGCTGCTTATTCGGCACTGCCACGATATCGTAGGGCCGTTGACGGATCACGAACCAAAGACCCGCCTCCAAGATTGCCTTTTTCACTTCCTCCGGGGATAGTGAAGCCACGTTCTTCTTCCCAAAGTCGATGTATTCCTCGGCACCGTCTGCTTTCACGACAATATTGAGAATCCGGCGCCTCTCCCCTCTTTCGATCTCGGTAACCACCCCGCTCACGGGCGAAACGAACACCATTTCGGGATGCTTTTTCTCGTAAAAAAGGGGCGATCCGGCCTTTACCGTATCGTCGACCTTGACGGCTAACTTGGGAGCCACGCCTGGATAGTCTTCCGGACAAATTCTCACAAATTCGCTCGTTACCGTACCTCGTGCGGTTAGTTCCGACTCGCCGAGCAACGGAATTTGCAAGCCTTTCTTAATTTTTATTCGATTAGCCATATGCTCTTTTATAAATAACCTTTCCTAATAAACTTTTTGATTAAAATCAACGCGTTTAAAACAAGCTGTGTAAAAAACAAGGGGCCCCTTATTTGTCGCAAAGATACACTTTTTTCAATCAAAAATGGGAAATTTCGTACAAAATAGAGAAAAAAATCATTAATCACTTTTACACTCCCTTTTTGTTTTTTCACACGCTTTTCCCGGTGCTCTTTTGTTGGAGCTATTTTTCAGCTATGCCTGCCATTTCGGGGTCGATCATAATGCGCCCGCAATATTCACACACGATGATTTTCTTGCCCAGTTTGATATCCATCTGCTTTTGCGGTGGAATTTTATTAAAACACCCACCGCACGCGCCGCGTTGAATAGGCACCACTCCTAACCCGTTCCGAGCATTCTTCCGGATGCGCTTAAAAGCGGTCAATAACCGGGGTTCGATGGTTGTTTCTGTCTTTTTAGCTTTCTCTCGTATTTTCTCTTCCTGACTTTTGGTTTCCAAAACAATATCATCCAGTTCTTTCTTCTTATGATCTAAGTCTGAGGTTTTTTCTTTCAGTAGCTCCGTGGCTGCCTCTATCTGCTCTTTTATAGTTTCCATCTTCTGGCCAAATTCACGAATATGCTTTTCGGAAAGTTCAATTTCGAGTGTTTCGAACTCGATCTCTTTCGAAAGGTGATCGTACTCTTTGCTGTTTCGCACGTTTTCAAGTTGTGAGTTGTACTTTTCGATCCTCGATTTGCTGGTTTCGATCTTCCCTTTCTGAAGTTTCGTGTTGCTATCTAACTCCTTCAGTTCTAACTCGAAATTATTGATACGCGTTCCCAAACCGGCAATCTCGTCGTCAAGGTCAGCCACTTCAAGGGGCAATTCGCCGCGCAGCGTTTTAATCCGGTCGATCTCCGACAAGTACGACTGGAGCTTGAATAGCGATTTCAGTCTATCTTCTACCGACACTTCCTGTTCCGCACTTTTCTTTTTTGTAGCCATAATACTGTATATTTTCGATGTTTATTTATTTTGAATTCTTATGTCCCGTTATTTCCGATTCGTTCCCCACTGGGCATTACCTGAGTTACCCTTTAACGAAAAAATGCAGCAATGCAACGATCGTTTTATTCGTTTCATTACTACATTTCTCTGTAACCACGGGAACAAGTCGGACCGCTTCTGTTACAAGTACTTTACCGGGTTCGAATCGAACGCCGACTTATGTAATGCAAAGGTAGGAAATTTCTTTGAAATAAGATCAAAAAATATCTCTTTCGTGCAAATTTCCGATTCATAATGTCCCACCACGGCAAGCAGCAACCGATCTTCCGCGTCCAAGAAATCGTTGTACTTCGCTTCACCCGTCACAAACGCGTCGGCCCCGTACGCGGCTGCCTTCGCCATGAGAAAGGCTCCTGCTCCACCGCAGAGTGCCACGTCGCGTATCTCCTTTCCTCGGATCTTAGAATGCTGGATGGTGGGTAGGTTAAACAGGTCCTTGAGCAAGTAGAGGAACTCCTGTTCAGGCATCGGTTCGGGTAGCACTCCCACGATTCCACTTCCACTTCGAGGCCATTCGTTGGCGATAGGATACAGGTCGAAAACCGGCTCCTCGTATGGATGCACCGCTAGCAACGCGCGAAGCACTTCCTCCTTCTTCATTACTGGAATCACGGTCTCTATACGCACCTCGCTCTCGTGGTGAAGCTCGTTCACCTCCCCCACGTGAGGGTTCGCCCCATCTTTAGCGCGGAACGTTCCTTCGCCGGTGAGGTTATAGCTGCAGCTATCGTAGTTACCAATATGCCCCGCACCCGCGTTAAACAGCGCGTTTCGCACGCTCTCGGCATGTTGCAAGGGCGCGGTGGTAACAAACTTGAGCAGGGCCTGTCTTCTTGGCTCCAGGATTTTCACGTTCTGGAGCTCAAGCATCTCTGCCAACTTGAAGTTCACGCCGTCCCACGCGTTATCTAGGTTGGTATGTGCCGCGTAAACCGTGATATCGTGTTTGATGGCCTTCATCATACACCTTTCCACGTAATTTTTTCCGGTGAGCGACTTAAAGGGGCGGAACGCGAGCGGATGGTGCGATATCACCAAATTGCACCCCAGTGAAATAGCCTCCTCCATCACGTTTTCAGTGACGTCGATCGCGAGCAGCGCGCCGGTAACCTCTCGGTTGGGATCGCCCACCTGCAGCCCGCTATTGTCATATTCCTCCTGCAGTGGCAGTGGTGCCAGCTGTTCTATAGCCTGAATAATATCTTTTACACGCATAATCTACATTGGGTATTGGTTCCTACGCGAATATAGTTTTTTTTCGTACATTCGCGTGCATTAATTAAGGTTCATATGAAAAAAACACTCCTTTTATTGATAGTTCTCACCGCGGCAGCCTCGCTCTCCGCACAGCGCGTTAAGAACCCGGTGACAGTCGACCTGTTTCAGGATACTCCCATCCTGTTTAACCCGACCGACTATCCCAACGGGGTGGTCAACAAGGAGGGGCTCCTCTACTTGGGTAACGGCCGTATCGTGTTAAAGAAAATCCAGATCCCCGTTTTTTCCAATTATACCGAAGCTGAAATCGAGATCACGTTGGTTTCGAATGGCGACCCGTGGGATAAATCGGGCTCCTGTTTCGTGATTCCTCGCGCATCGGCCATCAGCATGATCGACGTGGCGGCCGATCAAGCATCATACCCGGCTCACGACACCACCCGGTACGAGCAACTTTCCGGTATCGTCGCGGGTGAGGGGTATCTTCCCACCGTGGAGCTGATGCGCTTTATGACCCCGTTCGGCGTGGGTCACTTCAGTAGCAACAACGACTCGGTATCGGCCCAACGCCGCCCGGTTTACGTGGATGGGTGGGCCGAAGATGTTACTTGGAAACAGGAGATAACCGACCTCCTACCCCTGCTCGAAGGGGAAGCCTACGTGGGCATCTACGTGGACACTTGGACTCCAGAGGGGTACAAGGTGGACGCGAAATTTACCTTCACCGAGAGTGCTATCCCTGGGGATGAGAAACCCCGACTGCACGTGGAGCCCCTGATCAACACGAACTACTACATTGGACAAAAGCACCCCGATATCTTCTCGAGGCAGGATGTGGAGATCGATTTCACCCTTCCCGCTAACGCGAAAAACGCGCGTCTCAAGTATATTACTACAGGACATGGCGGCCATTCCGGCGGGGACGAGTTCCGCCCGCAACAGAACATCCTTTACGTGGACGGCCAGGAGGTGCTTAGCTTTTTGCCATGGCGTACCGATTGCGCATCGTTCCGCCGGTTCAACCCCACCTCGGGAGTTTGGCTCCGGACACGTCCCATGGCTTTTATTGCCCGAGGAGGTAAGCGAGAAGTAAAGGAGATCGAAGAACCCCTTGCATCATCCGACCTGTCCCGCAGCAACTGGTGCCCCGGGAGCGATGTTCCACCGGTGGAGATAAAGTTGAACGATCTCTCTCCCGGCGACCATACCCTCACTATCAGCATCCCTGAGTCCACCGAGATCGACGAGAACAAACTCAACCACTGGTTGGTTTCTGCCTACTTAGTTTGGGAAGAATAAGCCAAATATGGCTAACACTATTGTCAACAAATATGCTTACAAATCAATACGTTTTAACGGTAATAATATAAAAAAAAATTCTATAATATACATCATCGAAAATCGACAAACATGAAAACATTATTAGCATCTTCTTCTTCAATGAGAGAAGCGGTCAACTCTTTTAACGCGCCATCCAATTTATTTTCATTATAGGCTTCTTCGAGTTCGGTAAGCTCTAATTCTAAATGGTACTCTTTTTCATAATACTTTGAAAGACGTGGATTAACGAAGAAATGTATTCCCTTGTAATCGGGAATGGTAATTTTCTGACTGAATATTTCACCCGTTTTTTTGTCGCGCATATAATACTTTGGAGAGGGAGAACTTCCGAGCTTCAAATAAGGATAAATAGATATGAATTGAAATCTACCCGCGTCCATACAAATATCCATAACAGTCTTTGTACCGGAATCGCTCAGTAATGGTGTTTTATGCAGATACGGAGTTAAGACCTTATCTTTGTTATAAAGGAAAATTGTGTCGGCCTCAGGATTATATAGCAAAACACCTTCAGAACATTTTCTAATACGCCCATAATTAACTTGACCAATAAATACACTTTCTAAATCTTTATAGCTTAAGTCGATGTTCTTATTTGGCAATTGAATGTACTCTAACACGGTTCCATCTGTTGTGGAAATAAGGAAAAAAGTTGAATCAATAACCGCTTCCGCTGGTTTGCTATGCATAATAGATCGCCACAATTCAGTGTTATCGTAGACCAGGATGGATTG
Organism: uncultured Proteiniphilum sp.; assembly: GCA_964344275.1. Classification (GTDB taxonomy): domain Bacteria; phylum Bacteroidota; class Bacteroidia; order Bacteroidales; family Dysgonomonadaceae; genus Proteiniphilum. The sequence continues at coordinate 25,446 of CAYFMZ010000013.1, forward strand.
GTCATCAAATAAAGCCATTTGACCATCTATATTCATTTGAGGCAAATTTACTCTTCTCTTATATTCACCCTTAGAAGAGTAAACCATAATATGCCCACTAAAATCGGAAGATACATAAACATCGTCTTGTTCCTCGTCATACATTACGGTGGCCGCGTCTGTATACTCTTCAGGACCCTGCCCCCTGCGATTAAAGCGGGATCTGGGATCTCCGTCCTTTGAAAAAAACAAGATGCTATGCGAGGAGCGGTCGATAACAACTATCCTGTTTTGTGTTACATAATCGATACTTCCTTTAAAAAGATAATCGTCACTTTCAGAATTTAAACTCACGTAACGAACATCTGCAATATCCCTCAAGTTAATTTCTTTTTCGGGGTATTCGATTGAAACGTCAATAAACGGCAATTCTTTATTTAATTGATTAGTTGAAGAACAGCCGGTCACCGAGAGTGACAATAATAAATATAGCACCATTTCATGTCTCATGTTTTCGATTGCTTAGTTGGTATTTTTATCAAATATACAACATTTTTTTGAATAAATAACCCAAAATAAGTTGTAAAGTGTTTTTCGCGTATTTTACTGTAGGTGATGAGGGAATTCAATCACTATCTTTCAAAATTAGCCGCAAGGAGTTGTTTTTGGTGAAGTAGTTCCAGGCCCAGTTGATGAAGATAACGATCTTGTTACGGACGCTCAGGATGAGCATCAGGTGAAGGAACATCCAGACAAACCAAGCAAAGCGGCCGCGGAACTTCACGAACGGGAGGTCTACCACCGCTTTATTGCGCCCCACGGTGGCCATGGTACCCAGGTTGCGATACTCGTAATCCTTGAAATCGGTCCGTCCGGCAACCATTCGCTGTAGGTTACGTGCCAGGTTCTTGCCCTGGCCGATGGCCACGTTGGCCAGTTGGGGGTGCCCGTGCGGGTATTTCTCGGTCTCCATGTAAGCTACATCCCCCACGGCGAACACGTCGGTAAGCCCCTCTACCCTGTTCTGACGGTCTACTTTGATTCGCCCACCGCGCACCTTGGCTTCCTCGGGAATGCCTTCTAAGGTGTTGCCAATTACACCGGCCGACCAAATTACATTGCGCGTACGAATGGTTTCCCCGTTATTCAAGGTGATTACTTCTCCGTCGTAATCCTGAACCAGGGTGTTGGTCATCACGTTTACTCCCATGGAGCGGAGGTACTTCTCGGAGTACTTACGAGCAAAAGGGCTCATGGCTCCCAGCGTGTAAGGGCTCCCTTCTAAAAGGTAGACGTTGACCTTGCTCGAATCGATATTGGGGTAGTCCTTAGGAAGTATCTCACGAGTCATCTCGGCAAAGGCACCGGCAAGCTCAACACCGGTAGCACCTCCACCAACGATCACGATATTATATAACCCGTCTTTCTCGCGGGTGTATAAAAGTTTCTCGAAATTGTAAAGGATCTCGTTGCGCACGTTAATGGATTGATAGGTAGATTTCAATCCCAGCGAGTTTTCCTCGACCGTTTTGTTACCGTAGAAATTGGTACTGGTACCGGTGGCTATCACAAGATAGTCGTACTCGAAAGGGCCAATTGAGGTCTCCACGCGCTTCTCCGCGGCATTCACGGCGTGAACATGTGCTAAGCGGATTCGCACGTCTCTCCTTTTTTGAAATATCTTTCGAATAGGAAACGAGATAGTAGACGGCTCTATTTGAGAAGCAGCTACCTGATAAAATAACGGCGGGAATTGGTGATGGTTGATTTTATCAATCACCATGATATCGAATTTTCCTTTTTTAAGATGATTAACGAATTGTAATCCACCAAAACCACAACCAATAACAACAATCTTTTTCATACTGAATACTACTCTCGTGGATAGTATAACATTCGAGGTTAAAAAAAGTTGTATAAAGAATGAGATATGGGGATGGGTATAAAAGCAAGAAAGCGCTACGAATCACTCGCGGCGCTCTCCTTAATGTTTAACATTTTAAAAATCACAGCTTCGCTGCAGAAACATCATCGACTAAGTTTTTTAGGTCTCAGTCTTGCTGACAATGCACCCGCAACGTTTATCGTGAGAGTCAAGATTCCTCATCGGAGCTTGTCTCTTTCTTATCGTCTTTCGGCGCATCCTCCGAAGCTTCATCAGAAGCAACAGGATCCTCCTGAACAGGTGTTACTTCAACAGCGGGAGCTTCTTCAACTACGGGGGTTTCTTCAATTGCTGGAGCTTCTTCAACTGTTGGAGCTTCTTCAACAACAGGCTTATCTTCAGCGGAAGTTTCAACCACCGCTTCGGGTTGCGTTTCTACAACCGGTTCAACCGTAGTATCCGGAGCAGTCGCAGCTTCAGGTGCCTCCGCTTTAGCGGCCTGCTTCTTAGCCTCCGATTTTTCGGCTTGCTTTACCTCTTCAGATTTAGCTACTTTCACGGCAGCATCGGTTGCAGCAACCGTGCCGGCAGCAGCGGCAGCACCACCTGATCTACGGCGTGAACGACGTGTGCGGGTCTTCTTACCCTTAGCATCGCTAAGCATGTTTTCATTGAAGTCTACCAGTTCGATAAAACACATGGAAGCGTTATCTCCAAGCCGGTGACCGGTCTTGAGGATACGAGTGTAGCCACCTGGACGATCACTCACCTTGGGAGAGATGGATTGGAACAACTCTGCTACGGCATATTTATTTTGCAGCATGCTGAAAACCATACGTCTCGAATTGGTGGTATCCTCTTTGCTCTTGGTGATGATTGGCTCCACATACCTTCTTAGTGCCTTGGCTTTAGGGACCGTGGTAAAGATGCGCTTGTGCATGATGAGCGAGGCAGCCATATTGGATAGCATCGCACTACGGTGAGCGGCCGTGCGACTCAAATGATTATTTTTTTTCTTATGTCTCATTGCAGTTATTAGTCTTTATCTAATTTGTATTTCGATGTATCCATACCGAATGTCAAATTCAATCCACCTAATAGTTCCTCTAACTCGGTGAGCGATTTCTTACCAAAGTTACGGAATTTAAGCAGATCGTTCTTGTTATGCGCCACCAGTTGTCCAAGTGTCTCCACGTCGGCAGCTTTCAAACAATTCAACGCACGTACAGACAGGTTCAAGTCAGCCAACTTACGCTTCAGTAGTTGACGCATATGAAGCACCTCTTCGTCAAACTCTTCAATGCTCTCGGAGTCGGCCGTCTCCAACATGATCTTATTATCATCGGAGAATAACACGAAGTGTTGAATCAATATTTTGGCAGCTTCCTTCAACGCCTCCTTGGGCTGAATGGATCCATCGGTAGATATCTCGATAACTAGTTTTTCGTAATCGGTTTTCTGTTCAATACGATAATCTTCTATGGCGTATTTTACATTTCGGATTGGAGTGAAGATGGAGTCAACAGACAGTGTTTGAACATCATCAGTGGGAAGGTACTCTCGGTTTTCTTCGGCCGAAACATAGCCACGGCCTTTGTTGATAGTGAGTTCCAAGCGCAGATCAGCCTTCTTGTTCATCCGGCAAATCTCTAACTCGGGATTCAGCACCTCGAAACCGGTGAGTAACTTACCAATATCTCCGGCCTTAAACACATCCGTCCCCGAAATAGCGATGCTCACTTTTTCTGTCTCAAACTCTTCTACAATCCTCTTAAAACGAACTTTTTTCAGGTTTAAAATGATACCCGTTACATCTTCTATAACGCCCGGGATGGAAGCAAATTCATGATCCACACCGTCTATTTTTACCGATGTAATCGCGAATCCTTCCAGAGAAGAGAGCAGGATACGGCGTAAGGCATTGCCTATGGTAATGCCATATCCGGGCTCCAGGGGACGAAACTCAAACTTTCCGTGGAAAGCGTCCTCCTGCAACATGATTACTTTATCGGGTTTTTGGAATGCTAAAATTGCCATGAAATTATTGTTTGGAATATAATTCTACGATGAGTTGTTCTTTAATACTTTCTGGTATATCGGAGCGCTCCGGCACGTGAAGGTATTTACCGCTCATGGTACCTCTGTCCCATTCTAACCAAGGGTATTTACTGTGATTAAACCCATTTAGGGAATCCACGATCACTTCCATCGATTTTGCTTTTTCTCTGACGCCTACCACGTCACCGGGCTTCACGGTGTACGAGGGGATGTTCACCACTTTCCCATTTACCACTATATGACGGTGCGAAACCAACTGGCGTGCACCGGCTCTGGTAGGAGAAAGCCCTAAACGATAGACTATATTGTCTAACCGCGATTCAAGCAACTGCAAAAGTACCTCACCCGTGATTCCGCGGCTGCGTACTGCCTTCTCGAACGTGAGTCGGAACTGCTTCTCTAGCACTCCGTAGGTATATTTTGCACGTTGTTTTTCACGCAACTGAATACCGTATTCAGACGTTTTTCTTCTACGTGAATTGCCATGTTGTCCCGGGGGATAGTTTTTCTTAGAAAGAACCTTGTCGGGACCAAAGATAGGCTCGCCAAACTTACGGGCGATTTTTGATTTTGGGCCAATATATCTTGCCATTTTCTACAATTAAAACTTTTTTCTGAAGCCTAAACTGTGCAGCCGCGATTACAGAGAAGTTAGGTTGTAATCAATTCACAGCTCAAGTATCAAGGTAAATGAAACTTATTAAACTTTTCTTGCTTTAGGAGGGCGGCAACCGTTATGAGGAAGCGGAGTCACATCCACTATCTCCGTTACTTCGATTCCCGATCCGTGAATGGTACGGATAGCTGATTCGCGTCCGTTACCGGGCCCTTTCACGTAGGCTTTCACCTTACGTAAACCCATATCATACGCTACCTTCGCACAGTCCTGAGCCACCATCTGAGCGGCATAAGGAGTGTTTTTCTTAGAGCTTCTGAAGCCCATTTTACCGGCAGAGGACCAACTGATCACTTCGCCGTCTTCATTGGTCAATGAAACAATGATATTATTAAACGACGAGGAGATATGAGCCTGTCCAATGGCACCCACCTTCACGTTTTTCTTTTTTGCTGCAACTGTTCTTTTTGCCATGTTACCTATCGATTATTTAGTAGCTTTTTTCTTATTAGCAACGGTTTTCTTTCTTCCTTTACGCGTACGGGCATTGTTTTTAGTGCTTTGTCCGCGTACGGGCAAACCAATACGATGACGGATACCACGGTAGCATCCAATATCCATCAGCCGCTTTATGTTCAGCTGCACTTCGGAACGAAGATCCCCTTCTACTTTGAACTCGTTGGATATAATCTCCCGAATGCGAGTTGCCTGGTCGTCCGTCCAATCTTTTACCTTAATGTCCCTGTCGACTTCCGCCTTCTCTAAAATGGAGTTAGCCGAACTCCGGCCAATACCATAGATATAGGTTAGGGCTATTTCGCCTCTCTTATTCTGAGGAAGGTCGACACCTACAATTCTTATAGCCATATAATTATCTTAGTTATTTAATTACAATTGATACGCTCTCGTTACCCCTGACGTTGCTTGAACTTGGGGTTTTTCTTGTTAATAATGTATAACCGGCCTTTTCTCCTTACGATCTTACAATCGGCCGAGCGCTTCTTCAATGATGCTCTTACTTTCATATTATTCTTTTGTTATTATCTTACAAGTTATCTTCCTTACCGCGCGACCGAGGCGAAATGGTTCCCTGTGATTGTATATTTTTGTTCAAAGATAGGGAAACTCTTGATACCTAAAGCCTAAAATCGCATTTTTTTTGCAGTGAAGGCTTATTGTCGCCGGTTTATTTATACCGGAACGAAATTCTTCCTTTCGTGAGATCGTAGGGCGACATCTCCACGCGCACCCGATCACCCGGCAAGATGCGAATATAGTGCATCCTCATTTTACCGGATATATGGGCGGTGATCTCGTGCCCGTTCTCGAGCTCTACGCGAAACATCGCGTTCGAAAGAGCTTCAATAATCGTGCCATCTTGTTCTATTGCTGCTTGTTTAGCCATGAATTAATGTTTCCTTTTTTAGTTTGTGCTTTGAATGAACTCAAATGTCGATAAGATATCGGCTTTCCCATTACGGATGGCAACGGTGTGTTCGAAGTGAGCCGATGGCTTGCGGTCCTTTGTCCGCACTGTCCACCCGTCCTTTTCAAAAACAACCCTTCTGCCGCCCATGTTGATCATCGGCTCAATGGCAATGCACATCCCGTTCTGGATGAGCGGCCCGGTTCCACGTCGCCCGTAATTGGGCACCTCCGGTGATTCGTGCATCTGCCGGCCTATCCCATGGCCAACCAACTCGCGCACCACGGAATAGCTCCTAGACTCGCAGTAGGTTTGTACCGCGTTACCTATATCACCAATCCGATTCCCTTCTTTTGCTTGCTCGATTCCTTTGTAAAGAGACTCCTCTGTGGTACGGAGAAGCTGTTTTACTTTTTCATCTACCTCGCCTACTTGAAACGTGTAAGCCGAGTCGCCACAAAAGCCTCGCAGGTTAGTGCCGCAGTCGATCGACACCACATCTCCCTCCTGTAACGGTGTGTTGTTGGGAATACCATGCACCACGTTTTCGTTTACCGAAGTACAGATTGAGTTGGGAAAACCTCCATACCCTAAAAAAGTGGGAATAGCCCCGTGATCCCTTATAAACGTCTCGGCAATCTTATCGAGCTGTAGCGTGGTAACGCCAGGCTTGATATGGCGCGACAACTCCCCGAGTGTCTTTCCTACCAGGCGGTTGGCCGCGCGCATGAATTCGATCTCCTCGTCGGTCTTCAGTATGATCACGTTCTTGTTCATCTACTCATTAACTCCTTAATAAGCTGCCATAGATCCTGTTCTACCCTTTATCTTGGCTCCTGATTTCAAGAACCCGTCGTAATGACGCATGAGTAAATGGCTCTCAATTTGTTGTAACGTATCAAGTACCACACCCACCAGAATCAGCAACGAAGTACCACCAAAAAACTGGGCAAATTGGGAGTTGATTCCCATTAAACCGGCAAAAGCGGGCATGATAGCCACGAGAGCAAGGAAAAAGGAGCCGGGCAGGGTAATCCTCGACATGATGGTGTCGATGTATTCGGCCGTCCTCTTTCCGGGTTTCACACCCGGTATAAAGCCGTTGTTACGTTTCAAATCTTCTGCCATCTGTACCGGGTTTACCGTGATTGCTGTATAGAAATAGGTAAACGCGATGATGAGCAGTGCGAAGACAAAGTTATACCAGAAGCTCGTAAAGTCCATGAGCGAAGCCCAGAACCCGCCTCCCTCGCTCACTGAAAACTGAGCGATGGTAACGGGGATAAACATGATGGCCTGGGCAAAGATAATGGGCATCACGTTAGCAGCATTCACTTTAAGAGGAATATACTGCCGCACACCGCCATATTGACGATTGCCCACTATACGCTTCGCGTACTGCACCGGTACTTTTCTCACACCCTGTACCAACATGATAGCCGCGGAGATAACCACTACTAGGAATAACAACTCCAGTAATAGCAGGATAAGCCCCCCGGGTGCATCGATCAACCGGTCGTACTCTGCCACTAACGAGTGGGGCAGCCGGGCAATGATACCGATGAGGATGATGAACGATATACCATTCCCCACCCCTTTGTCGGTGATTCGTTCACCCAGCCAGAGCACGAACATACTACCTCCAGCGAGTATAACCGTAGAGGGCAATACCCAGTCCCAAAAACCACCGGGTATGGCGCTGCCCACGGCACCATACAGGTACGCCGGTCCTTGCACAAGCAGGATAGCCACAGTGAGGTATCTCGTGTACTGGTTTATCTTGGTACGACCGCTTTCTCCCTCACGCTGCATCTTTTGAAATGCCGGTACGGCAATGCCCAGCAGCTGCATCACGATGGAAGCGGAGATATAAGGCATGATACCAAGGGCAAAAATAGATGCATTCGCAAATGCTCCCCCGGAAAACATGTCGAGTAAACTCAACAAGCCGGTACTGGCACTTGCTTGCAATGCTATCAATTGTTCGGGGTTAATGCCAGGCAACACCACGAACGATCCGAAGCGATAGATTGCCACGAACCCCACGGTAATCAAAAGCCTTGTACGAAGGTCTTCAATCTTCCAGATATTTTTTACTGTCTGTACAAATCCCATCTCATCAGAGTTTTACGGCTGTTCCACCTGCAGAGGTAATGGCCTCTTCGGCCGACTTGGAGAAAGCGTGTGCTTCCACCTCCAGCTTGGCGGCCAATGCACCTCTTCCCAGAATTTTAACCAAGTGTTTGCGTGCGACAAGGCCGGCATCGGCCAACACTTCGGGAGTGATCTTATCGATCTCCCTCGCGGTTGCTAATTCCTGTAATGTGTCTAAGTTGATGCCCTTGTATTCTACTCTTTTGAGAGGTTTGAATCCAAATTTAGGAACCCGACGCTGTAATGGCATCTGCCCTCCTTCGAAACCGACCTTACGCGCGTAACCCGAACGCGATTTTTGCCCTTTATGTCCTCTAGTAGAGGTACCTCCTTTTCCCGATCCGGGGCCACGCCCAATCCTTTTACGGGTTTTGGTGGCTCCTTTAGCCGGTTTTAAATTCGATAAATTCATTATTATATTTTATTATCGTTATACATTTGAATTACTCTATCACAGTCACCAAGTGATTCACTTTGCGAATAAGTCCACGTATGGAGGGAGTATCTTGATGCTCCACCACGCGGTTCATCTTTGTTAATCCCAAAGCATCCAACGTTCTCTTCTGATCTATAGGTGCTCCTATTCTACTTTTTGTTTGCTTTACTTTTATCGTAGCCATTTCAGATTGTTTTATTATCCGTTAAACACCTTTTCCATGCTTACCCCCCTATTACGGGCAACCATCATGGGATCTCTCAATTCACTCAGCGCGGTAATAGTGGCTTTTACAAGGTTGTGAGGGTTAGACGATCCTTTCGATTTGGCCAAAATATCGGTCACACCCACGCTCTCTAACACGGCACGCATAGCGCCTCCAGCCTTCACTCCGGTACCTGTAACGGCAGGTTTCAAGAATACTTCTGCTCCACCAAAGCGCGCGGTCTGCACGTGGGGAATGGTTCCTTTATAGACAGGAACCTTGATCAAGTTCTTTTTTGCAGCCTCCACTCCTTTTGCAATGGCGGTGGTTACTTCACCGGCTTTTCCCAAGCCCCATCCTACGATACCATCCTCGTTTCCAACCACTACCATAGCGGCGAAAGTAAAGGTTCGGCCTCCTTTTGTTACCTTAGTAGTACGATTAATAGCCACTAAACGGTCTTTTAACTCGATATCGTTTGTCGTTTTTACTTTATTACTTACTCCAGCCATAATCGTTAAAATTTAAGTCCTCCTTTACGAGCGGCGTCCGCCAATTCTTTCACTCTCCCATGATAGAGGTAACCGTTCCGATCGAATGTTACGGTCTCGATACCGGCCTCCTTAGCGTTCTGTGCAATCAACTCACCTACTTTAGCTGCTATCTCCTTTTTGGGCAACTTTTCTTCTATCTTTAATGAAGAGGCCGATGCCAAGGTGGTGCCGGTAGTGTCGTCGATCACTTGCGCGTATATCTGCTTATTGCTCCTGAACACGGAGAGGCGTGGTCTCTGGGCTGAACCGTGGACTTTTCCGCGAACCCGTGTTTTTATCCTTAATCTTCTCTGTTGTCTTGTTAACATTGCGATGTCAATTTACATGAATTACTAACCTGCTGTTTTACCCGACTTGCGTCGTACCTGTTCTCCCACGAAACGGACACCTTTTCCTTTATAGGGCTCCGGCTTACGGAACGAGCGTATCTTAGCGCATACCTGCCCCAACAACTGTTTGTCGCAGGATTCCAGTATGATAAGCGGGCTTTTGTTTCTCTCCATTTTAGTCTCCACCTTGATTTCATCAGGTAGTAACATAAAGATATTATGGGTATAACCAAGTGATAATTCCAAGAGCTGCCCGTTATTGGTTACACGATAACCAACACCCACGAGTTCCAGTTCTTTTTTAAAACCTTCCGAAACGCCTATCACCATGTTATTTAGCAGCGAACGGTACAAGCCATGCATCGCGCGGCTCTCTTTCTCGTCGTTTGCCCGTTCAATGGTCAATTCGCCGTCCTTGACATCAACTTTCATGTCGCGAGCAATCAATTGATCCAGCTCGCCCTTTGGACCCTTCACGGTTACCTTGTTATCGTCACCAATGGTTACGTTTACACCTGTAGGTACCGGAATGGGTAATTTTCCTATTCTTGACATATTCCTATCTCCTTCAATTTAATACACGTAACATAAAACTTCGCCACCCACTTTTTGGTCGCGGGCTTCCTTATCCGTCATTACTCCATGTGAAGTAGATAGTATGGCAATTCCCAAGCCATTAAGTACACGTGGCAACTCCTTGTGCCCTACATACTGACGTAAACCGGGTGAAGAGATACGCTCCAATTTCTTGATCGCGTTTACCTTGCTCACTGGGTCATATTTTAAGGCAATCATAATGGTGCCTTGTGGTCCATCGTCTACAAACTTGTAATTTAGTATGTAGCCCTTTTCAAAAAGAATCTTAGTGATGTCTTTTTTCAAATTCGACGCGGGAATCTGCACCACGCGGTGCTTAGCCATTACGGCATTCCGTAAGCGCGTCAAATAATCTGCTATTGGATCTGTCATATTCTTGAATTTAAATTGATCCCGACTGCCGGGACAATATTATAGTTACAATTAATAATTAAGAATGAGAGAATTACTAATTATTCATTGTTAATTACTAATTATT
>CAYFMZ010000014.1:0-5303 GCA_964344275.1 uncultured Proteiniphilum sp.
CTGCGTCCCAGCTACGTGGGGTATGCTGCCCAACACCACTCCTTCTCGGCGACAAACGACACGGTGATTCATTTTTTTTTACAACCCTCCCCCCGGCTACAGGAGCTGGTGGTGCAGGGAGAGTGGAAAGACCCTGTGGAAAGCGTGGAAACGGGTAAGGTAAGCCTGAACACCACCACGCTCAAGGCACTTCCCTCGTTTATGAGCGAGAACGACGTGATCAAGGCGCTCCAGCAGATGCCCGGCGTGGCCGTGGGAACCGATGGTATGGCGGGGTTGTACGTCCGGGGCGGCAACGCGGACGAGAACCTCTACCTGGTGGATGGGAACCCGCTCTACCATATCCACCACCTGCTGGGCCTCTTCTCCACGTTCAACCCGGAGGCAGTGAAAACGATGAACTTCTACAAAGGGAGCTTCCCTGCACGCTACGGGGGACGCCTCTCCTCGGTGGTGGACGTGCGGATGAACGACGGCGACATGAAAAAATTCAGTGGCACGGCATCCATCGGGTTAATCTCATCCCGGGTGAACCTTCAAGGGCCCATCATCAAAGACAGGACCTCCTACTCAGTCTCGCTCCGGCGGACCTACCTCGACCTGATTGCCCGCCCCGCCCTCTTTTTCATCAACCGTCGGAACAAAAAAGATGATCCCAACTACTACGACACGATGGACTTCGCCTACTACTTCTACGATTTCAACGCGAAGATAAACCATAAGTTATCGGACAAAAGCCGACTCTACCTGAGCCTATACGATGGAAAGGACAAATTCTTTTTCAACAACCAATCCCGATACGGAAACTCGTTCTATTATTACGTCGAGGGAGTGGAGCAGGTATACGATCCCTCCGAACGTGGCGGGGGGAAGCATACCGGTACCGAGTCGGCCCGCATGGATATCGGGTGGGGAACCCGTATGGCATCAATGAGTTGGGCGTACGCCGTCACACCAAAGCTCTTTTCCAACGCTACCCTGGTGTATAGCCGCTACCGATCGAATATCTCTCTGTCGTACGAGGACAGGGTAAACTTCACTCACAAAGATGAAACCACCGGAGAAGAGAGTTCCGGTAATGCCCACGAATTTTACAAGCCGATTTACCGCTCCGGTATGGAAGACATGGGGTATCGACTCGACTTTGATTACGCGCACAGCCATGATCACCTGATTCGTTTCGGGACAGCGTTCCTTCATCACAACTTTCGTCCCGAAGAGAGCCGCGTGGTTCAAGTGCAGGAAGAGGGGGAGCGATACCGAAATGACACCATCACTTACGCGGACGACCGGGTGAAGGTACAGGAGCTGTCGCTTTACGCCGAGGATGAAATGCGCATAGGGCATCGGTTAAAGGCAAACATGGGAGTTCACCTTTCGAGCTTCTTCGTCCAAGGGAAAGCTTATCTCAGCGCGCAACCACGTCTATCGGCCCGCTACCTGTTATCGAAGGACCTCTCGTTGAAAGCTTCCTACGGGCGGATGAGCCAGTACGTGCACCTCTTGCAAGGCAGCTATTTCAATTCACCGAACGACTTGTGGGTGCCCATCACGAAAAACGTGAAGCCGCTGTCGTCGCACCAGTACTCTTTTGGCGTTTACGGGAAATACCGGGGGTTCGACCTATCGGCGGAGACCTACTACAAGCGATCGTACAACCAGGTGGAATACAAGGACGGGGCCAGTATCCTCACCGGCAACGCCCACTGGGAAGAGCGTGTCGCGCAAGGGATAGGTACCGCCTACGGGGTGGAGCTGATGGGACAAAAGAGCGTGGGCAACACCTCGGGATGGGTCGGCTACACCCTCTCGTGGGCCAACCGCCGCTTCCCAAACGGGGAGATCAACCAAGGAAAGAGCTACCCGGCCAAGTTCGACAATCGACATAAAATCAATGCCGTGCTGATGCATACCTTTAACCGGAAGTTCGATCTTAGCTTGTCATGGGTCTACGCCACCGGCAACTGGACGACCCTCCCGATGGAGGAGTACATCGATATGGACGGCAATAAGCAGCACTACTATCAACAACGTAATAACTACAAGATGCCGGATTACCAGCGGCTCGACCTCAGTTTTAATTATTACCGCCATAAGAAGAACGGGCGCACGGGCATCTGGAATTTCAGCATCTACAACCTCTACGCGCATCACAACTCGTTTTTGGTGCTGCCCGGGGAGAAGTATCTCCCCAACCCCGACACGGCGGACGGATACCCCCAAAACAGTTACCCGGCATACCAGTGCTTCTCGCTGCTCCCCTTTATCCCTTCGTTTTCTTACACGCTAAAATTCTGAATCAACCCGATGATGAAATCAACATATAACAGTCGCCCCTTTCTATTGATTGCTCTTCTCCTAACCATCGCCGCTTGTGAAAGGGTGATCACGCTCGACACGGAAGGTCACGCCCCGAAGATCGTAATGAACGGGATTCTATCGCCCGATTCGCTGATCGAGATAAGGGTGAGCAAAAGCTTCCTCTATACCGATACCTCCTCAAGCAGAGGGCTGATGGACCGGGCCACACTCACCCTGTTCATCGATGGGCTGGAAAAAGAGACGATGCGTAGGGTACGGGTAGATACCGTGAGCGGCCGAGACCGGCTGTTCGGGTACACCGCGCTGGTAAGCGTGTACCGATCGACCATCCGTCCTAAAGTAGGCCAACGGGTGCGGGTGGAGGCAACAGCGGAAGGGCATCTTCCCGCGTGGGCGGAAACCAGTGTTCCCGTACCGCCGACCATCCGCGGTGTGGATACCGTTACCTTCTACACTACCAAGAGGATCATCCATAACGATTATTACAACTCCTTACCGGAGAGCGGGATGTTCCAGAACCTGCGGGTCAAAATGGACGTCTCTACCGGTACGTCTGGGATAGGGCAACAGTTTCTGCTGCAAGCACGGCTCATGACCGAGGAGATAGAGGAGTACCCCAGCCTTCCGGACCGCTACCTTTTTTTATACACGGACGACGACCCGGTGTTCGAGGAGAGCTACCGGAACAGCTTGCTGGAAGAACTCATCTCAGACGGTTTTCTGGAGGGAAAGAAGCACTACGATTCCGCGCTATTCTCGAATAAATTGTTTCGTGACAACCGGTACACGCTCGACTTCTCGGTAACCGATTACTATTACTTGTACACGGAGTATGAAGCGAAAGGTCAGAACGAATGGGGATATCCAATCTATGTCCCGATAAAAACAGAACGGTTTAACCCACCCATCGAAGTGCTGTTTACGGCCATATCCCCGGAATTGTATCTCTATTACCGAGCAGGAGAGTATAACCCCGACAGTGATGAAGAGTCGTTCAAGCTAATCTCCGAGCCGGAGCTCACCTACAGCAACGTACACAACGGCATCGGCGTGGTCGGCGCCGTCTCGTCCGCCAAAGTACGCATCAAGACTCCGCCACGGCCTTATGAAGAGTAAATTACCGTTGCTTGCCACCTGTGAGTCACTCCATAAAATAGAGCCTTAGGTTTCCTACTATTTCATTTAGTCGCTGGATAGCAGCAACCGTGATTTTATCGGAAGCCCCTCTTTTAAAAAGTTGAGAGTAACTTTTATCGATCATGATATCCTTTGCGGAGTACTCCGTTAAATAGAGCTCTCGAGTAGTTTCTTCCTGTCGCTCAAAAGAACTTTTCTCCACGAATTTGATATTATTTATGGTCAAATCACATGCATTATCATGATAAACAAATGTCAGATCGTATGTCATATACAGGCCAAAGGTATGAAGCATGCCGGATTCGATATCTAAATAGTCGGTTATTCGACATACGATTGAATCAGCCGTGTTTATCAAAAAACCACCCGAGTAAGGATCCAGCTCCTGATCGAGAAAGTAGTACGTTTTAGCAAGAAGCTCCTTCTTGTCCAAATTGGGTTCAAAACGGTACGTGAACACAACCTGGTCGTCTACAAGTTTAATGGAGTCGGTAGAAAAAGGCCTTAGTTGCGCGTGAACAGCAGTAGCAGATAGCCACACTATTAGTACGCAAAACGGGATAAAGACGCTTTTTCTTTGTGATAATGGAACTGACATGGCTATATTAATTAAAAAGTGAACGTTCAATCTTTTAGTAATGAAGCAAAAATACACAAATAAACCGATTCACTGCAAGAATTAATACAATATTTCACGGAGCTTTGTAATCGCCGCCTCGATAGAGGGCTCGCTCCCAAGCAACGAAACGAACTTGCTGCCGATGATCGCGCCCGATGCTTCTTGACACGCCGCGTCGAACGTCCCCTTGTTAGAAATCCCGAAACCGATCAGTCGCGGATTCCTCAACTGCATGTTATTTATCCGACGGAAATAGGCCAGGTTCTCGTCGCTAAACGCGTCCTTGGCACCCGTCACCGAGGCCGACGACACCATATAAATAAACCCGTTGGTGTGCTCATCGATCATCCGCACCCGCTCTTCCGACGTTTCGGGGGTGATCAGCATGATCATATGCAGGCCATGCTTCTCGGCGATCGATTTATAGGAATCCCTATACTCCGCGAAGGGAAGGTCGGGGATGATCAGACCGTCGACTCCACACCGGGCCGCGTTCTCGCAATAACGTTCGAAACCGAACTTCAATATCGGGTTCAGGTACCCCATCAAGACGAGGGGGATCGACACCCGCTCCCGGATTCCTTCCAATTGTTCAAAGAGAAGCTTCACGCTCATCCCGTTCTCCAAGGCACGCGTCCCTGATGCCTGGATCACCGGACCATCGGCCATAGGATCACTGAACGGCACGCCAATCTCCAGGATATCCACCCCGTGCCTCTCCAACGTTTCAATCACCTCCACGGTATCGTCCCGATTGGGATACCCCGCCGTGAAATAGATGGATAAAATATTCTTTCCCTTTTTCTTAAATAATTGATCTATTCGATTCATATTCTTTTTCAATAAAATAGTGTTCATTCTTTCATGCTTCAAGCCGTTCACGCGTCTTAACCCTGCCTTATATTCTTTATAAATTTCTTCAAAAGCGAAACATCCTTGATGGCGGGAGAGGATTCGAAGCGACTATTCAGATCCACCCCCGCCCATCGGGGATGTTTAAACGATTTGATCGCCTCCACGTCCTCGGGCGAGATGCCCCCGCTCAGCAAGAAAGGCGTTGCCCCTTTATAATCTGCAAGTATCTGCCAATCGAATTTCCTTCCCGATCCCCCGTGCAACACCGTTTGCGTATCGAAAAGAAAATAGTCGCAATATCCCTCGTACCGCTCCACCTTCTCATTAGGAAAAGGCTTACCCGGTTCTATCGAGAACGCCTTAATCACTT
>CAYFMZ010000014.1:5403-26616 GCA_964344275.1 uncultured Proteiniphilum sp.
ACCTTCTCATTAGGAAAAGGCTTACCCGGTTCTATCGAGAACGCCTTAATCACTTTAAGGTTATTATCGAACAATGCCTGGCAGAGGGAATGCGATTCGTTGCCGTGCAGCTGTATCATATCAAGTCCGAACTGACGTGCCCGTTCAAAAATCACGGGCGGCTCTTCGTTCACGAACACCCCTACCCGCTTCGCTTTCCTCGGGAGGTACGAGGGAACCTCTTTCACGAAACGAGGCGAACTGGGGTAAAAGATAAACCCCATCCAGTCGACCCTTAACTGTTCCACCTCGAGGATATTCTCCGCTTCCCGCATTCCGCACACTTTAATGATCATACCCCTTTATTCAATACAAGAACGTTTTTAACGATTAATCTCATCAATAAACTCCTTCAGCGAAACGCCCGGTTGCCCGCTTTTCATGAAATACTCCCCAATGAGAAAGCCCTTGTACCCCGCGTCTCGTAGCTCTCGTACGATCTTCGCATCGGAGATGCCACTCTCGGAGACCAGCACCGCCTCTTTTGGTAGCAAGTCGATCATCCGGAACGACTTCTGCAGGTCGGTCACGAAACTCCCCAGGTTGCGGTTGTTCACCCCGATCAGCGAATGCATCGACGTGATATACTCCACCTCCCGCTCGTCGTGCAACTCCAGCAACACCTCCAACCCCAGCTCGTGCGCCAAGGTGGTAAGCCGGCTACACTCCTCTCGAGTGAGGGCCGCCGCGATCAGCAACACCGCGCTCGCTCCCGCCAGCTTCGCTTCAAACAACTGGTAACCGTCCACGATAAACTCCTTCCGCATCACCGGTATCTTCACCGAACCGATCACCTGTTGCAGGTCGCCCATCCCCCCACCGAAATACTTCATATCCGTCAACACCGACAACGCGGCCGCCCCGGCCGCCGCGTAGCCACGGGCTACTTCTACCGCGTTGGCCGTTTGGTGCAACCACCCTTTGCTGGGCGACCGTCGTTTGAACTCGGCTATGATGCCGGAAGAAGAACGCTCTAACGCGCTTTTTAAGGACCAAAAAGGGATATCCTTCGTGTCGGCCAACTCTCTTTCCAACTCCACCAGAGGCAGATGCGCTTTCCGCTCCGCGACTTCTATTTTTTTGTGCGCGATGATCTCGCTTAATACATCTTTTATCATCAATGAAAAATTAATAATTAAAAACTAAGAGTTAAGAGAGATAAACGTCTCCAGTGCCTTCAGCGCCTTTTTCCCATAGAGTGAATCCTTCGCGATTTCGATGCACTCCTCGATTGGTTTCTCTTGATCCACCGTCTGTATGCCGTACGCCGCGTTCACCAGCACCGCGTTCATCTGCGCCGCGGTTGACGTTCCCTCCATCACGTTCCGGAAGATCCTCGCCGCCTCCTCCGAGGTATCTCCTCCGTACAGTTCCTCCTGCCCCACTCTCGCGAAGCCCAAGCTTTCGGGGTCAAGCAACTGCTCCCCGTGGTTGGTCACAACCTTGAAACGATTAGTGAGCGACACCTCGTCATACCCGTCCAGACTATGCACGATGCAAAATCTCTTGTTCTCTTCCTGGTAGATGTAGCTATACATCCGCGCCATGGCCAGGTTATACACTCCCAGCATCTGGAACTCCGGTCGCACGGGATTCACCAAGGGCCCCAAAACGTTAAAGAAGTTGCGCACTCCCAAGCTCTTACGCACGGGTGCCACCGCCTTGAGGGCGGGACTGAACAGGGGGGCATGCAGGTACGCGATATGACAACTGTCCAAGCTCCTCCGGAACCGCTCGTTATCGGTATGAAATCGCACCCCTTGTTGCTCGATCACGTTGCTTGCTCCACTGATAGAGGTAGCCCCGTAGTTGCCGTGTTTTACGACGTTGTACCCGGCACCAGCGACCACGAAGCACGCGCAGGTGGATATATTAAAGGTGTTCTTACCATCTCCTCCCGTGCCCACGATATCCAGGGGGCGGTAATCCGACAGGTCCACCCCCACACGCATCTCCAGCAGGGCATCGCGGAATCCCAATACCTCGTCCACCGAAATATTTCGCATCAGGAATGAGGTGATAAGCGAGGCGACTTGCGTATCCGGCACGCCCCCTTGCACGATATCGAACAGCACCTGCTTCGCTTCCTCACGCGAGAGGTAGTGATAATCAAATAGCTTGTATAGTATCTCTTTCATCATCTTTAATTTTTTGTATCCCTTTTCAATGGTTCGATGGTATGCATGGAACTAAAGATGAAGACCTATAGATATTTCGCGGGGACCCATCGACCTCGGGGAGCGTAAAAAGAGCGGCTGTTCGAAGCGAAGCAAGTTCTGCTCTTTTAGCGATCGAGGACGTGCATGGGTCGCAAAATATTGACAGTCGAAGATTTAGTTCCATGCAAAAATATGAGAACAGTGAAAAGGGGATCATAATTAACGCGTTAGGAAGTTGCGGATCATCTCGATGCCGTGCGGCGTGAGGATCGACTCCGGGTGAAACTGCACCCCATGCACATCCAGCGATGCATGCCTCATCGCCATGATGGTACCCTCTTCATCCTCCGCGGTCACCACGAGCTCGGCCGGGAAGTTCTCTCGGGAGACGATCCACGAGTGATACCGTCCCACATCAAACTTCTGGGTTAGTCCGTTAAAAAGGTAGTCCTTCCCCACGACGCTGATAGGCGTCTGCACGCCATGATACACGATAGGCGTGTTCTCCAACTTCGCGCCAAACAATTCCCCGATGGCCTGGTGCCCGAGACAGACGCCCAGGATGCTTTTGGTCGTGGCATACCGTTTAATCAGCGGAATTAACACCCCCGCTTCACGGGGTAGCCCCGGCCCCGGCGAAAGAATAATCTTATCGTAGGGGGCTACCGCGTCAAGGTCGATCTTATCGTTCCGAAATACATCCACATCGTGGTAACCCAGCGACTTCACCGCGTGCACCAAGTTATAGGTGAACGAGTCGTAGTTGTCGAAAACAAGTATATTCTTCATACTTTCTCTATTTTTTCCTAATCAGTCATTGTAATCGCATTCAATTGTAAACGGGCAGCCAGTGCATTTCACGAATGCACTCTTTTCACGAATTATACAGTATCTCTGCTTTATCGATCGCTTTTTTTAGTGCCCCTAACTTACTATTCACCTCCTGCAGCTCGTACGCGTCGTCACTTTGCGAGACTATCCCCGCTCCCGCCTGATACCACAGTTCGTTGTTACGGCTCACGAACGTACGGATGGTAATAGCTTGGTTGATATTGCCATTTAATCCGATGAAGCCGATACATCCCCCGTACGCCCCACGGTTGTGCGGTTCAATCTCCGAGATCAGCTGCATCGCCCGCACCTTGGGAGTTCCCGACAGCGTTCCCGCCGGAAACGTGTCGAAGAAAGCTTTGAGGGGATGCCTATCGGGGTAAAGCACCCCACTCACCCGGGAGACCAAATGGATCACATGAGAGTAAAACTGGGGCTCTTTGAAGAACTCGACCTCTACATCCCGTGCGTTTCTGCTCAGGTCGTTTCGTGCCAGGTCGACCAGCATCACGTGCTCCGCGTTCTCCTTGGAGTCACTCAACAGGAACTCCACCCCCTTCATATCCTCTTGGTCGTTGCCCGTCC
This sequence comes from uncultured Proteiniphilum sp., assembly GCA_964344275.1. Taxonomy (GTDB): domain Bacteria; phylum Bacteroidota; class Bacteroidia; order Bacteroidales; family Dysgonomonadaceae; genus Proteiniphilum. Next base: position 9,018 of record CAYFMZ010000014.1, read on the forward strand.
GCTTGGTCGTCCCCGCGATCGGGTCGATGCTGATGCGCGAACCTTCGATCTTGCAGTGCGTCTCGGGCGACGAGCCAAAGATGCGGTACCCCCCGAAGTCGAAGTAAAACAGGTACGGCGAGGGGTTGATGGTGCGCAATGCCCGGTACACCTTGAAATCATCCCCCGCGAATGGCTGCACGAACCGGCGTGACAGCACGATCTGGAACACGTCGCCCCGCATGCAATGCTGCACGCCCTTTCGCACGCTCTCCATAAACCGTTCGTCGGTGATAGTGCTAAAAGCCTCTCCCCTGCGAGAAAAGTTATAAGTCGCGAAATCGCGCCGGTTGATCAGTGTCTCCACCTTGTGCAATGAACTCGATTCGCCCTCACCCCGCAACTCGATCAACGTCACCTCGTCGCTGAAATGATCGAACACTAACAGATACTTGTACAGGATATATAACATATCAGGTGCATCGTTCCTCACCTCCCTGCTTTCCCTTATATTGATGTTCTCGGTATATTTCACGCAGTTGAAGGTGGTATACCCAAATAATCCACACTGCTCATTCTGGTCGCCGCTTACCTTGAATGACCCCGTGAAACCGATCAGCGCATCAGAGATAGTAAAATCTTCCGACAACTCCCGTTGCTCCTCTCTCCCATCGGGAAAAGACGACGTGCATACGCCCCGGTTCACCTCCACGTGCGCGATCGGGTTCAGTGCCACGTACGAGATGCTGTTCCGGTTCGCGTGGAAGTCGGAGCTCTCCAGCAGAGCCGATCGTGGGAAGGTGTCCCGCACCTTTAGGTAAATGCTCACCGGCGAATGGAGATCGCCCATGATTTTTTTAGTCTCTGTTTGGTATTGGTACATCATTGCTCCTTCGTCTTAAATAGGTTCTTGGTTTTAAAATTGATCCTCGTACTTGAAATAGGTCTCCAGGTCTTTATCGCCCCTACCCGATAACGTTACAACCACTATATCACCTGTCGAAAACGAAGCCTTCTCAAGGGCCGCCAGGGCGTGTGCCGACTCCAGCGCGGGAATGATCCCCTCCCGGCGGGTTAGCTCGAACGCCGCGCGAAGTGCTTCCTCGTCGTTCACCGCCACCACACGTGCCCGCCCCGTTCGCGCCAAGTGCGCGTGCACCGGCCCGATCCCCGGGTAATCCAATCCCGCCGAAATGGAGTAAGGTTCCGTCACCTGTCCATCCTCGTTCTGCATCAGCAGCGTCTTGCACCCGTGCAGTACCCCCACGCTTCCCAGGTGGATGGTAGCCGCTGTTTCGCCGCTCTCCACCCCTTTTCCCCCGGCTTCCGCCAGCAGGATCTGCACCTTGTCGTTATCCAAGAAATCGTGGATGGTTCCCGCCGCGTTGCTTCCCCCGCCCACGCAAGCCACCAGGTAGTCCGGATACTCCCTCCCCTCCTTCTCGAGGAGCTGTAACTTGATCTCTTTTCCGATTACCGATTGTAGCCGAGTCACCATATCGGGGTAAGGGTGTGGTCCAACGACCGAACCGATGATGTAATGGGTATCGGCAGGATTGCTACACCAATCCCGAATCGCGTCGTTCGTCGCGTCCTTCAATGTCATGTTTCCCGAGATCACCTCCCGCACGGTGGCTCCCAGCATCTCCATCTTTTTCACGTTCACCCGTTGCCGTTCCATATCGGTCTTGCCCATGTAGACGGTGCACGGCATCTGCATCAGCGCGCACACGGTGGCGGTAGCCACCCCATGTTGTCCCGCCCCGGTCTCCGCTATAATCCGTGTCTTCCCCATCTCCCGTGCAATCAAAATCTGCCCGATGGTATTATTGATCTTGTGCGCCCCCGTGTGGTTCAGGTCCTCCCGTTTCAGGTATACCTTGCAGCCGTACCTTTCGGAGAGTTGCGGTGAATGGTAAAGCGGCGACGGGCGACCCACGTAGTCCCTTAGTAGCTGATCGAAGTCTCGCTGAAACTTGGGACTATCAATGATCCTTAGGTACGCCTCCTCAAGCTCTTTCACGCACTTGTGCAAGATCTCGGGGATGTATGCCCCGCCGAACTCGCCGTAGTATCCTTTATTATTAATCACATAATCTTGCATATATCTTGTTTTTTGTGTTTCGTTGCTACCATTATTTTTTTCACTATCTTTTTTTACTGTTTCAGGTTCCCTTGTCCCCCGGGCCACCCTATATAACGGAAAAGTGCCTGTCGCGGATCGCGACAGGCACTTTATATTATTTATTATTTACTATAAACGCATGATGCTCCTCCTTACGACTTCCCAAGTTGTAAGTGGCGCCACCAATATCCGTTTAATATTAAATTCATCATTTTTCGTTTTCTTGAATGCAAAGAAATGTATTTTAAAAACAACCCACAACAGTTTTTTATATTTTAACATCAAATTATTGTTTACTCGAAATTAGTCGAGTCGAGTGCTTTGCATATAACAAATAAACCATTTTAATCTATTTACGCCCCAATTCATGTGAATATGTCAAATATAAATCGTTTTTTGCTTTCAATAAGTCATTAAATCACGTTTATTTTATATCTTTGAGCGAATTTATAAAAAACAATATGGAGCAGAATTTACATGGCACCCGCACTGAAAGCGACCTGATCGGTCGTATGGAAGTACCCAACGACGCCTTATACGGAGTACAAACCTTGCGAGGAATAAACAACTTTTCCATCAGCAGTTTTAAACTCAACCACTACCCCTTATTAATTAGAGGGCTGGGCATCACGAAAAAAGCAGCTACCATCGCGAATCACGAACTGGGCCTCTTGACGGATAATATGGCCAAGGCTATCATTACAGCATGCGATGAGGTCATCGATGGAAAACACGACATGGAGTTTCCCGTGGATATGATTCAAGGTGGAGCGGGAACCACCACCAACATGAACGCCAACGAGGTGATCGCGAACCGGGCACTGGAGCTCATGGGGTATCAACGGGGGGAATATAAGTACTGCTCTCCAAACGATCATGTTAACCTGTCGCAGTCGACTAATGATGCTTACCCCACATCCACCCGTATTGGACTATATTACACACACTTAGAATTACTAAAGCACTTCAGGAAGCTGATCGCTTCGTTCCACAAGAAATCGGATGAGTTCGCGACGATCATCAAGATGGGGCGTACCCAGATGCAAGACGCCGTACCGATGACGTTGGGGCAGACGTTTGGAGGCTTTGCCAGCATCCTGAACGATGAGATCGCCAACCTTGAATTTGCCGCCAAGGAGTTTTTGACCGTCAACATGGGCGCGACAGCTATTGGGACAGGAATCTGTGCCGTTCCAGGATACGCCGAGAAGTGCGTGGAGGCTATTTCCAACATTACAGGCTTTGAATTCAGGTTGTCGGGCGACTTGGTTGGAGCCACCTCCGACAGTTCTTCCATGATTGGTTACTCGTCGGCCATGAAGCGGGTAGCCGCCAAGATGAACATCATCTGCAACGACTTAAGGTTGCTCTCTTCAGGACCGCGTTGTGGGTTTAATGAAATCAACCTACCCGCGATGCAACCCGGCTCATCCATCATGCCCGGTAAAGTCAACCCCGTGATTCCCGAGGTGATGAACCAAATCGCCTATAAAGTGATCGGCAACGACGTGTGCGTCACCATGAGCGGAGAGGCGTCTCAGTTAGAATTGAACGCCATGGAACCGGTTATGGTACAATGCTGTTTGGAATCGGCCGCGTTGCTGATGAACGGTTTCGACACCCTGAGGGAACGTTGCATTGACGGCATCACGGCCAACGAAGAAATATGTAAGAGCTACGTGCACAACAGCATCGGCATCGTCACCGCGTTGAATCCGATTATCGGCTACAAAAACTCCACGAAGATTGCCAAAGAGGCAATGGAGACCAACCGGGGAGTGTACGAGTTGATCTTGGAGTACGATATCCTGACGAAGGAGGACTTGGATACCATTCTCGCCCCGGAAAATATGATCCGTCCGGTGCAACTCAATATCAAACCTAAAAAGGCCTAAAAAACTTCATCATATTTGGTAGATTCTATCCTTATTTGCACCTTTATGCAAAATAGAAATATTATTTATGATTTGCACAAATAGAATATCTGCCAAGCATATTAACATGATTATAAACTAATTGTCGATCAATTTCCATCATGCAAATTAAAATTAACTGATAAGATATGTCACATTTGCTACATCGCCTCGGCTTCAAAACCGGTGCGCTTCACCGTCTTCACGATATCCTCTGCCGTGAGATCGTCCGACTCCACGCTAAGTAGTTTATCGGGGTTCTCGATATCTACGCTCCATGATCCCGCTCCCACCTTCTTATCAAGGAAAGGAGTCACTTTTGCCACGCAATTGGCACAATTGATGTTCGTCTTAAATTGAATCATTTTCATATTGTTCATTGCTAATTGTTCATCATTCATTTTTAGTCAAGAATTATATTTTCTTCGTTTTTAATCGCAAGCTATTCGTAACCACACTCACGGAGCTCAACGCCATGGCAGCCCCCGCGATCATCGGGTTGAGCAAGAAACCGGTAAATGGGTAGAGCACCCCGGCCGCGATGGGAATCCCGATCACGTTGTAGATAAACGCCCAAAAGAGGTTCTGTCGGATGGTCTTCACCGTCGCCCTGGACAAGTGGATCGCCTTGGGAATCTTGCTTAGGTCGGACGAGATGATGGTCATCTTCGCCACGTCCATCGCGATATCGCTTCCGGCACCCATCGCGATGCTCACGTCCGCCTGCGCCAACGCGCCACTATCGTTGATACCGTCGCCCACCATGGCCACCTTCCGGCCCATGTGTTTCAACCGCTTCACCTCCTCGGCCTTCTCCTCGGGCAACACGCCTCCCTTGTAGCGGCTAATCCCCAGCTCCTTCGCCAGCGCGGCCGCCACTTTCTCGTTGTCGCCAGTGTAAATGGCCACGTCGATGCCCATATCCTGTAATTGTCGGATCGCCTCCTTCGAGGTCGGCTTCATCCGGTCGGTAATCCCCACCACGCCATAGGCGGTGTCTCCATCCGCGAAGAGCGACACCGTGTGAGCGGCCGACAGTTCATCGTTCACCTTCCGCTGCAACTCATCGTGAATTTGTATCCCTTTAGAGAGGATATACTGTTCGTTACCTATATAATAGGTTTTCCCCTCGTGGGTACCTTCAATCCCTTTACCACTCACCTGCTCCACCTCCACCTCGTCGAGCAACGTAGAGCTCTCTTTCAGGTGGGCCGTGATGGCATCCGCCAGTGGGTGCTCCGACCGGTATTCGATGCTGTAGAGTATATCCCGGTGCAACTCGGTCGCTCCGGGCGACCAGGTGATGCTGCTTACTTCGGGTTTTCCCTCGGTAATAGTACCGGTTTTATCCAGCACCACCGTATCAATCTCTTTCGCCAGCTCCAGGCTCTCCGCGTCTTTGATCAAGATGCCCTCCTCCGCGCCCTTGCCGATCCCCACCATGATGGCCGTCGGCGTGGCCAGTCCCAACGCACAGGGACACGCGATCACCAGCACTGTCACCATCGTCAGCAGGCCATAAATAAACCCTTGATCGCCTCCAAAAACATTCCACGCGATAAAAGCGACCAGGGCAATACCAATCACGATCGGCACGAAGATGCCCGCGATCTTGTCCACCAGTCCCTGCACCGGTGCTTTGCTCCCCTGCGCCTCGTCCACTGTCCGTATAATCTGCGCCAGCAACGTATCTTTACCCACCTTGGTCGCCCTGAACTGGAAGCTCCCCTTCTGGTTGATAGTCCCCGCGTACACTTTCGTTCCCGGGACCTTCTCCACGTGGATCGGTTCGCCCGAGATCATGCTCTCGTCCACGAACGAGCTCCCGCCCGTCACCTCACCATCCACTGCGATCTTTTCGCCCGGCTTCACCAGCACGATGTCGCCCATCAGCACCTCACCAATCGGTATCTCACGCGGTTGGTCGTCCCGAAACACCACCACGCTGGAGGGCTGCAACCCCATCAGCTTCTTGATCGCGTTGGAGGTATGTCCTTTAGCCCGTGCCTCAAGCATCCGCCCCAAGAGAATAAAGGCGATAATCACCCCTGCCGCCTCGAAATAGACGTGCGCTTCGAGTCCCCGGCTCTCCCAGAACTGGGGATAAAGCATGTTGAATAGGCTAAATAGATAGGCGATCCCTGTGCTTAATGCCACCAGGGTGTCCATGTTGGCTGAACGGTGCTTGGCCTGTTTCCAGGCACCGACGAAGAAGCGTTGCCCGAAGACAAACAAGATGGGTGTCGACAGGATCAACATCGCCAGGTTCGCGTATGGGGCGTGCATGAAGAACATGCCGATGACAATCAACGGGATGGCCAATGCCACTGCCCAAATGGTGTGTCGTCGTAGTTTTTTGTAATTCGCCTCTTGGATCTGTTCAAGGTTCTCGGCCGAAGCCTCCTCTTCGTCGATTAGCATATCGTAGCCGATCTCTTGGAGTGCCGATTTCATCGATTGAGGCGTGGCCACCTCCGGCAGGTACTCCACCACTCCTTTCCCGTTGCCGTAATTCACCGAGGCGGTTACCACCCCCGGCACGAACGAGAGGATGTTCTGACTGCTCGACGCGCACGCCGCGCAGGTCATGTTCAACACCGGGTGCGAGACCTTCTCTGTACGCACCTCACCACCTGCCTCCCGGATGGAGCCAACCACCTCCTGGAGGACCTCTGCCGCATCATCCTCGTACTTCTTTTCGACAGTCAACGAGAGCACCTTCTCCTGCTGGTCGTACCGCGAGGAAGCCACCCCTCTCACCTTTTCGAAAGGCATATCCAGCCGGTCCATCTCCCGGATGAGGTGTATGTTGTATTGATTATTTTCCATAACACTATAAGAACAAATTCAGTGCCACGAAGTTCAAGCGGCCACCTTGCTGCCCGATTCCAAAAAAAGGACTATTTTTGTAGTTTTAGAGGTTTCATTTGAACGACATAAGAATTCACACGAATCGTGGATTCACTATCAAGGACTCATTCGATGCTACCATCAAACGGAATTGTAGTAACTCCATCAAATTAAATATTATGCATATTCATACCCACCTGACACTTTGTCTACTCCTTGTAAGCACCATTGCCTTTTCGCAGAAAAAACCGCTGGACCATTCGGTCTACGACGGCTGGAAAAGCCTTTCGCGCACCACCATCAGCCACGACGGCAAGGTGGTCGCCTCGCTTATCGCTCCTCAAGAAGGGGACACCACCCTTTTCATTCAACAAATCGACACGCGTCGTCCGGCGAATGCTCTGAGCATGACGGTGGATCGGGTAAATAAATTCACCCTCTCGCCAGACGGTAGTTGGGCCGTGGGATTGGTCAAGGCACCATTCTCCGAGCGCCGACAAGCCCGCATCGATAAAAAGAAGAAGGAGGATATGCCAAAGGACTCACTGGTGATCGTGGATAACCGCACTTTCGACCTGATTAAAATTCCCGATATAACCACCTATAAGGTAGCAGACGAAATGGGTCGGCACGTGGCCTACACCCTAACCCTTCCAAAAGATACCACTCGAAAAGAGGAGAGAGAAAAATCGCGAGAAGTGGTGATTCTTCGCGATTTAGCCACTCAACACGAAGATACACTACGGAACGTGAAGGAGCATGCTTTCAACAAATATGGCAACGCGTTTGCCGCGATCATCCAACCGGAAGAGAAAGACACGGTCGACACCCACCGGGTGGAATTCTTCGATCTTGAAAATGGTACACGAAAGGTTATTTCAAATGACTTCAAAGAGTATAAGTCGCTCTCGTTCGACGAGCCGGGCCAACAACTGGCCTACCTTGCCACGGGCGACACCTCGAAGGTGGAGCAAAAAGTATACGACCTGCGCTACTACTCAATCGGGGAGGATTCAGCCCAAGTAATCGCCGATCAACACGCCAGCGGCATGCCTGAAGGGTGGATCTTTAACGAACACGCTGCCCCCTCTTTTAGCAAGAATGGAGCACGGGTGCTGGTAGGGGCTGCCCCTAAACAAGCCCCTAAAGATACCACGATAGTCGACTTCGAAATGGCGCAACTCGATATCTGGCACTGGCAAGACCCACTGGTTCAACCCCAGCAACTAATAGAACGCAAGAGGGAAGAACGGCGCACCTACACCGGCATCGTCTCTCCCAAGCAGCCCCACCGGTTCACGCCAGTAGCTACCGTGGAGATGCCCTACGCCGCAATCGCCAACGAAGGGAACGGGCGATACGCTTTGTTGTGGTCCGACCTCCCCTACCGGATAGAAGGCACGTGGGACCTCTCCGCGAAATACGATGTCTGGATAAAGGACCTGGAAAGCAACACCCTGCAGGAAGTAGCCAAACCCCTTTCGGGACGACCCACCCTCTCGCCACTGGGGAACTTTATCTACTGGTGGGATGCCGAACAACAACATTGGTTCGCTCACGATAACCGTGACCGCACGACATACAACCTCACACGGGACATCCCGGTGAACTTCTGGAACGAAAGCAACGATGTACCCCGTGCCCCCGGCTCGTACGGCACCGCCGCTTGGGGAGAAGAGGATGCTTTTATCCTTGTTAACGACAAGTTCGATATCTGGAAGATCGACCCGAAGGGAAACAAAACGGCAGAAAACATCACCCGCCACACGGGCCGTAGCGACTCCATCACCTTTCGGTATGTTAAAACCGATCAGGAGAAGCGATTCATCGCACCGGGCGACCTGCTGCTGTTCTCCGCGTTCAACCACGCGAGCAAAGAGAGGGGGTATTACACCTTGAAGCAATCAGGGCGAAATCCGTTACAAAAAAGGGTGATGGAAGGGTATACCTTCGGTGGACTTCAGAAAGCGAAAGAGGCGGATCTATTTGTCTTTCAGAAAAGTAATTTCACTACCTCGCCCGACCTGCACGTGACGGGCGACTTCTGGAAATCGTCCGCGAAGCTGACCGATATCAATCCACAAATGAGTGATTATAACTGGGGCTCGGCCGAACTTTTCTCTTGGACATCGTACGCCGGGAAGCCGTTACAAGGCATCCTCTACAAGCCGGAGGACTTTGATCCCTCGAAGAAATACCCGGTGATGATCTACTTCTACGAGAAACATTCCGACAACCTTTTCTCCTACTTCGCACCGGCACCCAGCCGCTCCATCATCAACATCCCCTTCTTCGTGAGCAGGGGTTATATCGTGTTCACGCCCGATATCGATTACACGGTAGGGCAACCGGGCATGGACGCGTACAACGCGGTAGTGTCGGGAGCCGAGGAGTTGGCTAAAAACGAGTGGGTAGATGCCGATAATATGGCGATTCAAGGGCAGAGCTGGGGCGGTTACCAAGTAGCCTATATTGTAACGCGAACCGATATGTTCAAGGCAGCTGGATCGGGCGCGCCCGTGTCGAACATGACCAGCGCGTACGGGGGTATCCGGTGGGAGTCGGGGCGCAGCCGGCAGTACCAGTACGAGCAGACACAGTCACGCCTTGGTGCAGCTATGAGCGATTCGCTGGAGCTTTATATCAAAAACTCGCCGGTGTTCTATGCCAGCAAGGTGAACACCCCACTACTGATTATGCACAACGACGATGACGGGGCGGTTCCCTGGTACCAGGGTATCGAGCTTTTCATGTCGCTTCGCCGCCTCAGCAAACCGGTATGGATGCTACAGTACAACAATGAAGCACACAACCTAGTGCATCGCCGCAACACCAAGGATTTGGCTATCCGGCTGCAACAGTTTTTTGACCATTACTTAAAAGGAGAACCTGCACCGGTATGGATGACTCGCGGGGTGCCGGCCATCGAGAAAGGAAAGACCTGGGGATACGAGGTCGATTGATTTAACAATGTGACGATGTGATGATGTATAGATTAAGGCAGTACCCGACGAGCGGGGATGGGGCTTTTTAAAACCCGCGCTGCCGCATCGCCTCGAAAGTAAGAACGGCCGTAGACACGGAAACATTCAGCGAATCGATTTTCCCTCGCATGGGAATTTTGATTCGCTTTTTTGCATTTGCCAACCAGAAATCGGTGAGTCCCTCCGCTTCAGTACCCATCACGATGGCAGAAGGCCCCGTGTAGTCCACGTTTTGATACTCCTCTGCCGCCTCCAATTCCGCAGCAAAGGAAACAACGCGGTGTTCTTGTAACCATTCCGATGCTTCAACTGAAGTACAGAGGGCTACCTGTACCGTGAAGAGTCCCCCCACGCTGGAGCGTACCACGTTGGGATTATAGAGATCGGTGTGAGGATCGCACACGATCACCGCGTCCACGGCTGCCGCATCGGCCGTGCGCAATACCGCCCCAAGGTTGCCGGGTTTCTCTACCGACTCGAGGATAATGATAAAGGGGTTAGTGCTCAAGTCCAGATCTTTCAAGCCGTGCGCTTTTGGTTTTGCCAACGCCACGATGCCATCGGAGTTTTCACGATAAGCGATCTTATGAAACACTTCACGGGAGATATCGATGATCCGGTGCGAGGAAAAGTTAGGGATGGAATCCAGCACGTGGGGGTAACGGGTTTGGTTAAATAGCTCCCTGCAGAGGTACACTTCCACTATTTCATAGCTGCCTCCCAAGGCAAGCGAGAGTTCACGTGCCCCCTCCACTATGAAAAGCTGCTGCTCTGCCCGCGCCTTACTTTTGGTGGACAGCTTTACGATGTTCTTTATCGCGGGATTCTGCAGACTGGTAATCATAGAATTAGACGGATAATTATGTAATAGCTGGTAATCATGCGTTCTGGTGGTAATCATATAAGCGAGCAATAATCATCTGAACCATCCACTATATTAAAGCGAAGAAGACTCGGTGTCTTTGAGCAAAAAGGTTTCTATCACCTCTCGGAATGATTTCTTGGGTAATGCTCCCATCCCCACTTGAGGGACTTCGTTCATCGGAATAAAAAGGAACATTGGAATAGATCTTGCCCCGAACAGTCGCGCCAGCTCAGGCTCTTTGTCCACGTCAATCTTGTAGACATAAATCTCGTCACCATATTCAGCTGCTAACTCGGCCAAAATGGGGGATGTAATTCGGCACGGGCCACACCACGTGGCATGGAAATCCACGATCGCGGGTTTATCCCCTTTATAACTCCACTCGTCGGGATTCGTTTGATAATCAAACACTTTTTCAATAAAAGTAGCTTTCGTCAAATCGATCGGCTTCACGGTCTTCTTTGCCTGTGGCTCGGTCGCGAAAGCGGAAAACACGACAACTACTAAAAGTGTAAGGGTTGCTATTTTCTTCATTTCTACTGCTTGTATTTTATTGATTGCTTGAAATTCCATGTCATCCATTCAACAACAACCGTTGGATGAAAGTTTACAGTATTCTGCTGGAACGAAACCGCAGCGCGTTTTTACTCGGCACACCGAACTCCCTGATAGATAACTTTTCGATAGGCACTTTCCATATCCTGACACCATTCACAGCAGGTGTGGAGTAGGAGAAATCTCTTTCGGTATAGTGCTGCATGATCAAGTTCAACGCACGTACTTTTTCGTCGTATTCCTCTTCAAATTCCACTTTCCCGTAGCATAAAGCACTGTCCGCTCGCATTCCATAGCTGCACGCTACTTCTTCGTGTTGCCATAACAGTAGAGGAGGAGTACAAAATGTAATACACACCTTGGGGTTTTTCTCCAAGATGGAGATAACGGACCCTTCCTGCGCGGAATGCAGGTACAAAACACCCTTCTCGTAACCAAAACTCATCGGGATCACGTAGGGTGAACCATCTTCCATCGTCATGCCCACGTAACAAACCGGGCACTCTTTAATAAGTTGCTCGAAGCGTTCCTGTTCTTCCGTTGATATAGTTCGCATACCAAATATTTACGATCACTCTATTGAAGTTCAGCTTACAACTCTTTCTCGTGAGTGGACGGCCCATCCACGGTAAGGACTCCGTTCTCATCAATCTTCATCTCATCGATAAACACCACCCGCTCGTCGCCTGTTTTTGCCGTACGCCCGTGATATACACAATACATCTTTTCACCGTTATTCACCCTGAATACCATGTTATGGCCCGTACCGGTTACCTCCCCTCCCTGTTCGATGTTTTTTTCCAACACCGGGTTATTTTCGGCTTTCGTGAATGGCCCCAGAGGATGGTCGGCAGTAGCATACCCTACCGCGTAATTTTGTCCTCCGAAAAAGTTAGCGGAATACATAATGTAAATTTTATTGTCATGCTCGAAAGCAAACGACCCCTCGGTCCAGCGTCTGTTCACTTCCCCGCTTGTCACCGATCGGCTTTCCCACTCCGTCTGCGGATCATCCATGGTTGCCGGGGGTTGCAACAGCAGCACCGGCTCACCGATTACCGTTGTAAAGTCGTTAGAGATCTCCACGCCATACACCCAGCTCTCCTCGATTTCCTCAAACATTCCCTCCGCACGCGCCCAATCTGCCACTTCGCTCTCCACCGGGTTCTTGTAGCAACAACGAGAATAATAGAGGTAGGTTTTGCCGTTGTATTGTAAGATATTCGCGTCGATGATGGGATATCCCGGATCGAAAAGCGGTTCATCGGACACCTCCATGAATGGGCCCGTGGGATTATCCGCAACGGCCACCCCAATACGGAAGTTCTCCAGCTCGTTCGTGGGGTTCACCCTCCAGTCGGCACTAAAAAACATGTAATACCGCCCATCGATTTCATATACTTCGGGTGCCCAGTAATTTTTCACGGTCCACGAGTTAGGCTGATCGCCTGAGTAAACCTCTCCTTCGAATTTCCATTCGACCAAATCATCGGAACTATAAGCACCAAAGCCTTTTTTGACCCCTCCCGTGCCGTACATGTAGTATTTTCCGTCAGAGGCCGGTAGGATAAATGGATCCCCAAAAGCTACTGGTAAGGGGTTGGAGTAGACTACCGGCTCCGAAGAAGCTGCTCCTTTTGGTTTACATCCTCCGAACACTCCCGCGAGCAACAAAACAGCAGTAATCACACTTACTAGATTTCTTTTCAGCATAGTATCGTTTTTTATTGTTACAAAGTTACCATTATCGATGCGATTTACCTCATCGACCCGGGAATAAATCACCGCACGGACAAATGCGGCACCCCGGTGGGCGAGATGATTAAGCACAAAAAAGGAGAAACCGCGATGGATTCTCCTTTTTTATATGAATCGAGTTAGTCGATTATTTCACCTTCTCCACGATAGCCTTGAACGCTTCGGGATGATTCATAGCAAGGTCGGCAAGTACCTTGCGGTTGATCTCTATTTCATGCTTATGTAACGCACCCATAAAGCGGGAATAGGACATCCCGTTTTCACGTGCGGCAGCGTTGATACGCTGGATCCATAGTGAACGAAAGTTGCGTTTTTTGTTTTTCCTGTCACGATAGGCATAGGTAAGTCCCTTCTCCCACGTATTTTTGGCTACTGTCCAGACGTTTTTACGTGCGCCATAGTAACCTCTTGTTAATTTCAGGACTTTTTTCCTGCGGTTGCGCGAGGCAACATGATTGACTGATCTTGGCATAATGTTACTTGTTTTGAATGATAGCGTCTCTGTCTAGCAGAGATCTTAGGGGCATATGCATCCTGTTAATAAATCTTTTTACCGGAAAACAACTGCTGTTTTTACTACAGACCCAAAAGGGTTTTGATGTTTTTTTCGTCCGCCTTGTGTACAAGACCCGTTTTCGTCAGATTTCTTTTCTGCTTTTTGGTCTTTTTGGTCAAGATGTGACTTTTAAAAGCATGCTTCCGTTTGATTTTTCCTGTTCCGGTAAGGGCGAACCTCTTTTTGGCACCGGAATTAGTCTTAATTTTTGGCATTTTGCTCTATTTGAATTTGTTTATATTCATCTTTCCCCTCCCCCTTCCGGAGTTCGAAAAAGTGTGCAAAAGTAATGATTTAATTTGAATTATCAAAACAATCGCGTTATTATAAAATTATCCGGTTTAAACACGGGACAGGTGTAACACCGGGCTGCCCCTGTTATCGGAATGCAACAAAGTATAAGGATAAAGCACGGAAGTCGCACAATTCATCTATCGCGTGCTCTCTTTGCTCGTTTTGGAGGAGTGTTTCACGAGCCTGAAAATTTCGTCCAGCTCTTTTTTTGTTAAATAGCGCCATTTACCAATGGGGATATCCAGATCGATATTCATAATTCGATAGCGTTTCAGTTCCACTACCTTATTACCAAGCTGTTCGCACATGCGCCTGATTTGCCGGTTCAACCCTTGGGTAAGGATAATTCGAAAGGTAAATTTATCAATCTGTTCCACGTAGCACTTCTTTGTCACGGTTTCCAGTATAGGGACCCCATTGCCCATTTTGTGTATAAACGACTTTGTAATGGGTTGCTTCACCGTGACCAGGTACTCCTTCTCGTGGTTGTTCCCCGCGCGAAGGATCTTATTCACGATATCCCCGTCGCTTGTCAGGAAGATCAATCCTTCACTGTCCTTATCGAGCCTCCCAATCGGGAAGATCCGCTCGGGGTATTTAATATAATCGATGATATTGTTCTTCTCTCTCCGGGAATCGGTGGTACAAACGATGCCTCTTGGCTTATTAAACGCGATATATACCTGCTTGTTTCCTTTTGCTTCGATCAGCTTCCCGTTCAGGCGCACCTCATCGGTTGGACCTACCTTACTCCCCATCTCCGCGATGACTCCATTTATGGTCACTCGTTTTTGCTCGATCAGCCTATCCGCTTCTCTCCTCGAACAATATCCAACCTCGCTAAAATATTTATTTATACGAACTAAATCTTTATCCTCCATACGGTCACTAAACTTAGTGGAAATGTGATCTATTTTCACGGTTTGATACAGGGCAATATATTAAAATGCCCCGGGCTGTACGTGCAACCCGGGGCGTGAGATCTATACTTCTTTACCCTCTTTCTTGGGATGGGGAGTTACTTTTTTGGGGGAGAGTATAATCGACATGCGCTTACCCTCCATAATGGGCATATGTTCCACCTTGGCATATTCCTCCAAGTCGTTCGCGAAGCGCAGTAGTAGCACTTCGCCCTGTTCTTTAAAAAGGATAGAACGTCCCCTGAAGAACACGAAAGCCTTTACTTTAGAGCCCTCCTTGAGGAAGTTAATCGCGTGCTTCAATTTAAAATTATAATCGTGGTCATCGGTTTGCGGTCCGAATCGTATCTCTTTTACCGTCACTTTTACCGCTTTTGCTTTCTGTTCCTTCAGTTTCTTCTTCTGCTGGTAGACAAACTTCTGGTAATCGATGATACGGCAAACGGGCGGTTTAGCCGTCGGCGCGATTTCAACTAAATCTAATTCCAGTTCGTCGGCAATTTTTCTTGCTTCTCGGGTGGGATAAATTCCTTCTTGTACGTTGTCGCCCACCAATCGGACTTCCGGCACCCGGATACGTTCATTGATACGGTGTTGGTCTTTAGAGTCTCTTCTCATTCAGGTGTTGTTAATGTTTTCTCTCTGTTATTTTCTACTAATTTAAATCTGTTAGTACTCAATATAGCTAAATTCCTAAACTTTCAGGATGCATCATCTCAGATACTTCCCGCGATACGTCATTTGCTAATGTACTCAATTTTATGGAACCTTTATCTTCCCCACCCTGTTTTCTTACGGAAACCTCTCCGTTTTCCGCCTCTCTTTCACCCACTATCAAAAGGTAAGGAATACGTTTTAATTCGTTATCTCGTATTTTTCGTCCA
Organism: uncultured Proteiniphilum sp.; assembly: GCA_964344275.1. Lineage (GTDB taxonomy): Bacteria > Bacteroidota > Bacteroidia > Bacteroidales > Dysgonomonadaceae > Proteiniphilum. The sequence goes on from CAYFMZ010000014.1 coordinate 24,701, forward strand.
ACCTTCTCGTTGCGGTCATCTACTTCGGCACGTATATCGAGCTTTTTCAACTCTTTTACCACGTTATCGGCATAATCGTTAAAACGTTCGCTCACGGGAATCACCACAGCTTGGGTAGGTGCAAGCCACAGCGGGAACTTGCCAGCGGTATGCTCTATAAGAACAGCCACGAAACGCTCCATGGAACCGAACGGGGCACGGTGAATCATTACTGGACGGTGCTTCTGGTTATCTGCTCCGGTATATTCCAGCTCGAACCGATCCGGCAGGTTATAATCCACTTGGATGGTTCCTAACTGCCAACGTCGCCCAAGAGCATCTTTTACCATAAAGTCGAGTTTGGGGCCATAAAATGCTGCTTCGCCTAACTCTACCTTTGCCTTGAGCCCTTTCTCTTGGCAAGCTTCCACGATGGCTCGTTCGGCCTTCTCCCAATTCTCATCGGTTCCTATATATTTCTCCTTGTCATCCGGATCACGTAACGAGATTTGAGCTTCGAAATCTTGGAAATCCAATGCCTTAAAAATGATAAATATAATATCCATCACTTTCAGGAATTCGTCCTTTACTTGATCGGGCGTGCAGAAGATATGTGCATCGTCCTGTGTGAACCCCCTCACACGGGTCAATCCATGCAATTCCCCACTCTGTTCGTAACGGTAAACGGTACCAAATTCGGCCATCCGTATCGGCAGCTCTTTATACGATCTGGGAAACGCTTTGTATATCTCGCAATGGTGTGGGCAGTTCATCGGTTTGAGCAGGAACTCTTCTCCCTCTTCGGGCGTCTTAATAGGCTGGAACGAATCCTTTCCATATTTCTCGTAGTGGCCGGAGGTGACGTAAAGTTGCTTATGGCCGATATGAGGTGTAATTACGGGATCGTAATCAAATTCACGCTGTATCCTCTTTAGGAAATCCTCTAAGCGCATTCGCAGTTGGGTTCCCTTGGGAAGCCAGAGCGGCAACCCTGCTCCCACGGTCTGAGAGAACTGGAACAATTGGAGTTCCTTTCCTATCTTCCGGTGGTCACGTTTCTTGGCCTCTTCAAGCATCACCAAATGCTCGTCTAGCATTTTCTTCTTAGGAAAGGTAATCCCATAAAGACGAGTCAGTTGTGGCCTCTTCTCGTTCCCTCGCCAATACGCGCCCGCGGATGACAATACTTTCACCGCCTTGATGTAGGAAGTATTAGGCAAGTGTGGTCCTCTGCAAAGGTCCGTAAAGCGTCCCTGGGTATAGGTAGTGATGGTACCGTCCTCCAGTTCGTTGATCAGTTCTACTTTATAATTTTCGTCCCTATCAGAGAACATGCGGATAGCATCGTCCTTTGAGATACTCTCTCTACGGATCTCTTCTTTGGCCGCGATCAGCTCCATCATTTTCTTCTCAATCACGGGGAAATCAGCCTCTTTAATGGCGACGCCTTCTCCCGGATCCACGTCGTAGTAAAACCCATGCTCGATAGGAGGTCCGATACCAAATTTTATTCCTGGGTAGAGTTCTTGCAATGCTTCGGCCATCAGGTGAGCAGACGAGTGCCAGTACGCGTACTTTCCCTGTTCGTCTTCCCACTTCAGCAGTTTCACGGAGGCATCCTTCTCGATTGGACGCGTGAGATCCCACGTCTCACCATCTACACTCGCGGCCAACACCTCTTGAGCCAAGCGCTGGCTAATACTTCTCGCGATCTCTAATCCCGTTACTCCTTTTTCATATTCCCTCACGGTTCCGTCGGGAAACGTTATTTTCACCATGCTCTATTGTTCTTATTTTATCTGTTTTATTGAAGCTCCGCATCTGTTTCGACTACACCTCACTCCACGATTGACGTTTTAAGTTACAATCGCCTCCTACATTTTACAAATGTAATGAAAGCCGAGAGAGGAGTCAAGTTTACTTGAACTCATCCGAGG
>CAYFMZ010000014.1:26716-35948 GCA_964344275.1 uncultured Proteiniphilum sp.
AGAGGAGTCAAGTTTACTTGAACTCATCCGAGGCGCATCTTACATTCTACAAATGTAATGATTTTGTGATTGATGAAAGCGTTTTTATCCAAAAATCCTACTGCATTCGTTTAATAATACTATAGGATTGCACGATCCCCAGCTCTCCGGCTTTTCGGAGATCATCCAGTCCTTCCCGTGTTTCACCTATCGATAGGCGGGATATCCCACGATTAAAATAAGCCTCGGCAAACTGCGGTTCCAAATTGATTGCTTTCGTGTAGTCGGCGATCGCTGCACGAAAATCCTTCTCGATAATAAATATCTCTGCCCGGTTATAGTAGGCAAAGATAAAATCGGGTGCGATACGGATCACCGCATCATACTCCTTGAGAATAGCGTCATACTCGATCGATTCCAGAGATAGCTCCGAACGTCTAGTGATACCGGGCAAATCGTTCAAAATCGATAGTTCGATATCATTGCTACTATTATCCAGTAAAGCCGGCTCTCTCGCTAATTGCGAGTGGTATTCCAGCTGCCTAGTGCGAATAACCGCTCGTGCAAAATGAGCCATTGTCATATCGGGAGCTATCTTAATAGCGCGATCCATATCCTTCAATGCATTTTCATAATCCTGTATCAAGGAAAAGTCCATTGCCCTGCCAAAGTAGAGCGTTGCGTTATCAGGCTCATTATCCAGCTGTGCAGAGTAGCGGTCGATAGAGCGGAAATGAGCTTGCACCTGCAGCTCGTTCAACGGTGCCTCGTGGTTAGTCACCTTCAATATCCAAGCGAGTCCTGTCTCACTGTTTGCCCGATCCACCTCTTCAGAGTAGTATACGGGACGGCGCACCTCGTGATCCCGCTCGTAGTAGGTAAGTACAAAGCGAGGCTCCCTCTCCACGGGAACGTTTAAGTTCTGCACCCTACCTCTGCTTTGGCGCTGGTACTTACTCTTTTCGGAGCTCTCTTCGTTCGCCACCACAAGCAGATTGAATTTTTCAATATCGCTGTCGGTCTCTTCCCGGGTATCCTTTGATTCGCTTCGCTCGCGGGCCTGGGCAAAGGGTTCTGGATTCTCGGTGGCCACCGTGCGGGCTTTAGCTTCTTCCACTCGAGCCAACATGTAGTCCTGTTCAGCCCCTACCAAGTCGTTCAGTTCCCTCTTCAGGTAAGAGCGCGTGTAATAACCGGAGAAAAAATCGGGATGCGCCTCTAACACCACGTCTAAATCAGCCAATGCACCATCTAAATTTCCAATTTCACGATTCAGCATAGCCCGGTTAAGGTAGGCAATAGTATTGTCCGGTTCCAATTCGATCACCTTGTCGAAATCTCGAATTGCACGGTTATTATCTGCCACCTGTGCCCGCAAGAGTCCCCGGTTAAAACGGGCAATCAGGTTGTTCTCATCCATCTCAATCACCCGGTCATAATCAGCCATCGCTCCTCGAAGGTCGTTCAGATGATATTTCACCAAGCCCCTGTTAATATAGTTCCCCTCTAAATAGGGATCCAGACGGATCGCCTCATCCAAGTCGGCAAGCGCAAGGGTATATTCCTGTTGTTGAAAATAGAGCAATCCCCGAGCAGAGAAAGAGTGGGAGGTATAAGGGTCGTTCTTTATTGCCATATCTAAGTCGCCCATAGCCTTCACCGTATCTTTCATCTGTATATACATGTGCGAACGAGCCAAATATCCCGGAGTGTAATCAGGATAACGACGAAGGAGCACTTCAAAAAACTTCTCGGCCACTTCATACTGCTCCAGCTCGATATTCACGATACCCATGTTGACCAACGTGAGTCGATCTTCCGGGAAAAACTCCAGACTTCGCTGGTAATCGGTGGCCGCCAACTCGTACTTGTCCTGATTTTGCCGTGCGGCACCCCTGAGCTGGTAAGCTGCCAAGTAATAAGGATTTCGTTCTAAGCAACGGGAGGCATCCTCTTCGGCTCCCAGGAAATCATCCAGCATGAACTTAGCCATTGCCCGGTAGTAATAGGGCTCCGCGAGATAGGGTTTTGCCGTGATCACTTGATTGAAATACTGTATCGACAGCACGTAATCTTCAAAGTAGAGTGCATTTTTACCAATCATCATCACACGATCGGTATTGACCTGCGAGAACAGTGTCAAGGAAGAGAAAAAAAGAAGCAAGACAAGCGTATATCGTTTCATCCGATTAAAAATTTAGTCACAAGGGGCCAAAAGCTAAAAAGTGAACTGTTTTCTCCATTTCGTCGGTTTTGGCAAAGCTAATATAGGGATTGTTCAGCATATTATCGCGAATATTTATCGAATAAGAGTGTTTAAACCGATTTTCGTTTAATTGACGTGATTTTTCCATTAAATTCTTTCCACAATACGGCTACCATCCTTCCCGATTCTAATAGCAACTTTGACGGTATTTTCAGGCAATATCGATTCTACCAGTTCCGGCCATTCGATAAAGCAGGTATTGCCGCTGTAAAAGTAATCCTCGTACCCGAAATCGAAAACCTCTTCTAACCTACTGATCCGGTAGAAGTCGAAGTGATAAATCGATTGCCCTCTCCCATCGCGATACTCGTTAACAATAGCAAAGGTAGGGCTAGCCACCGTCTCCATTACACCCAGTTCCTTACAAACAGCCTTGATAAAAGTGGTCTTACCCGCTCCCATACTGCCATAGAAGGCAAAAACCTTGTCATTGCCCATAGCCTCCCTAAACTCCCGTGCGGCGCGGCCGATGTCCGATATATCGTTGATCAATAACTCCATGTTTATCTTGTTAAGCCTTTACTTATTTCTTTTTATTCATATCTATCTCCCTATTTAGGGGTGAGAGTGACAAAAGGGATGACCATCTCTTCTAAGGAAATTCCTCCATGCTGAAAGCTATTCTCATAATAGGACACGTATTGATTGAAATGGTTAGGGTACACTAAAAAATCGCTATTCCGAGCAAATATATAACGAGTACTCACGTTGGGAGCAGGAAGTTTCACGTTCTCCGGACGATGGACAGCGTATACCTTCTTCGGGTCATACGCCAGATTTTTCCCCAGTTTATAGCGAGGGTTGCTATTGGTCCCCTTATCGCCTATCACCTTCACCCCATTTTTTACACGAATAGCCCCGTGGTCGGTTGTAAGTACGGCCCGGTAACCACGACTAGCAATCGTTTTAAGAAACTGATCGAGCGGGGATCGAAGAAACCACGAACGGGTGAACGAGCGATAAGCCGCCTCGTCCAGCATGAGTTCACGTAGCATTTTTGATTCGGTTCGGCTGTGGGAAAGCATATCCATAAAATTGAATACCACCACGTTGAGATCTTTATCCTCCAGCTCCGAAAAACGGGACAATAGCCGCACACCCTCTTGATTGCTGTTCACTTTATGATAGGAGAAAGAGTGCTTTCGTCCCGATCGGAGCAGTTGCGATCGAACAAGCTCTTCTTCCAATTGGTTCTTTCCCTCGTCGTCCGACTCGTCGACCCATAATTCCGGATACCTCACCGATAGCTCTTCAGGCATCAACCCCGAAAAAAGGCTGTTTCTCGCGTAGGGGGTTGCCGTGGGGAGAATGCTAAAATAGAGATCCTCCTTATATGAAAACAGATGGCTCACGCTCTCTTTAACCGATCGCCACTGGTCGAACCGAAAGTTATCGATAAGGATAAAAAAAAGTTTCTCCCCCTTGTCGAGCATGGGAAAGAGGTAGGCCTCGAACAGGTCGGGGCTCATCACTGGGCGTCCGGGTGCTCCATGTACCCATTGTTCATATTTCTTTTGCACGAACTTCGAGAACCCCTGGTTAGCCTCTGCTTTTTGCATAGCCACCATCTCCCTCATGGGGTGTTGCGACGATTCGAGCTCGAGCTCCCAGTAGACCAGTTCACGGTACACTGCTAACCAATCATCCACCGTACATCCATCACTGATCTCCTGACTCAACCGAGCCATCGCCTCTCGATAGCGAGTGGCCGCGTCTTCAACGACGAGCCTCTTCTTTTCAAGTAACTTTTTAATGGACAACAATACCTGATGGGGATTCACCGGCTTGATAAGGTAATCGGCTATCTTTTTACCGATCGCTTGATTCATGATTCCCTCATCTTCGCTTTTGGTAACCATTACCACCGGGACATGCGGAATAAAACGATGCAGCCGTGTAAGTGTTTCTAATCCAGACATCCCGGGCATATGTTCGTCTAAGAAAATAATGTCGTAAGCCTTATCCTGGCACATCTCGATCGCTTCGTGCCCATTTCCCGCGCATTCCGTGACGTATCCCTTTTCCTCGAGAAAAAGTACGTACGGCTTCATAAGTTCCATCTCATCATCAACCCACAGGAAACGCGCTTTATCCATCTTAAATTACATCTCTTACTACGTACGCGAATGTAGATATTTCTACCCTCTCCCACAATCTTTTTTACTTTTAGTTGCTGAGGCTTCTATTGCTTAGAACGACTCCCTCGGCTTATAATGTTTACCGAGGGAACATTTTTAAAGGATTCGTTTTATAATCCGTATAAAAATCCTATTTTTGTGTAAAGCAATTTAATTCATTCAAATTACACTATGAAACAGACAATTCTATCTACAGTTTTTACATTACTCTTGTTGTTAATTTCGGGTTGTACGCAACAGGAAGAGGCGATATTCAATGGTAAAGACCTCTCGAACTGGAACTTCGTGATCGAAGGCGATGCTGTGCCCTCGGAAGAAGTATACATGGTCGATAACGGCATTATCCGTATTATGGGTGAACCCTTGGGATACATGTATACCCAGAAAAAATATCGCAACTTCACGCTTGAACTTGAATACCGGTGGGCTGGGGAGGAGAGCAACAGCGGCGTGTTTGTACTAATTGAAGAGCCACTCAATCCTTTCCCCAACGGGATCGAGTGCCAGTTAGCAGCAGGTAAAGCGGGGGATTTCGTACTCTTGGGAGGATCAGACCTCAACGAGTACATGTTGCCGGAAGGAGTTACAGAGCGCCCCGCGTTTCCCGTGATTGCCAAACAGCAACCATCCAACGAAAAAGCGGTAGGAGAATGGAATAAGGTGCGTGTTACGGTGAACGAGGGGGAGATCACTGTTTATGTAAACGATGTACTGCAGAACAGTGCCACGAGCGAGGTTAGAGAAGGACATATTGGACTTCAAAGTGAAGGAAAAGAGATACAGTTCCGGAACTTGGAGCTTCGCCAATAGAGCCATCACTTCGCCCTCTTATTTTTTCACAGAGAAATAAAACTTGTTATCCAATGGAAGCATCAATAAAAAGCAATCACTACATCAACCTGGAAGAGAAATACGGGGCACATAATTATCGCCCCTTACCGGTGGTGCTTTCCAGTGGGAGAGGATGCTTTGTGACCGATGTAGATGGGAAACAATATTTTGATTTTTTATCTGCCTACTCGGCCGTGAATCAAGGGCATTGCCATCCCAAAATCGTGAGAGCGCTGCAAGAACAGGCAGAAACACTCTGCCTCACCTCCCGGGCTTTTTATAACGATGCCTTGGGACCATACGAGGAGTATATTCACCAATTTTTCGGGTACGATAAGGTGCTACCGATGAATACCGGTGCCGAAGGGGTGGAAACGGCATTGAAGCTTGCTCGTAAATGGGGATATCAAAAAAAAGGAATCCCCGAAAACAAAGCCATTATCGTGGCATGCGAAGGCAACTTCCACGGCAGAACCCTCGCTGTTATATCCCTTTCTACCGATCCCGATGCACGGAACAATTACGGCCCCTATCTACCGGGAATAGAGATTATCCCATACAACAACACGGGTGCACTGGAGGCCCTCCTCAAAGAAAAAAGCGAGTTTATTGCCGGCTTCTTGGTGGAACCCATTCAGGGAGAAGCAGGAGTATTTGTTCCGGACGAGGGCTACCTGAAACGGTGCAGTGAACTGTGCAAAAAACACAACGTTTTATTGATTGCCGATGAGGTACAGACCGGCATTGCTCGTACCGGAAAACTACTGTGCTCCGACCATGAAGGGGTGCGTCCCGATATCGTGATCTTGGGTAAAGCCCTCTCTGGAGGCGTACTCCCTGTATCTGCCGTTCTCGCGGACGATGAGATCATGCTCACCATACAACCGGGACAACACGGCTCCACTTTTGGTGGCTTTCCTTTGGCTTGCAAGGTGGCCATGGCGGCATTGGAGGTAGTAAAAGAAGAGAACCTTGTTGAGAAAGCCGAAAGATTGGGCAAGATCTTCCGCGAAGAAATCGGGAAGATAGAGAGTCCATTTATCGGGCAGGTACGGGGAAAAGGGCTACTCAATGCGGTAGTCATTAACCCACACAACGGGAAGGAGGCGTGGGATGTGTGCCTCGTGATGGCGGAGAACGGGCTATTGGCAAAACCGACGCACCAGCATATCATTCGCTTCGCGCCTCCGTTAGTGATTACCGAGGAGCAGCTACACGAGGCGATCGCGATCATCCGGCAATCGATCCGGTCATTGGAGTAAAATTTGACGAGCATGCAAACAACCTCTAAAATACTTATGGTGCGCCCCTACCGGTTTGCCTTTAACAAGGAGACGGCAGGGAATAACTTTTTCCAACACGCCGTGGAAGGCGATTTAATGGTGCGGGGAGCAGAAGCTGAGTTGACGCCATCGGATACAGTGGCCGAAAATGCGCTTCGAGAGTTCGACGCATTCGTGGAGCTGTTGCGCCGGAACGACGTGGATGTCACCGTAGTTCAAGATACGCCCGAGCCATGGACACCCGACTCCCTCTTTCCAAACAATTGGTTCTCTTCGCATACCACGGGTGAACTAGTGCTGTACCCCATGTTTGCAGAAAATCGGAGGAAGGAACGGAAACGCGAGGTACTGGATCTGCTCCGCAGGAAGATGAATCACCGGAAGGTGATCGACCTCACACGCTGGGAAGAGGAAGGGGAGTTCTTGGAAGGAACCGGCAGCATGGTATTCGACCGGCGTCGACGAATAGCCTACTGCTGCCGCTCGGTTCGCACGTCGGAGAAAGTGCTGGCCGACTTCTGCTCCAAGATGAGTTTCGACCCTATAGTGTTCGATGCAGTTGACACGGTAGGTCACCCACTTTACCACACGAATATAATGATGGAGATAGGTATGCAAGTAGCCGTGGTGTGCCTCGAATCCATTACAGAAGAGAGCCAGCGGAAGAGAGTGGCCGCGGAACTCTCATCCGCGGGAAAAGTGATCGTGGAGATATCACTCGAACAACTTACGCGGTTTACCGGCAATATGCTGGAGGTTAAAAGCCGCAATGGCCAACCATTTATGGTGATGTCTGCTTCCGCGAGGGACTCCCTAACCATTCCCCAAGAACGGGCCATCAGCACCTATAATAAAATACTTTCGGTAGACCTTTCGACCATTGAAACTCATGGCGGCGGCTCTGCCCGGTGTATGCTCGCAGAAATATTTCACTGACGTTAGATATTTGCTCGCCATGGCAAAACCCAAGCAAGCTTGGTTCTGCTCATATGGCTTAACGCAAATAATTCACTAACCCACTTGTTATTTATATTTTTTTCGCTTTCTTTGCACATTATCAACCAACAATCAAAAAACTATGTCATTTAGAACGGAACTAAAAGAGTTTTTAATGCGCGGCAACGTCGTAGACATGGCCGTGGGTATCGTGATCGGTGCCGCTTTTGGCAAGATCGTCACTTCGTTTGTCAACGACATCCTGATGCCTCCCATCGCGATGTTGGTAGGCGACAGTCAATTCGCGGAATTGAAGGTAGTCCTTAAAGGGGCTGTCATGGAAGGAGCTGAAGTGGTTACGCCGGCTATTACTTGGAATTATGGCGCTTTTATTCAAGCGGTAGTAGACTTCCTGATCGTGGGAACGGCCATCTTTATGGTGATCAAGGCGATGAATTCTATGAAGCGGAAGAAAGAGGAAGAGCCCACACCGGAAACTCCGCCCGAACCAACCAAGGAAGAAGCATTATTGACCGAGATTCGCGACTTGCTCAAGAACAAGTAGTCGGTTTGTTAAAGAACTAGCGCGAGTTTTCAAAACAACTTTTCGGGTCTCCATTGGGGGACCCGTTTTTTGTTGCTCATCGGGATTAGGCGGCTCACTATAGCCGGAATCTATTACGCAATTCACGTAACCATGGAGAAAGCGTCACCTCAGATCGGCAGCTTTTCGAGGCAATAGACAACCTGAAGGCCGCGAGCAGTGTCAATACAGCCCCCCGGTGCATCGTTGCCGAGGGGCTTTTTTATCTGTAATTGGAATAGTTGATGCACGCTAAACTTGAATTATTTTTATATTTTGTAGCGTTTTCGCTGGGTGAGTCGTATAGGTATAAAACGAAAGCCAGTTATAAATTTAAAAATCAAAGAATATGAAGCGTATACTATTTTTGATGATCACTGCCGGCGTCTTATGGATTGCGGTGGCATGCAACAACGAAGTGGAAGAAATGACAGATCCCAACCCTTACACGATTCGCAAAGAAAACTTCCTGTTTAAAAAGGACGTGGGACTATACTTCAAGACTCAACAGGAACGATCGGAAACCTATTCGAAGCTTTTCGAGATTGATCAGGTTAACCGTGAAGGGGACCTGCTCCATATCACGGTGTCTTTCCTCGCGGGCTGTAATGAAAACGAGTTCGAGATTATTTGGGATGGGTCGATCATGGAGTCTTTCCCTCCACAAACCCGAATATTTATTAAAAGAAACGCGAAAGACTGTACCCCCTCGGATGAAATAAAACAAGTGATTCTTACCGTTGATTTAAACGAACTCATCTTTAAAAATGGGGATGAGCAATTGCAAAATGCCGTTGTAATTGTATCCAACGCGTCAAAAAAAGTGAACAGTAAAGACGCGGATATCCCCGTTTCAAGTAATCCCTAAACGGTCAACCGACTACTTAATCAAGATGCTATCCCAAACCCGACGATAGGATAACATCATTCAATAAAAAACAAAGTAGCGTAGTGAAGTGAACGATAACGACAACAAGTTGCGTGAAATTATCCGCGGTTGTAGCCGTAATGATAGCAAGTTGCAAGAGAAGCTTTACAAGCACTTTTTTGGTTACGCGTTAAGTATTGCCTTGCGGTATTGTCAGCAACGCGATGATGCCCTTGATGTAGTAAACGATGGTTTTATTAAAGTTTTTTCTGGAATCTCGGGGTACGATACCTCCTACCCTTTTAAGCCTTGGCTTCGGAAAATTATCGTGAACACAGCACTCGACAG